>DASZKO010000120.1:0-11632 GCA_035605655.1 Caulobacteraceae bacterium | reverse complement strand
CAGGCCGACCCACAGGCCGAAACCGAGGGCGATGAAGCCCAAGGCGACGGCGATCAGGACGACGCCGCGGCGCAGGTCGCCCTCGCGGGTCGGCATGGTCTTGGCCGAAATGCTGGCCTGCAGTGCGGTGACGAGGTCGGCTGGCAGGGTATGGCCCTTCTCGAGCGCGACGCGCAAGGTTTCCTGCATCTGGGCGCGATCGCGATGGCGCAGCCAGATCGGCACCAGGATCACGGCCGCCAGAAAACTGAAGAAGAAAAACGGAACGATTTCCCCCGCCATGATAAGTCTCCAATTCGCTTTTCGAGCCGCGCCAATGCCGCCCGTTCGCTAACTATGAGGCGCGGCCATGGACGTTTAGATGCGTTTTGCTTAGTGAATTCTCTGTAAGGCGCGGCATGGCGAAGACCCAGGTATCGATTCCCACCCCCGACGGCGAGGCGCGGGCCTTCGTCTTCCGCCCCGATCACGGCGAGGGCCCGTGGCCGGCGGTGATCTTCTTCATGGACGCCCCGGCGATCCGCCCGGCCCTGTTCGCCATGAGCCAGCGCCTCGCCGACCACGGCTACTTCGTGCTGCTGCCCGACATGTTCTGGCGGGCCGGGCCCTACGAGCCGATCGACCTCAAGGCGGCGATGGCCAGCGAGGAGACCCGGCGGACGATCTTCGGCAAGCTGATGGCCTCCACCGATCCGGAGAAATCGACCCGCGACACCGGCGCCTTCCTGGCCTGGCTTTCCCGGCAGGGCGACGTGGCGGGCGAGAAGGTCGGGGTCACCGGCTACTGCATGGGCGCGGCCCTGGCCCTGCGGGCGGCTGGCAATTTCCCCGATCGGGTGGCGGCGGCCGGCGGCTTCCACGGCGGCCGTCTGGCCACCGACGCGCCGGACAGCCCGCACCTCCTGGCCCCCAGGATCACGGCCCGGGTCTATGTCGGCGGGGCCGACGAGGACGCCGGCTTCCCGCCCGCCCAGGCCGACCGCCTGCGCGAGGCCCTCACAGCGGCCGGGGTCGACAACACCGTCGAGATCTATCCCGGGGCCCACCACGGCTACGCCCCGCCCGACATGCCGGTCCATGACGAGGCGGCGGCCGAGCGGCATTGGCGGGAACTCTTCAAGCTCCTCGACGAAACCCTGAAATAGCCGCGCTCAAGCGGCGATCACCTCGCCGGCGAAGCGCTCCATTTCCTCGTACTGCGGGCTCATCTGGAGCAGCAGCAGATCGACGCCGGCCGCCTCGAAGGCGGCGATGCGGGCGCGGATCTCATCCGCCGTGCCGATCAGATCGGGGCGCAGGCCCCGGTTGGAGACCGAGTACTCGGCGATCTTCAGCTCGCGCTCCAGCTCGGTTCCCGAGATCCACTGGTTGAAGTTGGCGAAGCCCGGCGCGGCCGGATCGAGGGTGGTGATCCGCGCCGCCTCGGCGCGGGCCGCCTCCTCGGTCGGGCGGACGATGGCGTAGGCGGCCATGCCGAAGATCATCGGCTCCTTTCCCAGAGCGGCGCGGCGGGCCTTCATGTCGGCGATCTTCGCGCCGATCACCTCGGGGGCGTCGCCGTGCATGACGTAGGCGTCGCACTGGGCCGCGATCATCGCCTTGGCCGCCTCGGACTCGCCGCCGGCGTAGACGACCGGCTTGCGTACCGGCTTGGGCTCGCAGATGGCGTTCTCGAGGCGATAGCGCTCGCCGGCGAAGCTGAACCGCTTCTCCCGCCACAGGCCGTCGACCACCTCCAGCCACTCGCGCGTGCGGCCATAGCGGTCGTCGTGCTCGTCGAAGGCCAAGCCGTAGCTCTTCGCCTCCTGCGCCCACCACGAGGAGACGACGTTGAGCGCCAGGCGCCCGCCGCTGATCCGATCGATGTTGGCGGCCTGCTTGGCGAACAGGGCCGGCTGGTGGAAGTTCGGGCGCACGGCGACCATCAGCTCCAGCCTCGAGGTCACCGCCGCCAGGGCCGCCGCCGTCGACCAGGCGTCCAGCGCCGGCTGGTCGGTCCCCTTGATGTCGTTGAGATTGAGTTCGGCGATCAGGGTGAGATCGTAGCCGATCTCCTCCGCCCGCTGGCACAGGCGGCGCATGTAGTCCCAGGTCGGCGCCATGCCCTCGTCGCGGACGTTGCGCAGCCAGCCGCCGAACACCGGGGCCCAGAAGCCGTACCTCATGCGCTCACCCTCGTCGCGGCGATCTCGCGAACCAGGAAATCGACCAGATCGTCGTGCGGATCGAAGCCCAGAACTTCCAGCGGTCTGGCGACAAAGTTCGACAGGGCGTTGAGATCGTAGAACTTCGCCTCTCCGTCGCGATCGTCGATCAGGTATTCGATCCCGCCCACGTCGAGGCCCGCCATGGCCGCGACGCGCTCGACGGCCGCGGCGATCCGCGCCGGCGGATCGAAGGCCTCGACGGTGATGGTCGGCTTGTCGGCCAGGCAGACGTCGGCGGGGCACAGATCGAAGGTCGCGCCGGCCCCGCTCAGCGCTATGGCGTAGAGGAGTTTTCCGTCCAGCGCCTCGCAGCGGAACACCCGCCCATCCCTCGCTGGCACAAAGGCCTGGACCAGAGTGACGCCGTCGACCGAGGCGGGGGTGAGGCCATCGGCCACCGCCGCGGCGAGATCGGCGGGGGTGTCGTAGCGGATCATGCCGGTCCCCGAGCCGCCGACGTCGACCTTGACCATCACCGGATAGCCGACCTCGGCGGCCAGGCGCGGGATGTCCGCCGCCCGGTGGGCCACGCGGGTGGCGGGGATGGCGAGGCCGGCGCGGCGGAAAAGGCTCAGCTGCCGGGCCTTGCTGAGATCATAGGCCAGCGGCCCTGGGCCGTTGATCACCCGCGCGCCTAGCCCCTGCCAGTGATCGAGCACGGCCAGGCTGTAGTAGAGGGCGTGCTCACCCTGGCGCAGGAACGACGACATGGCCAGGCGGTTGAGGATCACGGGCGCCGGCGGCGGCGAAGCGGCCGGATCGAAGACGTGGTCCTGGATGGCGACCGCGGTCCAGTCCACGCCGCGCCTGTCCAGGGCCGCGAACAGCGGCTCGAACCATTTGGGATGCTCGTAGAAGACGGCCAGGTCGCTCATGCCGGCGCCCGCGCCTTGCCGGTGAAGGCGGCGATGCGCTCGGCCATGTCCGGGCCCCGGCCCTCGCCGCGGTAGATCTCGTGAGCCAGACCGGCGCCCTGGCTCATCCCGTCGGTGGCCATCAAGAGGCGCTTGTTGGCGGCGTGGCTGAAGGCGGAATTGGCGAGGATGTGGCCGGTGAGCTCCTCCAGAGCGGCGTCGAGCTCGCCGTCGGGAACGCAGAGGTTGGCCAGGCCCATGGCCTCCGCCTCGCGCCCCGAATAGGTGCGGCAGGTGAACATCATCTCGCGGGCCTTGTAGGTTCCCACCCGCCTGGGCAGGCGCTGGCTGAGGCCCCAGACCGGGGTGAGCGCCCAGCGGGCGTGGGTGTCGGCGAATTTCGCCCCCTCGGCGGCCAGGATGATGTCGCCGGCCAGGGCCAGCTCCAGGGCCCCGGTGTAGCAGTGGCCGTGGACGACGCTGATCACCGGCAAAGGGAGATCGGCCAGGCGCTCGATGACGTGCGACTGGTAGTGGGGCCGGGGCAGGGCCTCGCCGGCGGCGATGTCGCCGAGGTCGTGGCCGGCCGAGAAACACCGCCCCGCCCCGCGCACCACCACCACCCCCACCGGCGCGCGCTCTATGTCGGCGATGTGGCCCTCGAGGTCCCGGAAGAGGGCGACGTTGAGGGCGTTGAGCTTTTCCGGCCGGTTGAGGGTGAGGCAGGCGACGGCGCCGGCGTCGCGGCGCAAGACGAGATCCGACATGGCGACAAGGTCCTCGAGGGCGGTGAACGTCGGCGCGACCTATGCTGCGGATGGCGGCGCTTGGCCAGCCTTGCGAAGGCGGGTTCGACGCCGGTGACTATGTCTAGACATATTCTCAGCGAGGGGGCCGCCTCCGACCCTCTATCGCCAGAAGTGGAAGGCGTTCCAGCCGTATTGCAGGGCTTGCGGCGGCACGCCCAGGGCGGTGGTCAGGGCCGCCGCGGCGGCGAACAGCCGGCCGCCGGCCGGCGTGAAGAAGACCAGGGCGAGCAGGACCAGCGGCGCCAGAGCCTGCGCCTTGCGGATCGCCGCCGCCAGGGCGCGGGGCAGGAACGGACGGATGGCGTTGAAGCCGTCGAAGCCGGGGATGGGGAGCAGGTTGAGGATCAGGGCCATGGCCTGGAGGAAGGCCAGCAGGCCGAGCGCCGGAAAGAGGTCGCCTCGCGCGCCGAAGTTCGCCCACAGGCGCAGGGCGCCCGCCAGCAGCACGAGGATCGCCAGGGTGGCGGCCGGACCGGCAAGGGCGGCGGCGGCGCGCCACGCGCGGCCGCGCATCAGGTCGTCGCGCAGATAGACCGCCCCGCCGGGAAAGCCGATGCCGCCGAGCGCCAGGGCCAGGATGGGCACGACGAGGGTGGTCTGCAGGGCGCCATAGCGGCGCGGATCGAAATCCAGATAGCCCTTGGCCTTCACCGTGTGGTCGCCGGCCTTCCAGGCGATGAAGGCGTGGCTGAACTCGTGGACCATTACCGACAGCAGCCATCCGACCATCACGAAGGCGAAGGTCAAGACGTGAGGCGGCCGCGGCGCGGCCAGCAGGAAGGCGCCCAGGGCCAGCCAGACCGCGAGGATGCCGGCGCCGACCAGGTTCGACGACCTGGCCGGCGGGGCGGGGGCGGCGGTAGGGGCCGTCGCGGACCCAGGGGCGGTGGGGGCGGCGGCTTCGGTCAAGGCGGCGTCTCCCGTGCCGCCGTTGCCTGCACCCCGCGCGAGGCGATGGCAAGACGGGTGGCCGCGAAGGTGTGGACGCCTCCACAATCGAAAGGCGGCGCTCGGCCACCTCCGAATACGCCGGCATCCTCACCGGAGCCAGTTCGCGTTGCGCTGAAATGGCCGAACGCGCATTCTGGGGCGAGGATCTGTCCTTAGGAAGTGAATCGAGGCGTTGCCGATGCCGCGGATCGCCGCCCTCCTGGCTGTGCTGGCGGCGGGCTTCGCCCTTTTCTACCACTACGCCAGGACCCCGCCGCCGGCCCCGGCGAGCGCCCCGGCCACGGAATTCTCGGCCGGCCGGGCCATGGCCGATATCGCCAATCTCGCCCCCGTTCCCCATCCCATCGGCTCGCCGGCCAATGCCCTGGCGCGCGACTATCTGCTGGCCCGGATGCGCCAGCTCGGCCTCACGCCGCGCATCCAGCGCGGCGAGGCCCAGAGGGCCGACCCCCGCGGCGGGGAGATGTGGATCGGCGGGGCCCATGTGGAAAACCTCGTCGGGGTCCTCTCCGGGGTCGATCCGAACCTTCCGGCGGTGGCCCTCATGGCCCACTACGACAGCGTGCCCGGATCGCCCGGGGCCGCCGACGATAGCACCGGGGTGGCCGACGCCCTGGAGATCGTCCGCGCCATCGAGGCAAGGGGCAAGCCGCGCCGCGACGTCATGGTCGTCCTCACCGACGGTGAGGAGGCGGGCCTCCTGGGCGCCACCTCGTTCTTCGCCGACGACGCGGCCGCCCGCCACGTCGGCTTCCTCCTCAACCTCGAGGCGCGGGGCGGCGGCGGGCGGGCGTCGATGTTCGAGACGGGGGCCGGCAACGGCGCGGCCGTGAGCCTCTTCCGGCGCACGGCCAGGCGTCCATCGGCCAATTCCCTGGCCGTCTTCGTCTACAAGCTGCTCCCCAACGACACCGACTACACCGTGGCCAAGGCGGCCGGGGTCTCGGGGTTCAATTTCGCCTTCATCGGCCGCGAGTTCGACTACCATTCGCCGAGCTCCACCGTCGCCGCCCTCGACCAGGGCGCGGTGCAGCAGATGGGCGAGCAGGCGCTGGGCCCGGCCCGCGCCATGGCCTTCGCCCCCGACCTGCCGCCCAAGACGAGCGACGCGGTCTATGGCAATCTGGTGGGCGATTTCATCCTCGCCTATCCGACCTGGGTCGGCTGGCTGGTGCTCGCCGCCATCGGCGTTCTCATCGCCTTGGCCGCCCGGCGCGCCCGCCGGGCCCGGGAGCTTTCCTGGCTGGACGGCCTGCAGGGCGCCGGCGCCGCCCTCCTGTTGCTGGCCGGCGGGGCGCTGGCCCTCCACCTCACCCGGGCGCTGACCGGCGTCGGCTTCGGCTGGATGGAGGGGCGGCCGCTGCTGGCCCGCTTCCCGACCTTCGAGGTGGCCATGGGCCTGGCGGCGCTTTCGGCCGGCCTGTTCGTCACCCTCGGCCTGGCGCTCGGCGAGGCCCGCTTCGCGGCCATCGTGCTCATTGCCGCCGCCGGCCTCGCGTGCTCGGCGTTCGGCGGCTTCGACGCGGCCGCCCTGATCGAGGCGGCCATCGCCGCCGTGCTCGTCCTCGTCCTGCTGGGGCGGCCGGCGAGGTCGGCCGGCGCCTGGGTGGGCATGCTGGCTGTGGGTTGGCTGGCGGTTCTCGCCCTGCAGATCCTCGCCCCGACCACCACCGCGGTGATCGCCTGGCCGCTGGCCGCAGGAGCGCTGGTGGCCGTCCTCCTCATCGCGCCGACCTGGCAGGTGGCGCCGCGCTGGGTCGTCGCCCTGGTCGTGATGACCGGAGCGGTCGCCTTCGCCGCCTCCCTCTTTCACAGCTTCCTGCAGGCCATGGACCGGCCGGAGCTTCCGGCGCTCAGCCTCTGGCTCGCCGCCATGAGCCTGTGGCCGGCCCTGTGGCCGCGCGCCCGCCTGATCAACGCCAGCCTGGCCGGCGTCAGCCTTTGCGCCGCGGTGGCGATCGCCCTTTGGCTGCACTTCACTTCGCCGTGGAGCCCGCGCCATCCGCGCGCCGCCGAGCCGTTGTTCCTCGTTTCGGCCGGCCACGCCTGGCGG
This sequence comes from Caulobacteraceae bacterium, assembly GCA_035605655.1. Taxonomy (GTDB): domain Bacteria; phylum Pseudomonadota; class Alphaproteobacteria; order Caulobacterales; family Caulobacteraceae; genus Acaudatibacter. The sequence continues at coordinate 4,758 of DASZKO010000120.1, read as the reverse complement.
GCCAGCCCCCTCGAGCCCGATCGGTGGACGGCGGCGGTGCTGAAGGCCGAGGGCGGCCAGATCACCCGGCTCGACGTCCCGTCCTTTTCCCGGCCCCTATGGGTCGCTCCGGCCGCGCCGGTCGCGGTCCCGGCCCCGGTCATCGACACCACCCGATCCGTCGAGGGCACGATCAGCCTCCACTTCGCCATGGCCCCCCAGGCCATGCTGCGCCTCGATCTTCGGACGGGCGCCTCGGTCACCTCCGGGGCCATCGACGGCAAACCCGAGCCCATCCTCGACCAGCCCGGCCGGTGGACCCACCTCGTCTGGCAGGCCGCCCCGGACGGCGTCACCGCGGCGTTCAGGCCGATCGGCCACGGCACGCTGGAGATCCGCTACGCCCAGTTCACCCCCGGATGGCCGGCCACGGCCAAGCCGCTGCCCCTCATTCCGCCTCGCCTGATGGGCTGGGACCGCGCCGGCTCGACCGTCGTCGCCGGGGCGCTGACGACGAGTTGGTAGGGGTTGTCCTGGCCACCATGCGGGCGCAAACCTCCGTGACGCGGCGAGCAGGAGGACCGATGGCGCAACTCGACGAAGCGAAGCTCCACGAATTTGTCGGCAAGATGCTGGGCGATCTCGGCGGCGCCTTCAGCGTGCCGACCGTGCGGCTGGGCCTGCGGCTCGGCCTTTTCGAGGCCCTGCACAAGGGCGGCCCGGCCACCGCCGAGGAGCTGGCCAGGCGGGCCGGCGGGCTGACCGAGCGCTATGTGCGCGAATGGGCCATGGCCCAGGCCGCCAACGGCTACATCGCCTATGACGCGGCCGGGCGGACCTTCAGCCTGTCCCCCGAACAGGCGATGGTCTTCGTCGAACCGGACAGCCCGGTCTATCTGGCCGCGGCCTTCGACATGGTCGCCGCAATGATCGAAGGCGAGCCCAAGGTCGAGCACTCTTTCCGCACCGGCTCGGGCGTGCGCTGGGGCGATAGCGCCGGCTGCCTCTTCTGCGCCACCGGGGCCTTCTTCCGGCCCGGCTACGTCAACAACATCGTCCAGAACTGGCTGCCGGCCCTGGACGGACTCGAGGATCGGCTGAAGGCCGGCGGCAAGGTCGCCGACGTCGGCTGCGGGGTCGGCTTCTCCACCCTGCTGATGGCGCAGGCGTACCCGAAAAGCGAATTCATCGGCTACGACTTCCACGAGCCTTCGGTGGAGGAGGCGCGCCGCCACGCCAAGGCCCACGGTGTCGCCGACCGCGTCCGTTTCGAGGCGGCCGCCGCCAAGGACATCGAGGAAACCGGTTTCGACCTCGTGACCTGCTTCGATTGCCTGCACGACATGGGCGATCCGCGCGGCTGCGCCGCCGCCATGAAGAAGGTGCTCAAGGGCGACGGCTGGTGGATGGTCGTCGAGCCGATCGCCGGCGACAGGCCCGAGGACAACCTCAATCCGGTCGGGCGGCTCTACTACAACGCCTCGACGATGATCTGCGTGCCGACCTCCCTGGACCAGGAGGTCGGCGAGGGCCTGGGGGCCCAGGCCGGCGAGGCCAGGCTCGCCGAGGTCATCCGCTCCGGCGGCTTCACCCGCGTCCGCCGCGCCGCCGAAGGCCCCTTCAACATGGTCCTGGAAGCTCGGCCCTGACCTCATCTTCCTCCCGTAAGCGCGGGACGGATGGGGGACGCCGCCCCACCCCCTCCGACCTCGCGGAGCCTGTCCTCGGGCCGACCTTCGGTCGGACCCGGGGGCGAGGCCACCTCCCCCATCGAGGGGGAGGAGGACCTTGATTTAAATTGCTTTTCTTCCCTCCCCTTCATGGGGAGGGTGGACCGACCGCAGGTCGGGACGGGTGGGGTTCTCAGCCGAACTTCAGCTCGTGCCTGGCCTGCCAGGCGGCGAGGGCGGCGGGGGCGTCGCGCTGGGCGATCAGGGCCAGATAGCCGTCCGGACGGACGAGGTGGAAGGCGTCGCGCGCCAGACCGGCGCGGGCCGCCGCCGCGCTCCACGGGAAGGTCGACAGCGCCACGCCGGCGGCGGCGCACGCGGCCTTCAGCGGCGCGCTCGCCTCGCCATAGACGTGGCCCTGCCAGGCGAGGGTCCTCAGCGCCGCGAAATTGTCCGCCTCGGCGACCCACGGCAGGCGATCGCCGGCCTTCAGCCTGCCGGCCGCCCCTTCGCCAAAGGCCCCGCCGCGATAGCTGACGTTGGTCTGGGAGACGGTGAGGAACATCAAGCGGCGCGCCGCGCCCGCCGAAAAGACCAGCGGCAGGATCAGCGGGGCGAGGTGCAGGCGCAGGAAACGGGCGAGCGGGCCGTCGCGGCTGACGATCTGGAAGGCCCGGTCGGTGCTCGCCACCAGGCGGCGGGCGAAGGCGATGCGCTCGGGCTCGTAGGTGTCCAACAGGGCGGCGGGGGCGCGGCCGGCGATCACCGCCGCCAGCTTCCAGGCGAGGTTGATGGCGTCGCCTATGCCGGTGTTCATCCCCTGGCCGCCGACCGGGCTGTGGATGTGGGCCGCGTCGCCGGCCAGGAAGGCGCGGCCGGCCCGCCAGGTCAGCGCCACCCGGTGGTGGACGCGGTAGCTCGAGAACCAGTTCACCTTGCTGATCGTCACGCCGAGGCGATGCATGATCCTCTGGCCGACGTCGGCGAAGCCGAGCGTCTCCTCGCCGTCCTCGCGCTCGATGTCGCCGACCAGCCGCACATTGCCCTCGCCGCGAAGGGGAAAGACGGCCAGGAAATCGCCGCTGTCGAGCGCCAGGTTCAGCTCGCCGTTGGCGATGGCGCCGGTGGCCTGGACGTCGGCGACATAGAAGAGCCGCGAATAGGTCCCGCCGGGGAAGCCGGCCCCGATCGCCTCGCGCACCACCGAGCGGGCCCCGTCGCACCCGGCGAGCCAGGCCGCGCGCAGCGTCGTCTCCGCTCCGTCCTGGCCGCGGAGCCGGGCCGTGACGCCCTCATTGTCCTGCTCGAAGCCGATCAGTTCGACGGGCCGCTCGACGGTGACGCCCTCGGCCGCCAGGCGCTCGATGAGCAGGCGCTCGTGAGCGTCCTGGGGATAGGTGAGCACGTAGGGATAGGGGCTGAGGCCCACGCCCATGTCGCCGAACCTGAGGCGCGCCCGCTGGCGGCCGGCGACCCACAGACGGATGCCCTCGATCTTGCGGCCGGCGGCCACGACCGCCTCGGCCAGGCCCACCTGGTCATAGAGCTCGAGGGTGCGGGCGTGCACGGCCAGCGCCCGCGAGGTTTCCCCGGGCGCGGGCGCCTTGTCGATGATCCGCACCCGCACGCCCAGGCGGCGCAGCCAAAGCGCGAGCACCAGGCCGGTCGGCCCGGCCCCGGCGATCAGGACGTCCGTCTCTTCGGCCATGGCTCGCCTTCTTTGCTTTGGGCGGCGGCGCACGGCACACTCGCGGCCCAGAGGAGTCGGGGAGTATAACCGTCATGACGACGATTTGGCGCCGCCTGGGCTGCGCGGCCTTGGCCTCGGCCGTCCTCGCCGGCGCGGCCGCCGCGGCGGAACCGCAGCCGATCTGCGCCGATCGCCCCACCAAGTCCAATGGTCCGTGTACGGTGGACGTCGGCCACTTCCAGGTCGAGGCGGACATCGTCAACGCCAGCTTCATGCACGAAGATGGGGTGAGTACGGACAATTGGCTCCTCTTCAATCCGACCCTGAAGTACGGCCTGACCTCCAATCTCGATATCGAGGCCAGCATCGCCCCGGTCGACATCCAGCGCATCGGCGACGGCGAGGGCCACGTCTCGACCCAGACGGGGATCGGCGATCTCTACTTCCGCCTCAAGTACGAGGTCCTGAACACGCCGAGCTTCCAGGCCGCCCTGATGCCCTACGTCAAGGCTCCCACCGCCAGCCATGGGCTCGGCAACGGGGCGGTGGAGGGCGGGCTGCTCCTGCCGGTCAACGTCAAGCTCAGCTCCTCGCTCAGCCTCGCCCTTCAGCCCGAGGTCGACAGTTTCGAGAACGCCGCCGGCGACGGCCACCACGTGGCGACCTCGGAGGATGTGAACCTCGGCCTCTCCCTGCCGCACAACGTCACCGTCTTCGCCGAGCTGTGGGGGCAGTGGGATTTCGATCCGGCCGGGACGGTGCGGCAATACTCCGCCGACATCGCCGCCGCCCTGGGCCTCGGCCGCGACACTCAGCTCGACGCCGGCATCAACTTCGGCCTCAACCGCGCCACCCCGGGTTTCGCGCCGTACATCGGGATTGCGCACAGGTTCTGAGGCGTGCGGTCCTCCTTCCCCTCGATGGGGAAGGTGGCGTGGCGAAGCCGCGACGGATGGGGTGGCGGCGCGAACCCCACCCGTCTCGCACTCCGTGCGATCCACCCTCCCATGAAGGGGAGGGAGGAAGGCGTTTTAGCTCTCCAGCGCCTCCGCAATCCGCCTGTAGCCTTCGCGGCTGGCGGCGGGGTCGCCGCCGAGGCCGATGCGGACGTGGCCGGGGGCGCCGAAGAAGCGGCCGGGCACGATGCTGGTCTCGTAGCGCTCCATCAGCAGACGGAAGAAGGCCTCCCCATCCCGCTCGATGAGGCGCGGAAAGACCGTCGTGCCCTCCGCGAAGATCGTCTGCTCCAGGCCGGGATGGCCGCCCAGGATCTCGCGGTAGGCGGCGCGGTTGGCGCTCGTCAGGGCCTGGGCGCGGACCCGCAGGGCCGGCAGGCGGCCGAAGGCTCTGAGCGCAAGACGGTCGGTGAGGTGCGGCGGCTGGACGCCGAAAAGATCGTTGAGGCGGCGCATCCGCTGG
>DASZKO010000078.1:0-13003 GCA_035605655.1 Caulobacteraceae bacterium | reverse complement strand
AGTTCGAGGATCCCCACCGAGGCGGCGAAGGCGATGGAGAAGAGCATGACGGTGACGCCGATGGCCCGGATGGAGCCGGCCTGGCAGAAGGCGATGGCGACCTGGGTCAAGAGGCCGAAGAGGAGGAGGCTGAAGAGCTTTTCGGGGGCGAGGCGCGCACCGATCAGGGTCTTGCGTTCGGCATCGGCGCCGTGGGCTTCGCCGATCGCCTGGTAGAAGGCGGCGTTGGCCGGGCCCTGGCCGGCGAAGAAGGCCCCGTTGCCGGCGATGGCGTAGAGCGCCGGCTCCGGATCGGGGGACTGGACGGCCAGGCGCACGCGCCGGTCGCCTGGGTGGACGCCCTCGGCGATGCGGACGGCGGAGTCCAGGGCGGCGATCTCGCTGTGGCCCAGGGCCGTGGCGCGCACCGACCGCTGCCAGACCTCGGTGGCCATCAGGCTGGCGTAGAGGGCGAAGAGCAGGGCCACGGAAGCGAAATAGGGCCCGGCGACGCCGCGCACCGCGAACCGGCTTTTGTCCAGGTAATAGAAGAACACCGTCACGGCGATGCCGAGGGCGAGGGGAAAGAGGGTGAGGGCGAGGCGCCAGGAGAGCTCCAGCTCGGCCGCCTCGGCGATGGTCTGGGAAACGCCCCAGGCGATCGGGGCGGCGACGAGGGTCCAGGCGGCGAGGAGGGTTGCGGGCCGGCGCCACGAGGGGGCGGGCGGCGGACCGGCGGGGGGCGCGTTGGCCGGGGCTTGGGCGGCCGGGACGGGCGCGGGGACGCGGATCAGCCAGTTGCAGACGAGGCCGACGAGCAGCAGGGCCCCCATGATCTGCAGGGTCTCCGCTTGCGCGACCGGGCGGGCGAGGCCGGCGGCGATCTGGTGGTCGCGGAAGGCGGCGAGCGCCACCCAGCCGAGCACGCCGGCCGACCAGGCGGTGAGCAGGCGGCCGTGGACGGCGCCGACGAAGCGCGGGCCGAAGACGTCGGCGAGGTAGGCCGGGATGGTCGCGAAGCCGCCGCCATAGAAGCTCACCATCACCGCGTACTGGAGCACGAAGAGCGCCACGCTCATCTGGGCCCCGATCAGGGGGGCGGCGAGGTAGAGCCCGGCGCCGCAGAGGAGCAGGACCGTGTAGGTGATCGGCCGGCCGAGGTGGTCGGAGGCGGCGGCGAAGATGATCCGCCCGGCCATGTTGAAGAGGCTGAGGAGGCCCACGAAGCCGGCGACGGCTGCCGCCGTGGCCGGGGCGCCCATTTTCTGGCGCAGCAGGTCGGGAGCTTCGCCGAGGATGCCGACGCCGGCGACGACATTGACCGCCAGCATGACCCACAGGAGATAGAAGCGGGGGGTGCGGACGGCGGCCCGGGCGGTCAGCGAGGCGTCTTCCTGCGGCGGGTCGGCGGCGGCGGCGGGCGGCGTGCGGATGGCGAAGGCGGCGGCGGTCATGACCACGAAATAGAGGGCGCCCAGGACCGTGAAGGTTTCGGCGACGCCGCCCGTCGCGGTCCCGGCCAGGCGGGCCATGAGGAAGGTCGAGAGCGGGGCGGCGATCATCGCCCCGCCGCCGAAGCCCATGATCGCCAGGCCCGTGGCCAGGCCGCGGCGATCCGGGAAGAAGCGGATCAGGGTGGGGATCGGACCGACGTAGCCGAGGCCGAGGCCGACGCCGCCGAGGACGCCGGAGCCGAGGTAGAGCAGGGCGATCTGATGGAGCCGGACGCCCAGGGCCGAGACCAGGAACCCGCCGCCGAAAAAGCAGGCGGCGGCGAAGATGACCGCCCGCGGGCCGGCCTCGTCCAGCCGGCGGCCGGCGAGGGCGGTGGTGAGGCCCAGGGTGACGATGGCCACGGTGAAGATGGCGGCGAGCTCGCCGCTCGACCACGGCGCGGCGCCGACCGGGCCGGCGAGGCGCGAGAGAGGCCCCCAGAAGACGCCGAGGGCGTAGACCTGGCCGATGCACAAATGGACCGCCAGGGCGGCCGGCGGAACCAGCCAGCGGTCGAAGCCCGGCGGGGCGATCGTGCGCTCGCGGGCGAGGAGGCGGGTCATGGGCGCGCGGAAGCCACGCTCAGGGATCTTCCGGGTCGCGCTCCATGATTCACGATGCTCCCCACCCCCCGACCGTCATAGGCGGGCGTAAGTCCCGCCTACCCATTGGGCGCCAGCCTTTGCCGTGGCCGTGCACGCACGGCCACCCCTCTTCACGCGTTCATGGGTCGCCGACACTGACGGTCGGCGATGACGGTAGATTGGGATGTGGCGATCGAGGGTCATGCGACCAGCGGCTCCCCGCCCCCTCTCTGCTTGCCCGGCGCGCTCTCGCGGATGGCGAGGATGGCCGGCAGGCTGAGGGCGAAGGCGACGGTCAGGAAGAGGCCGGGGGCGAGGGGGTTGCCGGTGGCGTGGATGGCCTTGGCCAGGACGAACTGGGTGGCGCCGCCGAAGATGGAGATGGCGAAGGCGTAGACGATGGCCACGCCCCCGGAGCGGATGGCGGGCGGCAGGCCCTCGGTGAGGGAGACGATCACCGGGGCCGAGGCGAGCGAGGCGAGGAGCTGAATGAGGGCGATGCCGGCGAAGAGGCTGAGCGGCCCCGGATAGTGGACGATGAGCCAGAAGATGGGCCACGAGACGGCGATGGCCGCCAGGGTCGGCCACAGCATCACCGGCTTGCGGCCGAAGCGATCGCAGAGGACGCCGCCGACGCTGGAGGCCGCGGTCAGCACCGACGCCGAGACGATGGAGGCGCCGAAGGCGAGGTCGGCGCTCATGTGCAGGGTGTCGAGGGCGTAGGTGGTGATGTAGATCGTCACATAGGTGACGATGGTGCCGCTGGTCAGCAGCACGAAACCGCAGGCGATGACCCGGGCGTAGGGCCGCACGGGGGTGCGCTCCCGCAGGCGCGGGGCGCTGGGGGCGTCGGGCGCCTCGGCGAGGCCGGCGGCGGCGTGCATGGTCTCGGGGAGGCGATTTCGCAGCCACAGGCCGAAGGGGACGATGATCACCCCGGCGAAGAAGGCGATGCGCCATCCCCAGGCGGCGAGGTCGTGCGGGCTTAAGAGCCGCGCCAGGCCCCAGCCCATCAGGGCCGAGGCGAGCACCGCGGCGCCCTGGGAAGTGTATTGGAAAGCGCCGTAGAAGCCGCGGCGGCCCGGCGGGGCGGCCTCCAGCATGTAGGCCGTGGTGGGCCCGACATTGCCGCCGAGCGCGAAGCCCTGGACGAGGCGGAAGAAGACGGCGAGCGCCGGGGCCCAGAGGCCGATCTTCGCATAGGTGGGCGTCACCGCCAGGCCGAGCATCCCCACCCCGATGAGGACGAAGGAGATGAGCATGGCCGGCTTGCGGCCGATGCGGTCGCCCAACGGTCCCAGGACCATGGCCCCGATCGGCCGGGTGAGGAAGCCGGCCCAGAACGTCGCCAGCGAGGCGAAGAGCTTGTCGGTGGGATTGGCGCCCGGAAAGAAGGCCCCGGCGATGTAGACGGCGAAGAGGGAGAAGGTGAGGAAATCGTAGAATTCCAGAGCGTTGCCGATGGAGACGGCGGCCACGTGGGCGGCGGGGATGCCGGGACGCCTGGCCGTGTCGTTGGCGGCGCGCGCGTCGTCGGCGGCGGTCATCGCCATGTGTTGCACCCCCTGCCCGCGGTCAGCCGCGGGCGATCGGGTGAGGAGGCGCCGCGGCGGGGGCGGGAGTCAAGGGAGGGAGCCGCACCGGCGGGTTTGCGGCCCGCAGAGTGAATGACCGCTCTCCGCCCACGAGGGAAAATCCGAAGGGCATGAAGCGCAGGGCGCTCACCAGAGCCCAGGAAAGCAGCAGGCTGCCCGCGAACACCAGCGAGACCTTGACGATCGCCGGCGCCGCGAAACCGAGCAAGGCGTACTGCAGCCAGACGACAAACCCGAAGTGGACGACATAGATGCCGAAGGCGTTTTCGGACAGGCTGGCCAGGATCGGCGAGCGAACCGCCGCGAACCGAAGACACAGCGCCATGGCGCCGAACAAGCCGGCGGCGCTGGCCATCGCATAGCTGACATCCATCGGCGCCTGGAGCCAGAGGGGCGCTTCGACGCCCGGGCGCATCGCGAAGGCCGCGAATGCGATCCACAGAATGTAGGTCGCGGCGGCGCCGGCGAGCCAGAGCGGCCAGCGGCGGACCAGGCTTCCATTCGGGGCCAGCAACCCCGCTTCCAGTCCCGCCGCGCCCACGCCGAGACCGGCGAAAAAGGCGACGCCATAAATCAGGATCCTGGAGAGCTGGATCGACAGCGGACCCCGATCGGCCCAGGCCAGCGGCGAAAACGCCAACGCGAGCGGCAGGTAGGCGGCGATGCAGGCGGCCGCCACTCCGACGGCATACCTTCCCGGCCGCACATCGGCGCCCGACGATCTACGCGCCAGCCAGGCGATCACACCCGGAGCGAAGCGGCAGAGGACGGCCGTCGCGACGGAGAGCGCCAGAAGCAGCCACAAGAACCACATCGGGCCGTTCGGCCAGAACGGGAGCGCGACCAGATGGTCCAGATAGGCGGGGACGCCCGGGTCCGCCGCGGTCACCTTGTACGCGGGGTAGAGGGCGATGGGCATGACGATCAGCGCGCCGAAGAGGTAGGGCACGCCCAATCGCACCACCCGGTCGCCGACGAATCTCGCCGCGCCTTTGCGCGCGAGGCTCGGCCACACGAACAAGGCCGACAGGAAGAACATCAGGCACATCAGATAGACGTCCTGCCACGCACAGAAGAGATCGAGCCCGAACCAGCGAGACTTGTCGATTATGGGAAAGGCGCTCCACAGATACGGCGCCTTGTCGAAGGGGTAGGGCGCCTGCGGCAACGAGCCCAGGTAGGCCGAGGCGGAATGAAACGCCACGAGCACCAGGATGACCGCGCCACGCAGATTGGCGAGCGCCAGGCAGTTTCTCGATACACCCGGGCGCCACCTGAGATCAGCCATAGCGGTTGCGAAAAAGAATTCCGCTCATTCCCGAGAAGGCGCGTCCGAATATTTTACGCCGGGATTTCCTCGTACGGTCAAGATTCCGTTCGCGGAGGCTACAGCCTAGCTGAGCGAGGACATCAGCGCTGTATTTGTGCCGCGACCCAGAGCCCATGTACTTCCATCCAGCGCCTGATACACTGCGGAATCTGATTGCGTACTGAAAGCCAAACACCCAAAGCGTTCTTTCGGTTCCGGCCTTTCGGCTGCGCGCCATGGCCTCGAATTGCAAAAACGGGCGGGCGGAGGAGTGCCGAGTTGCGAATTCTTGTACTCGCGGTTGGTGTGTTGGCCGGGTGCGGCGTCGTGCCTGCGGCGGTCACCCAGGCCGAGACGGCGCCGCTATCGATGAAATTCGCGGTGATGCGCGGTGATGCGCAAATCGGCACGAACACGATCGAGCTCAGCTATAACGGCGGACAGACGTCCGTCCGCATCGCGACGCACCTCGAAGTCACGATAGCTTTCGTGAAACTGTATCGGTTCGATCAGACCGAGACCGAGCAGTGGTCGAACGGGCGCCTGCAGTCCTTGAGTTCGCGGACGGACGACAATGGCAAGATGCATCGCGTAGATGCGGTAAGCCGCCAGGGAAAGATGGTCGTCGACGGCGACGGTCAGCTGCGTGTGGCGGATGCGGCGATCCTTCCGGTCAGCCTGTGGAGCCGGCCGGCGCCGGATCACGGCTTCGGCCTCGACCCGGAGGGAGGAAGCATCGTCCCGGTCTTTGTGACGGACAAAGGCGAGGACGACATGGTTGTCGCCGGGCGCACGCGGTACGCCCATCATTTCGTGGTCAAGACAACGTTTTCGCGGGACGTCTGGTATGACGAGCGCGGCCGGCTCATCAGGGTGAAGATGCAAGTCCGGGACGGCTCGACGATCCACTACGAACCGATCGGCCTGCGCGGCTAACCCCCTTGCCTCGCTTCCCCCTTCACAAGGGGGAAGTACCCGCGGAAGCGGGGGGATGGGGGATCGGAAACTCGTAGTCTGTGCTTCCATCCCCCCATCCCGGCCTTCGGCCGTACTTCCCCCCGATGCGGGGGGAAGAGAGGGATCAACTCTCTTCCCCCTTCACAAGGGGGAAGTACCGGCGAAGCCGGGGATGGGGGATCGGAGACTCGAGGCCGGCGCGTCCGTCCCCCCGTCGGCGCTTCGCGCCACTTCCCCCCGATGCGGGGCGAAGAGAGGGAAACTGGCCGATTGCGGGTGAACGGAGCCCGCTCCAGGACAGCTCAGGTGAGTTGTCGGACGAATTCGCCGATGCGGGTGATCGCGCGCCGCGCCTCGGGCAAGATGGGCGCGAAGGCATGCCAGACGTGGGGCATGCGTGGCCAGATCTCGAGCGTCACCGCGCACCCGGCCTTCTCGAGCTCTTGGGCCATGCGCGTCGCGTCATCGCGGAGGATTTCGTCGCCACCCACCTGGATGAGGGTGGGCGGCAGGCCGTGAAGATCGCCATAGAGCGGGGACGCGTAGGGATCGCGAGGATCGGCGCCGGCGAGATAGTGAGCCGCCAGGGGGCCGAGTTCGCTGGCGGTCAACATGGGGTCGGCTGCGCCGGCCAGCGCGCTCGGCCCGGTGATCGCCAGATCGGTCCACGGCGAAATGGCGGCGACGACGGCCGGGAGGGGATGCCCCTCGTCGCGTAGCTTGAGGACAAGAGAGAGGGCCAGTCCGCCGCCGGCGGAATCGCCCAGGATGGCGCAACGCCGCGGATCGAATCCTTCGTCGAGCAGCGCACGCCAGGCCGCGATGGCGTCATCGAGGGCGGCCGGAAAGGGATGCTCCGGAGCCAGCCGGTAATCGACGCTGATCACGGCGGCGCGGGCGGCCTCGGCGATCCGCCAGGTCACCTGGCGGTAAAGTCCGGGCCCGCCGGAGACATAGCCGCCGCCATGCAGGAAAAAGACGACGCGGTCCGGATTGGATAGGGGTCGCGCAAGCCGTTCCGCGGGAATGCACCCGAGCGCCTTTTGGACGATCATGGTCCCAGCCGGCGGCGGAGGCACCCGGCGCGAATACGCGTCCATGCTCGTCCGCCGCTGGGCGATCGAAACGCCTCCACCTTCGGGAGTGCGTATGAACAGGCGCGCGCCTAGCCTGATCAATTCGGCGGCCAGGCTCATGCGGGTTCCAGGGTTTTCCAGGACATTGATTTGAGGCGAGGTCGGTCGTGTCACGCGGATTGTTTCCCATCGCGCCGTGTCACAACGATGGTCAGGCCAGGCGGAAGGCCCGGGCACAGGTCGTCACGTCCGCAAGGGGCGGTCGCGAGTTCGACTGGGGGCCGAAGTCCAACTCGATCCGACTTCCCAAACGCTCTATTGGACGGCGCATGGCCCACGAACCCAAGACCCTGCAGGCCATCTGCCTGACGGCGGCGCCCCCGGACCTCGAGCTGGCGTTCAAGCCGATGTTCGGCGGGATCATGGCCTATGCCGACGGCAAGGTGTTCGCCTCGCTCTCGGATGTCGGCCTGGCGCTGAAGCTCTCGGGTAAGGACCGCGACGATCTGCTGGCCATCCCCGGCGCCAAGCCCCTGCAATACGAACCGCAAATGCCGCCCAGCAAATCCTACGTCGTCGTGCCGGAGGCCATGCTGTCGGACGTCGCGACCCTGCGGGCATGGATGGCCAGAGGCTTCGCGGGTCTGGCCCCGAAGGCCCTTCACAAGCGCCGTAACAGGTACTCAGTCACTTCTTGTGGCTGAGGTCGCTGGCGGCGGGCGCGGGGGAGCCGTCGGACCAGCGGCGGACGGGGATCAAGAGCACGGTGGGCTCGAAATCGCGGCTCTCGGCGCCGATGATGGGGGAAGCCTCGAGGCCGGCGGCCCAGGCGGCGGCCTCGCCGTGAGGGACGAAGAACATCACGTGCGGCAGCCATGGGCCGCCGCCGGCCGGTTCGCCGAGGTCGCCCTCTTTTGAAAGCATGAAGGAGAAGGCGCCGGGAGCGGGCGGGAGGATGCGGTGGGCGGCGAAGGCGGCGCGGGTGCGCCTGGTGATCTCACCCCGCGTCGCGCCGGCCAGCACCCATTGCGTACGCTGACGATACATCGGCAGGACGGTGGCGACGGCGGCTGGATTGAAACAGTTGGGGGCGCGGATCCGCGGATCCCAGAAGACCGCATCGTCGACGCCGGCCGTCCACGACCGCTCGATAAAGCAGGTGTAGCCGTTGGAGCCCTTGACCGCGGTCTCGTAGCCGCGGGCCCCGAGCACCAGCACGGTGGCCTTGGCCGAGATGGACGGCGGGGCGGCGGTGCGGGCCAGGGCGATCTCGGCGATGGGGTCCATCATGTAGCGAGCCGCCGGAGCCATGGCCGGCTGGTTGGCCGCATGGGCGATGGAGGCGCCGAGCGCCACCGCGGCGAAGAGGGAAGAGACTCTCATCCCGATCTCAATACGCCTCTTCCGGGGGCGTCGGGAGGGCCCACAGCGAAGCTGGCTCACGCCGTCACGACCTCTTTTCATGGAGAGGCGGCGGAGGGAGTGGTGACGGGGGACGAGGTGGCGGGAGGCAGGCGGGCGGCGAGGATGTCGAGATCGCGCTTGATCCGGCCGAGGACCCGGCCGTCGCGGCTGAAGAACCGCAACGCGCTGCCGGTCTCGGCGCAGCCGAACGTCAGCTCCGAGTCCGAGGCGAAGAGGCCGGCGCCCTGGTGAACGATCACCTCGCCGAGCTGGCGCAGATCGCAGCGGAACCAGACGCCGCCGCGGATGAATATGGAGATGTGATCGCCATCGAGGTTGGTGAGCTGACCATCTACGGCCCGGCCCTTGGTGCTCGTCTTGAGCAGGAAGAACGAGACGTCCTCGCCGCCGAAGAGGCCGCGCAGGTCCGTGAGGATCTCGGCCTGGGACCTCGGGTCGTTGGGGGCGGGGGCCGGCGGCGTCTGAGCGACGGCCGTGCCGATCGGCAGGGCGAACGCCACCGCCAAAGCCCAAACACGCACGCTCGCCCATCCCAGCCGTCGCACTCGTACGCCCACTCGCAGCTCCGCTACGCGTCACGTCGACGCCATTCTATATCGCAAGGATCGAAGAGGTGGTTAATGGGCGCGAACCCGAAAGGCGCCCATGAACCCCGCCCCTACCGAGACGATCATCCACGCCGGCAGGCTGCTGGCCGAACCGGGGCAGGCGCCGTCAGGACCCGGGACGCTGCGGATCGCCGAGGGAAAGATCGCGGCGATCGCCGAGGGCTTCGTCGAGCCGCCGGAAGGGGCGCAGGTGATCGACCTCAAGGACCGGTTCGTGCTGCCCGGCCTCATCGACTGCCATGTGCACCTGACCATGCAGCTGGGCCCCGGCGAGCGGCTGGCGCTGGTGGAGGATTCCGACCCCAAGGTGGGGCTCGACGGGGCGCACCGCGCGGGCCTGACTCTGGCCGCCGGCTTCACCACCGTGCGGGACCTGGGGGCCCACAAGCCGGAGGTGATCTACGCCCTGCGCGCGGCGACAGCGGAGGGCAAGGTTCCCGGGCCGCGCATCCTGGCGGTGGGGGCGATCCTCTCGCCGACCGGCGGCCACGGCGGGACCTACGGCTTCCGCCGCGACGTGTGCATGTGCGTGCAGTCGTCGATCGGGACGTGCGACGGGGCCGACGGCTGCATGAAGGCGGTGCGCGCCCAGGTGGCCGAGGGGGCCGACGCCATCAAGTTCGCGGCCACCGGCGGGGTGCTCTCGAACATCAAGGCCGGCATCGACCAGCAATTCACCACCCAGGAGCTGACCGCGATCATCGAGACGGCGCACCGGCTGGGGCGACGGGTCTCGGCCCACGCCCATGGCACGGGCGGGATCAACGCGGCCCTCATGGCCGGGGTGGACTCCATCGAGCACGGCAGCTTCCTGGACGAAGACTCGATCCGGCTCTTCCTGGAGCACGGAGCGTTCCACACTCCGACGCTGATCGCCGGGGCGACGGTGCTGGGGATGGCCCAGGACGGGCTGGTGCTCACCCCCGCCCAGCGGGAGAAGGCCCTGGTGGTCGGCGAGGCGATCATCGCGGCGCTGTCGCGCAGCTACAAGGCCGGGGTGAAGATCAGCTTCGGCACCGACATGGGGGTCGGCCCGCATGGCCAGAACGGGCGCGAGTTCGCCCTTATGACCGGGGCCGGGATGAGCAATGCCGACGCCATCAAGGCGGCGACCGTGACCGCCGCCGAGCTGCTCGACATCTCCAACGTGGCGGGGCGGCTGAGGGTCGGGATGTCGGCGGACGTGATCGCCGTGGCGGGCGACCCGCTTACGGACATAACCGAGCTGGAGCGGGTGAAGTTCGTGATGGCGGCGGGGACCATCCACTAACAAGTCTTCCTCCCTCCCCTTCTCATGGGGAGGGTGGATCGGCCGAAGGCCGGGACGGGTGGGGTTCGCGCCGCCACCCCATCCGGCCCTTCGGGCCACCTTCCCCATTAAGGGGCCATTAAGGGGAGGGAGGGCGGATTTCGACTTGGATCAGCCCGGTGACGTGATCGCGGTCGCCGGGGGCGGTCCAGCCGTCCTGGGGGTAGTAGCCCTGCTCGAAGCGCCAGAGGAGATCGAGGCGGGCCCCCGAGGACTTGGTCCACACCAGGTGGTAGTAGAGGTGGCGCCGCCAGGTGGGCGAGGCGCCGGTCATGAAGTTCAACTCGGTGACCGGCCAGTCGATGAGGCTCGACTGGATGGCCAGCGTCGCGTGATCGCCGGGTTCGGCCGCATAGGCCGGGATGGGACCGTCGCCGCCCTCCATCGTCCCGGCCCGGCGGCCAAGAACGAAGCTTCGGCCATGGTAGGTGAGGACCAGCCTGTCGCCGCCCGTGGCGCTGACCACGGGGGCGTATTGCGGACCGGAGTCCTCGAGCCAGAGGGGATAGGCGCCGATCCCGGCGCGCGGGCCCCGCCAGTTCGCCCACACGCCGGCCGAGTTGGCCCGCTCGGCGCCGACCTGGAGATGCCGGCCGTCCCAGCCGATCGGGCTGGCTTTCAGGGTGACGATGGGGACGCGCCAGAGTGGATCGATGGCCATCGAGAGGTCGCGGGCCGTGGCTCGCCAGATGACGAGCAGAGCCCCGATCGCCGCGAGGGTCCAGAGGAGGCGCCGGCCCCAGGCGCGGGTCGCGGCCGGTCGGGCGGGATCGGATTGGACGGCCGCGGCACGGCGAGGCAAGGTGAACTCCTCGGACGGAGGGGAATAATGAAACTCTACCATAAAGCGGCTGCCGCGGGGCTGATCGCCGGCCTGGCCATCGTCGCGGCGACGGCCGGCGCCCAGCCAGCGAACCCCGAGCGGGGCGCGGTGCTGAAGACCGTCGAGGCCTTCTTCGCGGCCATGCAGGCGCGCGATCCGGCGGCGATCGCCGCCCTCGTCCAGCCCGGAGCGCAGTTCACCCAGATCGGACCGGGCCCGGGCGGGCCGGAGCAGGAGAGCGTCGAGGCGTTCCTGCCGCAGGCGCGCCATGCGCCGGAGGCGTGGCTCGAACGCGTCTGGTCGCCGGAGGTGCGGGTGGACGGGCGCCTCGCCATGGTGTGGTCGCGCTACGACTTTCATCGCGGCGCGCGGTTCAGCCACAACGGCCGCGATCTCTATGTGCTGGCCAGGACGGCTCACGGCTGGAAGATCGTCAGCCTGGTGTTCACCGTCGAACCGGGCGAACGCACGGAAGACCCGGCCGGGGAGCTGAGATAGCCGTGAAGCTTTACCAGACCAACGCCTCGCCGTTTCCGACCCGGGTGCGGCTGATGATCTACGCCAAGGGCCTACCGGCCGAGATCATCGAGCCGCCGGGGTTCCATGCCTCCACCGAGGCCAAGGGCGACTATCTGAAGATCAATCCGATCGGGCGGGTGCCGGCGCTGGTTCTGGACGATGGCCAGGCCCTGCCGGAATCGGAGGTGATCTGCGAATACCTCGAGGACGTCTTTCCCGAGCCGCCGCTGCGGCCAGCCGAGCCGTGGGGGCGGGCCCGGATGCGGCTGTTGACCCGGATCTGCGATTTCTATCTCGTCATGGCCATGCGGCCGTTCTTCGATCTCTCGGCCCGTTCGCGGCGCCATTGGGAGCGGGAGACGATCGAAAAGGCGGCCGGCGGGGTGGCCGAGGCGCTCTCCTTTCTCGAGACCTACATCGGCGAGGACGGCTTCGCGGCGGGAGGAATGCTCACCTGGGCGGATGGGGCCATCGCCCCGCAGCTCGTTATGGCCAGCGAGTGGATCCCGGAGGTTTTCGACGTCCCCGATCCGGTGGCCGCCCTGCCGAAGCTCTCGGCCTACTGGCGGGCCATCCAGGGCCATCCGATCGTCGGCCGCCTCATCACCGAAACGCGCGAGGCGATCGCGGCGCAGCAGGAAGCGGCCATGGCGCTGGCGAGGGCGAGGCGCTAGAGGCATCGCCATGCCGCACGACGTCTTCATCAGCTATTCGAGCAAGGACAAGCCGGTCGCCGACCGGGTCTGCCACGCCCTGGAGGCGAAGGGTGAACGGTGCTGGATCGCGCCGCGCGACATTCCCTACGGCGCCGACTGGCAGGAGGCGATCATGGCCGCCCTGGCCCAGTCCGGGGCGATGATCCTGGTGTTCACCGCCAACACCAACGAATCGGCCCACGTGCGCCGCGAGGTGTCGGCGGCCCTGGAGGCCGGAGCGATCGTCATCCCCTTCCGCACCGAGGAGGCGACGCCGCAGGGGGCGCTGCGCTACAACCTCATCAACCTGCACTGGATGGACGCGATCTCGCCGCCGCTGGAGGCCCACATCGAGGGGCTGATCGCGACGCTGAAGCGGCTTCGCGAGGAACCCGAGGAGACTCCCGCTCCGGCGGCGACCACCGCGCCGTTTTCTCCACCGCCCGCCGCGGTTCCGGCGGCCGCGAGCAACCCGCACTGGCGCCCGACCATCGACCGGCAGCTGGAGGTCGTCACCGGCATCGGCGTGGTCGCCGCCCTCCTGGGCTATTTCTCGGCGCAGTGGATCCTCAGCCTGGTGATCACCGTGCCGCTGATCTGGCGGGCCAACTACACGCGCACCTCGCCCAC
>DASZKO010000059.1:0-2826 GCA_035605655.1 Caulobacteraceae bacterium | reverse complement strand
TGGGGCCGCGGCCCCCACCCCGCATTACGTCACCCCCCGCCGATCTTGGGGATCAGGCAGACTTCGGTGTCAGCGGTGAGGGGGATCGGGCCGGGGTCCTGGTGGATGACGCCGTCGATGGCCACCGCCATGCGCCGGCGGACGTGGTCGCCGAGGCCGGGGAAGCGACGGTCGAGGGCCTCGACCAGAGCGGCGTAGCTGTCGGCCTCGATGTCCAGTTCGCCGAGGCCGCCGGCGCGGGCCCGGAAGTCGGCGTCGGCGGCGATGATGTGCGGCACGGCCCTATCTGGCGTCGATGGCCGCCCGCAGTCTCGGCGGCGAGAGCGGCAGGGTCGTCATGCGCACACCGATGGCCCGGCTGACCGCATTGGCGACGGCCCCCAGCGGCGGCACGATGGGCGCTTCGCCCACGCCCTTGGCCCCGAACGGATGGCGCGGATTGGCCACCTCGATCATGATCGGCTCGATCATCGGCAGGTCGGAAGCCACCGGCATGCGGTAGTCGAGGAAGCCGGCGTTCTCCATCCGGCCGTCGGCGTCGAAGATGTACTCCTCGTTGAGCGCCCAGCCGATCCCCTGGGCGGCGCCGCCCTGGATCTGACCCTCGACGTAGGCCGGGTGGATCGCCTTGCCGACATCCTGGGCGGCGGTATAGCGCAGCACGGTGACGCAGCCGGTTTCCGGATCGACCTCCACGTCGCAGATGTGGGCGGCGAAGCCCGGCCCGGCCCCCTGGGCGTTCAGGGAAACCTCGGCGGTGATCGGCCCGCCGGTGCGCGCCGACTGGGCGGCGATGGCGGCGAGGCTGAGCGGCGCAGCGTCGGCCTTGGCCGGGTCGAGGCACTGGGCCGCCCCGTCCGCCCACTCGACCATGTCCTCGGAAACGGTCCACAGCTGGGCGGCCCGGCGCTTGAGGTCGGCGACGATCTTCTGGGCCGCCTGGGTCACCGCCATGCCGGTGGCGAAGGTCGTGCGGCTGCCGCCGGTGAGCATGGAAAAGCCGATGGACGCCGTGTCGGCGACGATGGGACGGACCTTCTCCACGGGCAGGCCGAGGGTCTCGGCGGCCATCATGGCCATGGAGGCGCGCGAGCCGCCGATGTCGGGATTGCCGGTCACCACCACCGCCGTGCCGTCTTCGCCGACGTGGACCGCCGCGGTGCTCTCGCCGCCGACATTGAACCAGAACCCGACGGCGACGCCGCGTCCCTGATGGGGCCCGAGCGGGGCCGTGTAGTGCGGATGCTCGGCGATGGCCCGCAGGGTCTCGACATAGCCGATGTTGCGGTAGGTCGGGCCGTAAGCGGCCTTCATCCCGTCGCGGACGGCGTTTTTCAGGCGCAGGACGAGGGGATCCATGCCGAGCGTCTGAGCGAGCTCGTCGACGGCGCTTTCCACCGCGAAGGCGGAGATCGGGGCGCCGGGGGCGCGATAGGCCGCCGTCTTGGGGGTGTTGGTGACGACGTCGTAGCCGGTGATCGCGAAATTTTCGATGTCGTAGCAGGCGAGCGCCGTCATCGAGCCGGCTCCCACGGGCGAGCCCTCGAAGGCCCCGGCCTGATATTTCAGGACCAGATCGGCGGCGGTGATCGTCCCGTCGCTCCTCGCGCCGAGCTTGACCTCGACCACGGCGGCCGAGGTCGGGCCGGTGGCCCGGAACACTTCGTCGCGGCTCATCACCATTTTCACCGGGGCGCCGGACTTGCGCGAGAGAGCCAGAGCCACCGGCTCGAGATAGACCGTGGTCTTGCCGCCGAAGCCGCCGCCGATCTCGGCCGGGGTCACCCGGATATCCGAGGCGGTGAGGCCCAGGACCTTGGCGCAATAGGTGCGGACCATGAACTGGCCCTGGCTGGAACTCCACACCTGGCACTGGCCGTCGGGGGCCATGACGGCGACGCAGGCGTGCGGCTCGATATAGCCCTGGTGGGCCGCCGGGATGACGTAGCGGCGCTCGATGATCGTGTCGGCGGCGGCGAAGCCTTCGGCCAGATCGCCGCGCGAGAGGCCGTTGCGGCGGGCGATGTTGGAGGGCTTCTCGGGCGGCTGCTCCAGGCCCTGGGTGAACAGGTGAGCGTGGAGCAGGGGGGCGTCCGGCGCCATGGCCGCCTCGACGTCGATGACGTGCGGCAGAACCTCGTATGTCACCTCGATGAGGTCGAGCGCCTCGGCGGCGATCTCCGGCGAGACGGCGGCCACGGCGGCCACCGCGTGGCCCTCGTAGAGCGCCTTGCCGCGGGCCATGCAGTTGAGCGCGATGTCGCGCAGGTTGGCGGCGCTCTCGCCGGCCTCGTATTCCTCCGAGGCGAGATCGGGGAAATCGGCGGCGGTGACGACGGCCTTGACGCCGGCCAGAGCCTGGGCCCGGCGGGAGTCGATGGCGAGAATCCTGGCGTGGGCGTGCGGGCTGCGCTTGATCTTGCCCCACACCATGCCGGGCATGGTCATGTCGGCCCCGTAGGCCGCCTTTCCGGTGACCTTGTCGACCCCGTCCGGCCGCACCGGCCGGCTGCCGACGACCTTGAACTGGGCCACTTCCGGCCGATCGAGAACCTCGCTCATGACACCCTCGCTGGTGATTGGCTCGCCTGGCGCATGTCGGCCGCGGCGTCCATGACGGCGCGGATCACCTTGTCGTAGCCGGTGCACCGGCACAGATTGCCCGCCAGCCAGTAGCGGGTTTCACTCTCGCTGGGATCGGGATTGACGGCCAGCAGGGCCTTGGCGGCGACCAGCAGGCCGGGCGTGCAGTAGCCGCACTGCAGGGCCGCGTGCTCGAGGAACTTCTGCTGCAGGGGATGGAGGGCGCCGCCCTCGGCCATGCCC
>DASZKO010000225.1:0-20633 GCA_035605655.1 Caulobacteraceae bacterium | reverse complement strand
AGGTGCTCGGTGATCCGCTCCAGGCGGCCGGTGGACAGACCGGTGTTCTTGGGGGCCAGTTCCATGACGCGCTCCTCGTTTCAAAGGCTCAGGCGAGCTTACTTCGCCGCCCCGGCCATTGTCGCCCCCGGCGTGGCGATGTCCCACACGGCTTTCCAGCCACCGCCCGGCTGGGGCTTGTAAACGGTGACGAAGGTCCCGGTGACCTTGCTGACGGCCTTGCTGGTCGGGTCGGTGGCCGTTTCGGTGAACACGCCTTTCGAGGCGGCGAGATCCCCGGAGGCGGCCACGTCGACCTTGTCGCTGCTGAAGGTGAGCGAGAAGGCCTGATCGTCGATGGTCTTCTGTACAGCCGCGCGGATCGCCTCGATGCCGCTGACGGGCGCCTCGCCGGTATCCATGACCACCGCGTCGGGGGCGTAATGGGCGGCGATCTTGCCGGCGTCGCCACTCTTCCAGTCGGCGTTCCAGCGCACTTCGTCGGCGCGGATCGCATCGACGACCCCGGCGGCGTTGAATTTCGGCTTGTCGGCCCGAGGCGCGCAGGCGGCCAGGGCTGCGAAGCCGGCCAGCAGGATGACAGCTCTCATGGTCGGCCTTTCGCTTGTGCGATGCAACATCCCGGCTGGACGAGGCGTGGTCAAGGCGCGTCGCCATCGGCGCCTTTTGTTTGAGCCCGGTTGGTCGCACGCACGCATTGCGGAACCATTTCACGCCCTGTTGATGACCAAGCCGCAGGCGAGATTCGACAATTCGCCACCCCTCGCGTAAGGGCGCGTTTTTGGAACGTCTGTTGCGTGCGCAGCAGGCGCGTTGCCTGTCGAGAGAAGATTTTGCCGCGAATCCCGGCCGCGCAGGGACTTTATGACCCCCGTCACGAGCACGACTCGTGCGGCGTTGGATTCGTCGCCAACATCAAGGGCAGAAAGTCACACGAGGTGGTCACCGCCGGCCTCGAGATCCTGGTGAATCTGGATCATCGCGGGGCGGTGGGGGCCGACCCGCTGGTCGGCGACGGGGCCGGCTGCCTGATCCAGATTCCCGATCCCCTGATACGCCAATGGGCCACGGACAACCGCCTCGACCTGCCCTCGCGGGGCAACTACGCCGTGGCCATGTGCTTCCTGCCCCGCGAGGAGGAGGCCCGCGAACTCGCCATCGGCCAATTCGAGCATTTCATCCGCGTCGAAGGCCAGAGGCTGATCGGCTGGCGTGAGGTTCCGGTGGACCTGGCCGGCCTGGGCTCAGCGGTGCTGGCCGAGGCGCCGATGATCCGCCAGGCCATCGTTGCGCGCGGCGCCTCGACGCCAGATCAGGACGCCTTCGAGCGCAAGATTCTGGCGATCCGCAAGCAGACCCAGAACCCCCTCGGACGCCTGGCCGAGCGCTACGACACCCCGGCGCTGGCGGATTTCTACATGCCGTCGTTTTCCAGCCGGACCGTGGTCTACAAGGGGCTGCTGCTGGCCCACCAGGTGGGCAGCTTCTATGAGGACCTGACCAACCCTCTCACCGAATCGGCGGTGGCTCTGGTCCACCAGCGGTTCTCCACCAACACCTTCCCGTCCTGGAAGCTCGCCCATCCCTACCGGTTCATCGCCCATAACGGCGAGATCAACACCGTGCGCGGTAACGCCAACTGGATGAACGCCCGGCGGCGGACGCTGGAATCCGACCTGCTGGGGCCGGATCTCGACAAGATGTGGCCCCTGCTGCATCCGGGCGATTCCGACACCGCCAAGCTCGACAACGCCCTCGAACTGCTCCTGGCCGGCGGCTATCCTCTGGCCCACGCGGTGATGATGCTGATCCCCGAGGCGTGGGCCGGCAACGCCTCGATGTCGCCCGAGCGGCGCGCTTTCTATGAATACCATGCCGCCCTGATGGAGCCGTGGGATGGGCCGGCGGCGATCGCCTTCACCGACGGCCGCCGGGTCGGGGCGACGCTGGACCGCAACGGCCTGCGGCCGGCCCGTTTCGTGATCACCGACCAGGATCACGTGGTCATGGCTTCCGAGGTCGGGGTCCTCGCCATCCCAGAGGAGCGGATCGTCCGCAAATGGCGCCTGCAGCCGGGCAAGATGCTGCTCATCGACATGGATGAGGGGCGGATCATCGAGGACGACGAGATCAAGGACAGCCTGGCCCGCGCCAAGCCCTATGCCGAGTGGCTGCGCCAGACCCAGTTCAAGCTCGAGGACCTCCCCGAACCGCCGCACTGGGAGCCGGCCCGGCGCCACGGCGAGGCCGACCTGCTCGATCGCCAGCAGGCCTTCGGCTACACCCAGGAGGATCTGTCGTTCTTCCTGGGACCGATGGGTGAGGCGCCGGAGGATCCGGTGGGCTCCATGGGCACGGACACGCCGCTGGCCGTGCTCTCCGACCGGCCGAAGCTGATCTACGACTACTTCAAGCAGAACTTCGCCCAGGTCACCAATCCGCCGATCGACCCCATCCGCGAGGAGTTGGTGATGAGCCTGGTGTCGATGATCGGCCCCCGGCCCAATCTGCTCGGCCGACAGGCCGGGACCCACAAGCGGCTCGAAGTCGCCCAGCCGGTCCTGACCAACGCCGACCTGGAGAAGATCCGCGCCATCGCCGACCTCCTCGACGGCGCCTTCCGCACCGTGACGCTGGACATCACCTGGCCGGCGGCCGAGGGGGAGGCGGGGCTTGAGCGGGCCCTCGAACGGCTGGGCGCGGAAGCCACTGACAAGGTTCTGGCCGACTACAACATCCTCATCCTCTCCGACCGGGCGGTCTCGGCCGAGCGGGTTCCGATCCCGGCCGCGCTGGCCGTTTCGGCGGTGCACCACCGGCTGATCCGCCAGGGCCTGAGAATGCAGACCGGCCTCGTCATCGAGACCGGCGAGGCGCGCGAGGTCCATCACTTCTGCGTCCTGGCCGGCTACGGCGCCGAGGGGATTAACCCCTACCTGGCCTTCGAGACCCTCGATGAGCTCCACGCCGGCGATCCGGCCGCCGCCGCCAAGGCGGGCACGACCTACGTCAAGGCGATCGGCAAGGGGATCCTCAAGGTGATGTCCAAGATGGGCATCTCCACGTACCAGTCCTATTGCGGGGCCCAGATCTTCGACGCCGTGGGACTTTCGAGCGACTTCGTCGAGCGCTTCTTCACCGGCACGACGAGCTTCGTCGAAGGGTCTGGCCTCGACCAGATCGCCGCCGAGGCGGTCCGCCGCCATGCCGACGCCTACGGCGACTCGCCGCTTTACCGGACCATGCTCGATCCGGGCGGCGCCTACGCCTTCCGACTGCGCGGCGAGGCCCACGCCTGGACGCCGGAGTCGGTGGCCAACCTCCAGCACGCGGCGCGCGGAAACCTGCCTGAGGCCTACGCCGCCTTCTCGCGGGCCATCGATGCGGAGAACCACCGCCAGCTCACCCTGCGCGGCCTGATGGCGTTCAACTGGGCCGCCGAGCCGGTCCCGATAGAGGAGGTCGAGCCGGCCAGCGTCATCGTCCGCCGCTTTTCCACCGGGGCGATGAGCTTCGGCTCGATCAGCCGCGAGGCCCACACGACGCTCGCCATCGCCATGAACCGGATCGGCGGCCGCTCGAATACCGGCGAGGGTGGCGAGGAGGCCGACCGCTACGCCCCGTTGGCGAACGGCGATTCCATGCGTTCGGCGATCAAGCAGGTGGCGTCAGGCCGCTTCGGGGTGACGGCGGAGTATCTGGTCAACGCCGACGATATCCAGATCAAGATGGCCCAGGGCGCCAAGCCCGGCGAAGGCGGCCAGCTGCCTGGCTACAAGGTCGACAAGCACATCGCCGCCGTGCGCCATTCGACGCCGGGGGTAGGCCTGATCTCGCCGCCACCGCACCACGACATCTATTCGATCGAGGACCTGAAGCAGCTCATCCACGACCTGAAGAACGTCAATCCGGCCGCCCGCATCTCGGTCAAGCTCGTCGCCGAGATCGGGGTGGGGACGGTGGCCGCCGGGGTCGCCAAGTGCCGCGCCGACCATCTGACCATCTCCGGCTACGAGGGCGGCACCGGCGCCAGCCCACTGACTTCGCTCACTCACGCCGGCTCGCCGTGGGAGATCGGCTTGGCCGAGACCCAGCAGACCCTGCTCCTCAACGGTCTCCGCGACCGCATCGCGGTCCAGGCCGATGGCGGCCTGCGCAACGGCCGCGACGTCGCCGTCGCCGCCCTGCTGGGCGCCGACGAGTTCGGCTTCGCGACCGCGCCCCTCATCGCCGCCGGCTGCATCATGATGCGCAAGTGCCACCTCAACACCTGCCCGGTAGGGGTGGCGACCCAGGACCCGGTCCTGCGGGCCAGGTTCACCGGCCAGCCCGAGCACGTGATCAACTATTTCTTCTTCGTCGCCGAGGAGCTGCGCGCCCTCATGGCGCGGCTGGGCTTCCGGACGGTCCAGGAGATGATCGGCCAGGTGGATCGCCTGGACATGCGCGGGGCCATCGACCACTGGAAGGCGCGTCACGTCGATCTTACCCGAGTGCTTCACGCCGCCCCGGCCCAGGGCGGGACCGACCTGTGGAACAGCGGACACCAGGACCACAACCTGGAGAAGGCCCTCGATCACCAGATCATCGCCGCGGCCGGGCCGGCGCTCGCCGGCGGCGCGCCGGTGCGCCTCACCCTGCCGATCCGCAACTCCAACCGGGCCGTGGGGGCCATGCTCTCCGGCGAGATCGCCCGCCGCCACGGCCACGCCGGCCTTCCCCCCGACACCGTGGTCGCCGCCTTCGAGGGAACCGCCGGCCAGAGCTTTGGCGCTTTCCTGGCCCGCGGCGTCACCCTCGAGCTGACCGGCGACGCCAACGACTATGTCGGCAAGGGCCTGTCGGGGGGCCGCGTGGTGGTCAGGTCCCCGCCCCAGGCGTTGCGCGAGCCCACCGCCAACATCATCGTCGGCAACACCGTCCTCTACGGGGCTATCGCCGGCGAGGCCTATTTCGAGGGGGTGGCCGGCGAGCGCTTCGCGGTGCGCAACTCCGGAGCCGTGGCGGTGGTCGAGGGGGTCGGCGACCACGGCTGCGAATACATGACCGGCGGAGTGGTCGTGGTGCTGGGCCAGACCGGGCGCAACTTCGCCGCCGGAATGAGCGGCGGTATCGCCTATGTCTATGACCCGAACGGCGACATCGAACGCTTGTGCAATCCGGCGATGATCGAGCTTTCGCCCGTTGGGGCGACGCGCGGCGAGCCGGCCGATCCGCCCCTCCCCGCCGCGCCCAGCGTGTGGAACAGCGGCATGGGCGATCCCTTGACCCATGACGCCGAGCGTTTGCGCATCCTTATCGAGCGCCATCGCGCCGCCACCGGCAGCGCCCGGGCGAGCGCCCTGCTGGCCGACTGGCCGGGGACGCTGACCGCCTTCGTCAAGGTCACGCCCAAGGACTATCGCCGGGCGCTGGAGGAGCTGGCGCGCGAGCGCGCCGCCGCCTCCCTCGTGGCGGCTGAGTAGGCCGATGGGTAAGGCCACCGGTTTTCTCGAAATTGAACGGCGCGATCGTCCGTATGAGGATCGTCACGCCCGGGTGAAGACTTGGCGCGAGTTCGTCCGTCCCCTGCCCCTCATCGAGGTTGAGCGCCAGGCCGGGCGGTGCATGAACTGCGGGATTCCGTTCTGCCACACCGGCTGCCCGGTGAATAACCTGATCCCGGACTGGAACGACCTGGTCTGGCGCGACGACTGGCGCATGGCCCTCGAGACCCTGCACTCGACCAACAACTTCCCCGAGTTCACCGGTCGGGTGTGCCCGGCCCCGTGCGAGGCGGCCTGCACCCTCAACCTCGACGACAATCCGGTGACCATCAAGACGATCGAGTGCCAGATCGTCGACCGCGGCTGGGAGGAGGGCTGGATCGCCCCCAAGCCGGCCGCCCAGCCGAGCGGGCGCAGCGTGGCGGTGATCGGCTCGGGGCCTGCGGGCCTGGCCTGCGCCCAGCAGCTCGCCAGGGCCGGCCACGCGGTCACGCTCTTCGAAAAGAGCGACCGGATCGGCGGCCTGCTGCGCTACGGCATCCCCGACTTCAAGATGGAAAAGGGGCCGATCGACCGGCGGATGGCCCAGATGGCGGCCGAGGGAGTCGTATTCTCGCCGGGCGTCCATGTGGGGGTCGACTTTCCCTTCGCCGATCTGAAGGCCGCCTTCGACGCCGTGATCCTGGCCGGCGGGGCCGAGGCGCCGCGCGATCTCGATCTGCCGCCGCACGGCTTTTCCGGAATTCACTTCGCCATGGATTTCCTCACCCAGCAGAACAGACGCGGGGCGGGCGATGACGAGGCGACCGCCGCCCCTAGCGGGACGATCAGCGCCGAAGGCAAGCATGTGGTGGTGATCGGCGGCGGCGACACCGGTTCGGACTGCATCGGCACCGCCAATCGCCAGGGCGCGGCTTCGGTCACCCAGCTGGAAATCCTCCCTGAGCCGCCGGCCCGGGAGAACAAGGCCCTCACCTGGCCCAACTGGCCCCTGAAGCTGCGCACTTCCTCCTCTCAGGAGGAGGGCTGCGAGCGCGACTTCGCCGTCGCCACCCGCCGAGCCGTGGGGAGCGGGCGCCGCCTCGAGGCCCTCGAGTGCGTGCGCCTGGAGTGGACGGCGGGGCCCGATGGCCGCCTGACCATGAGCGAGGTCGCCGGCAGCGAATTCCATCTGAGGACCGACCTCGTCCTGCTCGCCATGGGCTTTGTCGGGCCGCGCGGCGACGGGCTCGTCGCCGACGCCGATGTCGCGATCGACCAGCGCGGCAATGTCGCCGCCGATACGACGACCTATGCCACCAGCGTGCCGGGCGTCTTCGCCGCCGGCGACATGCGCCGGGGCCAGTCCCTGGTCGTGTGGGCGATCCGCGAGGGCCGCCAGTGCGCCCGCGCCGTCGATGAGTTTCTGATGGGAGCCAGCCAGCTTCCGAGATAGGGTCGGCGCGCATCTGAGAACGCGGCTCGAACAACTATCTGAACAATGACGGTCAGCGTCTTCGACCTCTTCAAGCCCGGCATAGGACCCTCCAGCTCCCACACCATGGGACCGATGGTGGCGGCGAATCGCTTCGTGCGCTGGCTGGGCAGGAGCGGAATGACGGCCCGCGCGGCGCGGGTCGAAGTCTCGCTTTACGGCTCCCTGGCCCTCACCGGCCGCGGCCACGCCACCGATCGCGCGGTGATCCTGGGCCTGGCCGGGTTCGAGCCGGCCAGCCTCGATCCCGACGCCGGCGAGGCGGCCCTGACGGCCATCAACGCCGAACAGTCCCTGCGCCTGGGCGGCGAAGGCCCGGCGATCGCTTTCGACGAAGGGCGAGACATCCTGTGGATGGGCAAGGAGCGGCGGCCGCAGCATCCCAACGCCCTGAGCTTCGCGGCCTACGACGCGACCGGCAGGAAGATCGCCGAGCGCGCCTATTTCTCCGTGGGCGGAGGGTTCGTCCGCGACGAAGAGGAGATGGCCCGCAATGCGCCGGACCAGGCGGGGCCTGCGACGCCGTATCCCTTCGACTCCGGGGCCGAACTGCTCGCTCTGGCCGCCGGCGCCGATCTCACGATCGGCCAGCTGATGTTCGCCAACGAGTGCGCCTTGCGGTCGGCCGGTGAGGTGAACGCGCGCCTCGACGACATCGGGAAGGCCATGGAGGCGTGCATCGAGCGCGGACTGCGCCAGGAGGGCGAGCTGCCGGGCGGACTCAAGGTCAAGCGGCGGGCCCACAAGCTGCGCGCCACCATCCTCGATCGCATGGAGCGCCAGATCGCCGACCCCCTGGCGGCCATGGACTTCGTCAACCTGTGGGCCCTGGCGGTCAACGAGGAGAACGCCGCCGGTGGGCGGGTGGTGACCGCGCCGACCAATGGCGCGGCCGGGATCATCCCGGCGGTGCTGCGTTATCACGAGCGCTTCCATGCCGGCACGCCCGAGAGCCGGCGCGTCTTCCTGCTCACCGCCGCCGCGATCGGGGCCCTCTACAAGAAGAACGCCTCGATCAGCGGGGCCGAGGTGGGCTGCCAGGGCGAGGTGGGGGTCGCCTGCTCCATGGCCGCCGCCGGCCTCGCCGCCTCGCTGGGCGGGTCCAACGCCCAGATCGAGAACGCCGCCGAGATCGGCATGGAGCACAACCTCGGACTGACCTGCGATCCGATCGGCGGACTGGTGCAGATCCCGTGCATCGAGCGCAACGCCATGGGGGCGATCAAGGCCATCGACGCCGCGCGCCTGGCCATGCTGGGCGACGGCGAGCATTCGGTCAGCCTCGACAAGGTCATCGCGACAATGAAGCGCACCGGCGCCGACATGAGCGAGATCTACAAGGAAACCTCGCTGGGCGGCCTGGCGGTCAACATGGTGGAGTGCTGACACAAGGCGGCGAGCCACATCCCGGTGAGCGGCCCTGACGCCGATCCTGAGGAAGCGTCCGCAGCGCAGCCTTCTACTGACGCCGCCTCAGGTCGCGCAGGATCTCGTGGGCGGCGTTGTGTCCGGGCGCGCCGGTGACGCCGCCGCCGGGATGGGTTCCGGACCCGCACATATAGAGGCCCTTCACCGGCGAGCGGTAATCGCCGTGGCCGAGCGCCGGCCTGGCGGCCCATAGCTGGTCGAGACTGAGCGCCCCGTGGAAGATATCGCCGCCGGTCAGCGCCAGCTTCCGCTCCAGATCGAGCGGCGAGAGGATCATCCGGCCGAGCACCGCGGCCTTGAAGTTGGGGGCCAGCGCGGTGACCGTGTCGATGATGAGATCGGCGGCAGCTTCACGGTGATCATCCCAGCTCGACCCGTCCGGCAAGGTGGGAGCGAATTGGTGGCAGAACAGGCTGGCGACGTGCGCCCCGGGCGGAGCGAGGGAATCATCGAGGACGCTCGGGATATGCATCTCGATGGCCGGCGCTCGGGCCCAGCCGAACTGGCGGGCATCCATGAAGGCCTGATCGAGGTATTTCAGCGACGGGGCGATGAGGATGCTCGCCCCGTGCTGTTCGGCGAGCCCGTCGCTTGGCTTGCAGGTGAAATTGGGCAGCTCGGAGAGCGCGACATTCATCCGGAACGTCCCTGAGGCGCAGCGCCAGGACTCCATCCGGGTTCGGAATGCTTCGGGCAGATGCTCCGGCCCCACCAGGGCGCTGAACAGCAGCTTGGGGTTGAGATTCGAGACCACTACCCTGGCGGCGAGGTCGGAACCATCCTCCAGCGCCACACCGCGCGCCCGGCCGCCGGCGATGGCGATCTCGCGGACCGGAGAGGCGGTAGAGATCTCCACGCCCGCCTCGAGGCACGCCTTGGCCATGGCCTGGGTGATCGAACCCATGCCGCCGATGGCGTGGCCCCAAGCGCCGCGGACGCCGTTGGCCTCGCCGAATACGTGGTGGAGGAGCACATAGGCGGAGCCCGGCGTGTAGGGGCTGGCGTAGTTGCCGACGACCGCGTCGAAGCCGAGCACGCCCTTCAGAAGATCGGTCTCGAACCAGCTATCGAGGATGTCTCCGGCGCTCTTGCCGAAGAGGTCGAGCAGCCGTTCCTGGCCATCGAGTCCGAGGCGCCGCACCTGGGCCGCCAGGCCGAGGGCGCCGATCAGGTCCCGCGCCCCGCCGGCCGGATTGAGCGGGGTCTTGAGCAGGAGCGAGCGGAGCAGGTCGACGGCGCCGTCTAGATGGGCGTGGAAGTCCCCCAGGCGGCCGGCGTCCTTCTCGGAAAAGCGGGCCACCTCGCGGCGCGAGCGTTCGGGATCGCGATCGAGAATCAGGTAGGTCCGCTCATCGGCCGGGGCGAAATAGCTCAGCGGCCGCAGCACGACCTTCAGACCGTGACGCGCCAGGGCCATGTCGGCGATGATCTTGGGATTGAGCAGGCTCACCGAATAGCTGGCGGTGGAGTTGCGGAAGCCAGGGTGGAATTCCTCGGTGATCGCCGCCCCGCCGACGATCTCCCGACGTTCGAGCACCCGCACCTTGTGGCCGGCCCGGGCGAGGTAGAAGGCGCAGACGAGGCCATTGTGGCCGCCGCCGACGATCAGGGCATCGTAGGCCACCTCAGGCGCGGCTCCGCGCCGCGAGGTCGGCGAGGTAGCGATCGACGAGTTGGCTCGTCCCCGGCTCCATCAGGGAGAAGGGGCCTGGCGCATAGAAGCGCGACAGCACTCCGGCCTGGTTGCGCTCGATGATCTTCTTGTCGGCGAGGCTGGTGACATCCCATAGCCAAGTGAGAGCCTCGAGATCGTAATCGTAACCCTCCCGCGCCGCGCCATCGACCAGCCAGATCACCTCCATCTCGGTGGTCAGCACGCCCTGCGGGATGAAGCGATAGACGACGCCGTGATCGGCATAGGCCAGAAAGGCTGAGAGATAGCCGACTTCGGCAAAGACGCAGGCCCCGTCGACCGGACCCATCGGCGGGGCCACGAGCTGGCCGTCCCGGCTGCCGGTCAACGCCCCCTCGACGAGGTGGGAGCGCATGACCCGGGCGATTTCGCGGCCGTCGGAAACGGGGCCCCAGGCCTCGAAATCAGGCACGCCGCCGGTTTCGTTCGACTCCTCGGCGGTGCGCAGCTTGCGGGCCGTTGGCCGGGCCAGCGCGTGCAGCACCGAGAACTCCGGATGGGCCGGACCACAGTGGTAGCACTCGTGATAGTTCTCCAGCACCAGCTTCCAGTTGGCGGCGACCGAATAGGATCGCCGCGCGGCGATCTTGGCTCGTCCCCACCCGTAGGCTTCGGTCATGGCGGCCAGCGGCGGGGCGGCGTCGGCCAGAGACGGCGGGCTGTCGCCAAAGCTGACGAACATCAGTCCGCCTATGATCGTCAGGGGCAAGGGCCGGAGGCCATGCTCGCCGGCGTCGAACCCCTTCGGCATCTCGCGGGCGGCGCGCAGGCGCCCGTCGAGGTGATAGGTCCAGCCGTGGTAGGGACAGGCCAGCATCACCGCCGAGCCGGCCGCCTCGACACAGATCCGCGAGCCGCGATGGCGGCAAACATTGGCGAGAGCCCTGGCCACGCCGTCCTGGCCGCGCACGATGATCGCCGACTCGGCCCCGAAGCCGGCGGTGATCCAGTCGCCCGGCGCGGCGATCTCACTTTCGTGGCCCAGGCACGTCCAGCCGGAAAGGAGGAGGTCCATGTCGCGCTCGAAGAGATCGCCGCGCACATAGAACGCCTGGTCCATGCCGCGGCCCGGCCGGCGCTCGCCGATGAGGCGCTGGAGAGAGGGCGTTTCGGACCGCATGGGCGGCGACTACGCTGTTCGCCAAGTCCGACGCAACCCCGCGCTTTTGACGGCGCGGCCCAATCCTGCAATGCTCGCAGGCGTTTTTCCGGGGGGAGACCATGAAAGCTGTGCGCGCGACCCTGTTCGGCCTGGCCCTGGCGGTCTTGAGCGCCTGCGCCGGCGCCTATGTGGCCGGCGACGCGGGGCAGAGTCATCCGCGGGTGGCGCAGTCGGTGCCCGGCGCCTGACAGCCAGCTCCATTTGAGCGCCACATCGATCGCCCATCCGCGATCCGGTCTGCTAGGGTCCGGCCAGCGGGCGATTTGACGGAGCTGCGGGTTGACGACCGACGGGGGGGCGAGCGGCGTCAGCGCCGTGCCGGGGACGAAGGCCCTCATGGCCGCCCACGCGCGTCTGCTGGCCGATCCCACCCTGCAGTTCTCCTTCACCCCGATCCCAAGGCCGCCGGACTTTCGGGCGCCGCCGTGGCTCAAGGCGATTCTCGACTGGATCGGCGGTGTGGCCAAGGCGGTCGCCCCGGTCGCCATCGACCTGTTCTGGATCGGTGTCGGCGTGGCGGTGGCGGCGGTGGTGTTCCTGATCGTCCGCGAATTGATGGGCGCACGGGGGCCGAGGCTTCGCCGCCGGGTCAGGACCCGGCCCTCGCCAGCCGACTGGCGGCCCGAGGTTTTGAAGGCCCGGGCCCTCCTCGAGGACGCCGACCGCCTAGCCGCCGCCGGACGTTACGACGAAGCCGCCCACCTGCTGCTCCTGCGCGGCGTCGATGACATCGAGGATCGCCGCCCGCGCCTCGTCAAACCAGCCTTGACGGCGCGGGACATCGCCGGCTTGAGCGAGGTGCCCGAGCCCGCTCGCGGGGCGTTCGGGGCCATCGCCGCAGTGGTCGAGACGAGCCTTTTCGGCGGCCGCAACCTGGACGGCGAGGCCTACGCCCGCTGCCGAGCGGCCTATGAAGCCTTCGCTTTCCCGAGGGCATGGGCGTGAGCGAGACCGCCGGCGGCGAGGCGCCACTCTTCACCCCCCTGACCGCGGTCCTGATGGCGTTGGTCGGAGTCTTCGCCTTCTGCGCCCTGCTGGTTCTCTTCGCCTACGGATCGCAGCTCAAGAGCGGCGACAACGGCGGGGGCCACGCCCTTTCCCGCTCGGCGGTGGGCTTCGCGGGCCTGGCGGAAGCGCTCAGGGACGCCGGAGCGCCGGTGCTCATCAGCCGCCATCGCCTGCCGGACGGCCGCAGAGCCGGCCTCCTTATCGAGACCCCGCCCCCAACGGCCAGGGACGACGACGTCGACAACCTCAATTTCGACGGGCGAGTGCTGAAAGTCGTGCCCAAATGGCTGGCGGCGCCGGACAAGAAGCATCGGGGCTGGGTGTCGGCGGGCGTCCTTGCCGACGCCCACGCCTTCGGAAAGGACTCGCTGATCGTTCGGGCGAATCCGGCCCGGCGTAAGGGCGTCACCCGACCGGTGCTGGTCGGGCGCGGCGGCCCGTTCGCGCGGGGCCAGAGATTTGTCCTGGGACCGGTCGATTCGCTCCAGACCATCGACATGGAGGGCTGGAAGGCCTGGGCGCCGGTTCTCGTCGATGAGCGCGGCGGCGTCGTGATGGCCCAAAGCGGAAATGACTTTCTGCTGTCCGATCCCGACCTGCTCAACAACCAGGCCCTGAAGGACTTCAGCAATTTCACCGCCGCCGTGGCGATCGTCGAAACCCTGCGGACCGCCGGAGGGCCGGTGATATTCGATGTGACGCTCAATGGCCTCGGCGCCGAGCGTAGCGCCCTCAACCTGATGTTCGATCCGCCCTTCCTGGCCGTCACATTGTGTCTGGCGACCGCCGCCGCCCTGGCCGGTTTCCAGGCCTTCTTTCGCTTCGGGCCAGTGCGGCGAGACGGGCGGGCGGTGGCGCTGGGCAAGCAGGCCTTGGCCGACAACACCGCCGCCCTCGTTCGCCTGGCGGGGCGGGAGACCGCCATGGGGGCGCCCTACGCCGATCTGACCCGCGATCTTGCCGCCAAGGCGGTGGGGGCGCCGCGCGGCCTGCCGCCCGAGGCCCTGAGCGCATTCCTCGACCGGGTGGGAGCGCGCCGCGGCCTCGCCGACACCCTGGGCTCCCTGAGCTTGCTGGCGCGCGCGGCGCCTGACCGGGCCCGGCTGATCGCCGTGGCTGCACGACTGCATCAATGGCGAACGGAGATCACCGGTGAAGGCTGACCAAGTGAAAAACCTGGCTGATCGCCTCAGGGGCGAAATCGCCAAGGCGGTGGTCGGTCAAGCCGACACCGTAGATCTGATGCTCACCGCGCTTTTGGCCGGCGGCCACGTGCTACTCGAGGGCCCGCCCGGCACCGCCAAGACCCTGCTCGCCCAATGCCTCGCCCGCTGCCTGGACCTTCAGTACGGGCGCATCCAGTTCACCCCCGACCTGATGCCCGGCGATATCATCGGCGCCAACCTCTTCAACTTCCAGTCGAGCGCCTTCACCCTCACCAAGGGCCCGATCTTCTGCGAACTCCTCCTCGCCGACGAGATCAACAGGACCCCGCCCAAAACCCAGGCCGCCCTCCTGGAAGCCATGCAGGAGCGGGTGGTGACCATCGACGGCAAGCCCCACCCCTTGAGTGACCGGTTCACCGTCGTCGCCACCCAGAACCCCATCGAACAACAGGGCGTCTATCCCCTCCCCGAGGCCCAGCTCGACCGCTTCCTGTTCAAGCAGACCCTGAAATACCCATCCGTGGAGGAGGAGCGGCGGATCGTCGCCGAACACGGAGCCCGCCACGGTCTTCCCGCCCCGGCCGACTTGGGCGTGAGCGTAGTGGCCACCCGCGAGGAGATCGCCGCCGCGGTCGCCGCCGTGGCCGAAGTTCGTCTCGCCGAGAGCGTGGTCGACTACGTCACCGACCTTGTCCGCGCCACCCGCGAGACCGCTGAGCTGGAGACGGGGGCCAGTCCGCGAGCCGGGGCCATGCTGGCCCTGGCCGCGCGGGCCCGGGCCGCCGTGGAGGGCCGCGACTACGCCATTCCCGACGACGTCAAGGCCCTGGCCCTGCCGGCGTTCCGACACCGGGTGATCCTGTCGCCGGCCGCCGAGATCGAGGGCCGCGGGGTTGACGAGGCCCTCCTGGCCATCATCGAGCGCATCGAGGCGCCCAGGTGAGCGAGCGGTGATCTATCCCACCCGCCGTTCGATCGTCCTGGCGGCGGCCGGGGCGCCGCCGGCCCTGCTGGCCGGCCTGATCGCGCCGCAGTTTTGGGCCATGGCGGGCGGTTGGGTGGCCCTCATTCTTGGCCTTGTCCTCGTCGACGCGCTCGTCGGCCCCGCCCGTAGTGAGGCGAGCCTCGAGCTGGCGACCCCCCGCATCCTGGGCATGGCCGGCCGTGGGGAGGCCGTGGTGGCCGCCCGCTTCGCAGGCGCCGCGCCGCCGAACGCTCGCCTGGCGGTGCAGACCAATGAGCGGCTCGTCGCCCATCCAGATCGCCTGGGCCTGATTCCCGCGGCTGGCCCGGCGCGCATCGCCCTCACGCCGGTGCGGCGCGGCGAAGGGGAGGTCGCCAACCTGTGGCTGCGTTGGACCGGGCCGCTGGGCCTGGTGTGGAAGCAGATCCGCGCGCCCGTGCGGCGGACCATCGCCGTGGTTCCCAACATCGAAGCGGTCAAGGCCGAGGCAGTGCGGCTTTTCTCTCGCCAGGCCCTGGCCGGCCTCAAGACCCAGCTCGACACCGGCGAGGGAGCCGATTTCCATGCCCTGAAGGAACTGATCGGGCCGATGGATATGCGGACCATCGATTGGAAGCAGTCCGCCCGCCACACCCGCCTGCTCGGCAAGGAGTTCCGCGCCGAGCGCAACCATCCGGTCGTCTTCGCCATCGATTGCGGCCGCGCGATGTGCGAGCCCGTGGACGGCGCCCCGCGCCTCGATCTGGCTCTCAACGCCGCCCTGCTCACCGCCTTCGTCAGCCTCAAGCTCGGCGATCGGGCGGCGATCTTCGGCTTCGATTCGCGCCCCCGTCTCTTCACCGGCCTGCTCGCCGGGACCCTGGCCTTCGAGCGCCTGAGACGCCTTTCGGCGGCCCTGGACTATGGGGCGGAGGAGACCAACTACACCCTCGGCCTGACCCAGCTGGGCGCCGCCCTGCAGCGCCGATCCCTGGTGGTGGTGTTCACCGACTTCGCCGATTCCACCACCGCCGAATTGATGATCGAAAATGTCACCCGCCTCGTCCGCCGCCACCTGGCGTTGTTCGTGGTCTTCGCCGACGAGGAGCTGGAGGCCATGGTCGATCGGGCGCCGCGCACGGCCGAGGACGTCACCGCGGCGGTAACCGCCGCCGCCCTGCTGCGCGACCGCGAGGTCGTGATCGAGCGCCTGCGGCGGTTGGGCGTCCATATCCTCGAGACCCGCGCCGGACGCCTTGGGCCGGCTCTCATTTCAGCCTATCTCGACCTCAAGCGCAGAGACCTCTGGTGAGCGGCCTCAAGAGCCAGCGCTTCCGCGCCGAGCGCGAGGCCGACTGGAAACGTCTCGAGGGCCTGCTGGCCAAGGCCGAGGGCGGTCGGGCGACCCGCCTTGCCGCCGGCGAACTGATGGAAATCCCGGTCCTCTACCGGGCGACCATCTCAGCTCTGTCGGTGGCCCGCGCCACCTCGCTCGACGCCAGCCTCGTCGCCTACCTCGAGGCCCTGGCAACCCGGGCCTATTTCTTCGTCTATGGAGCCCGGACGAACGTGGCCGAAAGTCTGGCCAGATTCTTCCGTATTGGCTGGCCGACGGCGGTGCGGGCCTTGTGGCGCGAAACGCTGGCCGCGACCGCGATCCTCGCGCTCGCCACCCTCGCCGGCTTCGCCCTGGTGTGGAGCAATCCGGATTGGTACGGCTCGATCCTGCCCGGCGCCCTTGCCGAGGGTCGGGACCCCACCGCCACAACCGCCTTCCTCAGGGAGGTGCTCTACAAGCAGCCGAAGGGAGCCGGCCTCTCCTTCTTCGCCACCTTCCTGTTCACTCATAACGCCGGGGTCTCGATCCTCGCCTTCGCCCTCGGTTTCGCCTTCTGCGTTCCGACCGTGCTCCTGGTGGCGGACAACGGCCTGACGCTAGGCGCCCTGCTGGCCCTCTATGGCTCGCGGGGCCTGGGCGGACCAATCGGCGGCTGGCTGGCCATCCACGGGACCACGGAGCTGTTCGCCACCGTGCTGGCCGCGGCGGCCGGATTCAGGATCGGCTGGGCGGTCATCTTCCCGGGTCCCCGCTCGCGCCTGGAGGCCGCCTCGGCGGCGGCGCGCATCGCCGGAGCGGCCATGGCCGGAGTGGTGATCATGCTCATCGCCGCCGGCGTGCTCGAGGGCGTCGGCCGCCAGACCATTCGTCTGGACTGGGCCCGCTACGCCATCGGCGCGGCGATGCTCGGCCTTTGGCTGGCCTATTTCTACCTGCCCCGCGAGGAGAAATGACGGTGGTCCCGACCACGGCCGCCGTACCGGCCGAGCCGTTCGTGCGGCGGTTCATCACCCCTGAGGGAATCGACCTGCGCCTGACGCTGGGCTCCGGCGGCGAGCGGGCCGCCGCCTTCCTGATCGACGCGGCGATCATGGCCGCGAGCCTGGTGGTCCTCACCCTTGTCATCGGGGTGCTCGCCGCCTCGGTGGGACTCGAGAACGCCGAGCCGTGGGGTATCGTCTGGCTGCTCGGCTTCTTCATCCTGCGCAACGGCTACTTCATTCTCTTCGAACTCACCGCCCGGGCGGCGACGCCAGGCAAGCGGGCCCTCGGCCTAAGGGTGGCGGCGCGCGATGGCGGCCGCCTGACCGGCGAGGCGGTGTTCGTGCGCAACGCCATGCGCGAGATCGAGATCTTCCTGCCGGCGGTGTTCGTCCTGGCCGGCAACGCCGCCGGCGACCCAGTCGACGCGTGGCTTGTGCTGCTCGGCTGCCTGTGGACCGGCGGCTTGCTGTTTTTCCCGCTCTTCAAC
The DNA here is from genome assembly GCA_035605655.1 of Caulobacteraceae bacterium. GTDB lineage: Bacteria > Pseudomonadota > Alphaproteobacteria > Caulobacterales > Caulobacteraceae > Acaudatibacter. The sequence continues at coordinate 3,463 of DASZKO010000225.1, read as the reverse complement.
CGCGACCGTCTGAGGGTGGGAGATTTCGTGGCCGGCACCTGGGTCGTCAAGGCGCCGCGTCGATCCCTGCGCATCGACCTTGCGGAGCGGCAGGACGGCGCCTTCTCCTTTTCTCGGCAGCATCTCGCCGCCTATGGCGTGAAGGAGCTGCAGGTGCTCGAAGGAGTTCTGCGCGCCGCCGACGCGCGCACCATGGCCGCGGTAGCCGAGCGCATCCGGGGCAAGATCGGCTGGTATCGCGCCGAGCACGAGACCGACGCCGCCTTCCTCACCGCCTACTACGGGGCCCTGCGCGGCCGGCTCGAGCAGCGCCTGCTCTTCGGCCATCGGCGCCGCGACAAGTTCGACAAGGCCTAGGCGAACACCGCGGCGACTTCGCCCGCGCTTACGCCTTCCTTGGCGCCGCGCAGCTCCAAGTAGGCGCATGCCACGACCGCGGTGCTGATGGTTCCTACGATCCCAGTCCCTCCGCTCCTGAGCGCAATTCCAACTAGACCGGCGGCTCCGGCGAAGCTGAAACCGGCCATCATGCTGATAAGGCCGATAAAGATGTTTAAGACGATCGACATCAGCATGACGACGACCAGCAACCCGAGCAGCCGCCATCTCTGACCGCGCGTGAGTTCGAGGCTTCGCCTAATCGCGGCCGGCGCGCTGACGCCCTCGACGGCGCACGCGGGGATCGCGACATAGAGCGCCAAGATCGCGATCACGCCGGGAACGATGAAAAGAAGGAGGCCGATCCCGCCGATAAGATCCTTTAAGAGAGCCGTCAAAAGGACCCACGGTAACCGCGGCGCCACCCCGCGCAGAGCGCCAAGTAGATCCGATCGCCCCTTGCTGGCGTCGGCCCAGACGATCCAGGCGATGAGGGCCACGTACAGCGGCTCGAAAAAATAGTAGAATGGCAATGAAACCAGACTGGTCCGTTCCCAAGTCGCCAATCCGCGCTCCAGGGAAGAATAGTCCGGACGGCCAAGTCCTTGGGTCACGGCAGTCGTCGCCGCCAGCGGGATGACGTAAAGCGCCACGGTCAGGATCAGGAACGACAACCAGTTGCGACCGATGGCCGCGAAGGCGCCGCCGAGGACCTGTCCAATCTCGAGAACAGCCAACGGCCGTTCGGTTTGAAACTTATCCGAGAACAAATTCCAGCCCCCCTTTTCCGATCGTCAGGCGTCCGCCTTCACCCGCGTCTCGAGCACGAAATCCTCTGGATTGGGGGCGACCGTGGCGTTCCAGTAGTCGACCAGCGGGAAGGGCCAGTTCTGAGAGACCCGGCCCGTGGCGTTCTTGTACCAGCTGGTCACTTGCGGGGCGCCCCAGGCCATCAGGTTGTTGGCCCTGTCGACCTTGACGTTGAAGGCGTCGTGAACCTCACGCTTGACCTCCAGCGTCGCAGCGCCGGTCTCGGCCATGAGCTTCAGGGCGCCGACGATGTAGCGAACCGAACACTCCGAGAAGAAGATGATCGAGCCGTTGACCACGATATTGGTGTTGGGCCCGTAGATCATAAAGAGGTTCGGAAACCCGGGCGCCGTCATGCCCAGATAGGCGCGAGCGTCGCCGTTCCACGCCTCGTTGAGATCGACCCCGCCGCGACCAATGATCCTCATCGGCCACAGAAAGCGGCTGGCGTGGAAGCCGGTGCCGAAGATCAGCACGTCGGCCTCATGGACCTTGCCATCGGTGGTGACCACGGCGGTGTTGGTGATCTTCTCGATCGGCTCAGTGACGAGATCGACATTGTCGCGCTTGAGGGCCCCGACCCACACGCCGTTGTCGACGAGCGCCCGCTTGCCGCCGAGCGGATAGAGGGGGGTGACCTTTTCCCTGAGATCGGGACGGTCGGGAACCTGGGCGTGCAGCGCCTCGGTGACGAGCGCCCGCATAGCGTCGTTGGCCTCGCTCACCGCCCCGGGGCCGCCTTTCCAATCGGGGTCGGCCTGGACGGCGGCGTAGAAGCCGTCGGTCAGCATCCAGAACAGCCAGAAGCGGTACCACTTGTCATAGAAAGGAACGTGCTCGAGGAGCCACTTTTTCCCCTCCGGCACGTCGTCGTGATAGGTCGGCCCCGGCAGGGGCCAGGGCGGGGTGCGCTGGAAGATCTCCAGGTGCGCCACCTTGGGGGCGATCTCGGGCACGAACTGGAAGGCGCTGGCCCCGGTCCCGATGACCGCCACCCGCTTGCCGGTGAGATCGACGTCGTGGCGCCAGCCGGCCGAATGGAAGCAGGGGCCCGTGAACATCGTCGCACCCTTGATGTCGGGCAGGCGCGGCCGGTTGAGCTGGCCCACGGCGGTGATGAGGACCTTGGCCTGCAGTTCCTCGGCCGACCCGAACTTGCCGCGGACCCCGACCCGCCAGATCGCCCGCGACTCATCCCACACAGCCTGCTCGACGGTGGTTTCGAAGCGGATATGGCGGCGCAGATCGTGCTTGTCGGCTACCCGGCGGAAGTAGTCGAGCAACACCGGCTGGGTGGAATAGTACTGCGGGAAGTCGTGGTTCGGCTCGAAGGAATAGGAATACATGTGGTTCGGATTGTCGACGCGGCAGCCCGGATAGGAGTTCTCGAACCAGGTTCCGCCCACGTCGGGATTTTTCTCGACGATGGTGAAGGGGATGCCCGCCTGCTTGAGGCGGATGCCGGTCAGAAGGCCCGACATCCCGGCCCCGATGACCACAACCTTCAGGTTCTTCGCAGCCCCGGCGAGCTTGGGCGCCGACCAGTCGGGGGTCTTGGTGGTGACCCCCTCCAGGGCCAGTTCGTCGATCAGGAAGGGCGCATAGTGCTCGGGGACGTCGGTCCCGGCGATCCAGTCGAGCATACGCCGCACGGTTTCCTCCGAGGGCGCCGGGGGCATCGGCGCGCCCTCCAGGTGGGCCTTGATCGCCGCTCTGGCGCGCGCCCGGATGTCGGCCTGGACCTCGGGGCTGTAGCCGCCGAGCTTGCCGTCGGCGAGGAGGACATAGGTCGGCCGCCGCTCCGGTGTGAGGAGGGAGACATCGCCGGTCAGATGGATCAGCGACATCAGCAGGGCCGGCAGGTGGGCCTCGGCGATGGCGGCGTCGAGTGCGGCTTCGTCGACTTTCATGCTCGGCTCCTTCGCCAGCGACCTTAATCGCCTTACGCCCCGTTCGGAAAGCGTCTCACGCCGAGGCGCCCCGCGCCTCAATCGGCCAGATGGCTGCCAGGGTGTCGCCGCGCACCGCGTGGTAAACGCCGTAGAGATTGACCGTCGGGTCGCAATGCGGCGCGGCGAAGGTGACGGTCTCGCCCAGCTTTGGCGGCGCCGCGCCGGTCGGGGGGACGACGCACCCGTGCTCGTCGCCCATGAAGTGATAGGCCGCGCCCGCCGCCGCGCCTGCGAGGATCGGCGGGGCCCCCGCCTCGGTGGCGAAGGCCTTGAAGCCGGCATCCACCGTGGCCATGAACGCATGGCTGGCGCTGATCACCCGG
>DASZKO010000117.1:0-16150 GCA_035605655.1 Caulobacteraceae bacterium | reverse complement strand
CGGACGATGTCGTGCACGGTCAGGAAGTAGTTGGGGTAGGCGAGCTCCTCGATCAGGGCCAGTTCATGGGTCAGCAGCCGCCTCACCTTGTCCGGAATCCCGTCCGGATAGCGCCAGGCCGCGCCGGCCCAGGCGAGGTCGGCCAGATGGCCCATGGCGGTCTTGCCGGGGGGCACGGGCTCGTCGGGATATTCGTATTTCAGCTCACCGAGGTCGAAGCGGACGCGATCGGCGATCTCGACGCCGCGGGCCACGGCCTCGGGCCAGCGGGCGAACAGACGGACCATCTCGGCGGGGGATTTCAGGCGCCGCTCGGCGTTGGCCTCGAGAGCGAGGCCGGCGTCGGCGATGGCGCATTTCTCGCGCACGCAGGTGAGGATGTCCTGCAGCGCCCGCCGTTCGGGGCCGTGATAAAGGGCGTCGTTGGTGGCCACCAGGGGCGCGCCGCAGCGTCGCGCCAGGCGGTCGAGATCATGCACGCGCCTGACATCACGCGCCCCGTAGGCCCGTGAGGCGATCAGCCAGGCGCGGCCGGGAAAGGCGCGGGCGAGGCCCTCCAGCTCGGCCGCGAAGGCCTCGTCCAGGCGGACGGGGGGAACCACCAAGATCAGCTGGCCCTCGCCGTGGGCCAGCAGGTCGGGGCCGGCCAGATGACATTCGCCCTTCGCCGCCCGCCGCTGGCCAAGCGTCAGAAGCCGGGTCAGCCGACCCCAGGCCTCGCGGTCGGTCGGGTAGCAGAGGACGCTGGGCGTGGCGTCGGCGAAGTCGAGACGCGCGCCGGCCAGGACCTTGAGGCCGATCTCCCGCCCCTTGGCCCAGGCCCGCACCACCCCGGCCAGGGTGTTGCGGTCGGCCACCCCGATCGCCGCCATCCCCAGGGCCTTGGCCGCCAGCACCATCTCGCCCGGATGCGAGGCCCCGGTGAGGAAGCTGAAATTGGTGCTCGCCTGAAGCTCGGCGTAGGCCATCGGGATTTATCCGCAGATGGCCGCAGATGGACGCAGATGAGGCCGGGAAAGCACGAACCGCCGATGCTCGAGGCGCGAAGCATCGCGATAGACGCCTTCCAGAAACCCCGCCCCCAATATGCCGTGAACTTCCATCGCCGCGCCAATGATGGCGTAGGTCCGCTCATCCCTCTTATCTGCGTCCATCTGCGTCATCCGCGGATTCCTCTTCGGATCAGCCGAACAGGCCGTGGAGCCACCATTTGGGCGGCGTCTGGGGGTCATAGAGGCCGTCGCGGAACAGCCAGAAGCGGGCCCCGGCCTCGTCTTCGACGCGGTAGTAGTCGCGGGCCTTGTCCGGATCGGCGTCATCGAAGGGGCGGCGCCACCATTCCCGGGCCAGACGTTCGGGACCCTCGGCCCGGCGCACCCGATGGGCCAGGCCGCGCCAGCGGAAGAACACCGGCGGATCGTCGGGGACCAGGGCCATCACCTCGATGGGTTCGGGCCGGCGAAAGAGGCGCAGGGGTCGCGGCCGTTCGAGGCGCCAGCCTGCCTCTTCCGCCTTGGCGGGAGCCAGAGGCGGGCGGCGCTTCACCGCCCGCTCCGGCGCATGGCTGGGAAAGGCCCCCGCCCGCCACACCGCCGCCGCCCCCAGACGATTGGCCAGGCGGTCGATCAGGGGGGCGATGTCTTCGCTGTCGGCTCTCTTGCCGCCCGCTGGGAATTCCGCTTGCCGGGGGGCCAGGGCTTCGACGTCCCGCGCCGCCAGGGTGACGACCTCGATGCCGAAACCGGGATCGACGGTTTCTATGAGGGGCGCGAACAGGCGGGCGATGGCGCCGGAATCGCGCCCAGGCAAAGCAAGGCCGATGGTCAGGCGCCGCGCCGCGCCATCGAGGCCATGGAAGGCCAGGTCGAAGCGTCGCCCTCCCCGCCCCGCCACCTCCAGCCGCGCGGCGAGGACCTGGACGATATCGCCGCTGGCCCGGGCCAGGTCCTCAGGCGTGCTGATCGGCTCGACGAAGGCCGCCCGGGCGAACCACGGGCTGGGCGGACGGCGAAAAGTCAGGGCCTCGCCCGCCGTTCCCAGGGCCTGGTCCAGCCGGCGGACCACCTGCGCCCCGAACCGGGGGCCCACCTGGCGGCGCGGCAGGGCGGCCAAGGCGGCTATGTTGGTCAGTCCCAGGCGGGTCAGCTGGGCGGCGTCGGCGCCGGTGAGGCGCAGGGCGGCGACCGGCAGGGGGGCCAGGGCCGCCGCCGACCCGCCGGGGGCCGCAAGGCTCCGATCGGGACTGAAATGGGCCAGGGCCCAGGCGGCGCCGGGGCTGTCGGCGATGGCGGCGCGGGCGGCAAGACCGCTCCCGGCCAGGCGGGTCACGAGGTCGTCGACCATCGTCCCTTCGCCTCCCCACAGGTGGGCGACGCCGGTGATATCGAGGATCAGGCCGTCGGGCGGATCCGTGGCCACGGCCGGAGAGAACCTGGCGCACCAGTCGGCCAGGGCGGTGAGCGCCGCCGCGTCGGCGGCCGGCTCGGCCTCGGCGATGACCAGTCGAGGCGCCAGGGCGGCGGCGTCCGTCGCCTTCTGGCCGGCGAAGAGTCCCAGGCCGGCGGCTCCGGCGTCCACCGCCGCCAGACGGCGCACGCCGCGCTCGGCGGCGACCAGGGCGAAGGCCTCACCCCGCCAGGCGCTCGGATGGCGCCGGATCCAGTTGTCGATCGCCCAACTCGGCGACCACACGCAAAGATGACGCGTCATCGCTTTTCTCCATGATCCAAGCCCCCGGCCGTCCGCCCCGGCAGCGCTCCAGCGCCACCCGCCAGCGTGGCGCGCCCAGGCCCGGCTCGCCGGCTTCCGGGGCGCTGGGGGCGGCGGCGATGATCCAGCGGGTGGCGGCCGCCGAGCCGGCCTCGCTCGCCCGCCCGCCGAACAGGCGGCGACGGATGACGAAGCCCGTGGCGCCGTGGCGCTCGCAGGCCAGCTGCAGGCGCCGCCCCGCCAGCAGGCTAGGGCTTTCCACCTCGCCGATGGCGGCGGCGATCCCCTCCGCGCCCAGGGCGTCCTCCAAGGCTCCCAGGGCCTGCGCCTCGTCCCGCGCGCAGACCTGGATCAGGCGCTCGGCGGGGAAGCCGAGGGCGGCGAGGCCGGGGGCGTAGAGGTCCTGGCGACGCATCACCCACACCACCGCCCCGCGTTCGGCCAGCGGCGCGGCCAGGGCGGCGATGAAGGCGGCGGCCGCCGCCGCGGTCTCCAGCTCCATCCCCTCGCCGGCCGCCTCGTGCCAGCGGCCGAGCGGCAGGCCGCCGCCGGGGAGGCAGGCGTCGACGCGGGCGTCGCCGAACGGCGCCACGCCGGCCGCCGCGCCTGCCTCCAGGGCGGCGATCCGCCGCCGCACCGCCAATAAACGCGCCTCACGCGACATCCTCAGGGTAACCCTTTTGTTCTCTTTTTGTTCTAATCCTCATCATCCGAGAGTCAAGGCGGGGGTGGCGGCCGCTCAAAGCCGTGCTTTAAGAACGGCCCATGCCCATCAGCCACATCCTGATCGCCAACCGAGGCGAGATCGCCATCCGCATCGCCCGGGCCGCCGCCGAGCTGGGGATCGCCACCACCGCCGTCTTCGCCGAGGACGACGCCGCCTCCAGCCACGTCCTCGCCGCCGACCGCGCCCGCCCGCTGGCCGCCGCCGGGGCCCGGGCCTATCTCGACATCGAGGCGCTCGTCGCGGTGGCCCGCGGCGGCGGCTGCGACGCGGTCCATCCAGGCTACGGCTTCCTGTCCGAGAGCGCCGCCTTCGCCCGCGCCTGCCATGCCGCCGGCCTGACCTTCATCGGCCCCTCGCCGGAAGCCCTCGACGCCCTCGGCGACAAGTCCCGGGCCCGCGCCCTCGCCGCCAAACAGGATGTGCCGGTGATCGAGGGGATCGCCGGGCCGGCCGGCGTCGCCGAAATCGAAGCCTTCTTCGCCACTCTGCCGCCCGGCGCGGCGATGATCATCAAGGCCATGGCCGGCGGCGGCGGGCGGGGGATGCGGGTGGTGCGCGAGGCCGGCGAGATCGCCGAGGCCCACGCCGCCGCCGGCCGCGAGGCCCAGGCCGCCTTCGGCCAGGCCGGCCTCTACGCCGAGCGCCTCATCGAGCGGGCCCGCCACATCGAGGTCCAGGTGGCCGGCGACCGCACCGGGGTCCTGGCGATCGGCGAGCGCGACTGCTCCCTGCAACGCCGCCACCAGAAGATCGTCGAGATCGCCCCGGCCCCGAACCTCTCCGACGACCTGCGCGAGCGCCTGTTCGATGCCGCGGTCAGCGTCGCCGCCGCCGTGCGCTACCGCACCCTGGGGACCATCGAGTTCCTGCTCGACGCCGAGAGCGGCGATTTCGCCTTCATCGAGGCCAACGCCCGCCTGCAGGTCGAGCACACCATCACCGAGGAAGTCACCGGGCTCGACCTCGTCCAGACCCAGATCCGCCTCGCCGCCGGCGAGACCCTGAAGGATATCGGCCTGACCGCGACCCCGCCGCCGCGCGGCTCCGCGGTCCAGGCGCGGGTCAATCTGGAGACCCTGACCGCCGAGGGCGAGGTGATCCCCAGCGGCGGTCGCCTCACGGCCTACGAGCCGCCATCGGGGCCGGGGGTGCGGGTCGACGGCTATGGCCATGCCGGCTACGTGACCAGCCCGAACTACGATTCCCTGCTCGCCAAGGTGATCGGCCGCGGTCCGTCGCTGGCCCAGGCGATCCTGCGCACGGACCGCGCCCTGGCCGAGTTCCGCCTGGCCGGCGTGGAGACCAATCTCGCCCTGCTGCGCGCCATTCTGGAGCGGCCCGAGACCTCGGCCGGCGAGACGACCACCCGGTTCATCGACACCCACGCCGCCGAGCTCGTCGCCGCTGCCGCCCCGCTTCAGCCTCGGGCCTCGCCGTCCGAGGGCGCCCCCGCCTCGCCGCCCGCCGCCCCGGCGCCCACGGCCCCGCCGGGGACCGAGGCCGTCGTCGCCGGCCTGCAGGCGACGGTCGGCTCGATCGAGGTCGCCGAGGGCGATCTCGTCCGCCAGGGCCAGGCCATCGCCATCCTCGAGGCTATGAAGATGGAGCACGTCGTCGCCGCGCCCTTGGCAGGCCGCGTCGCCGCCATCGCCGCGGCCAAGGGCGAGGTGCTCGCCAAGGGGCAAGCCATCGTCTTCATCGCGCCCGAGGCGGTGGCTCACGAGGCGGCGGACGAGGCCGGCGAGGTCGATCTCGATCTCGTCCGCCCGGACCTCGCCGAGGTGGAGGGGCGCTGGCGGCTGACCCGCGACGAGGCGCGCCCCGAGGCCGTCGCCCGCCGCCGGGCCCGCCACCAGCGCACCGCGCGGGAGAACATCGAAGACCTCGTCGATCCGGGCAGCTTCCTGGAGTACGGCGCCTTCGCCCTGGCCGCTCAGCGGCGCCGCCGCTCCGAAGCGGAGCTACTGGCCATGAGCCCGGCCGATGGCCTGGTGTGCGGCGTGGGGCGGGTGAACGGGGCGCTCTTCGACGCCGACAAGGCCCGCTGCGCGGCGCTGGCCTACGATTTCACGGTCCTGGCCGGCACCCAGGGCCACATGAACCACCTCAAGACCGATCGCCTGCTGGAGATCGTCGAAGCTCAGGAACTGCCGGTGGTGTGGTTCGCCGAGGGCGGCGGCGGGCGGCCGGGCGACACCGACGGCATCGGCGCCTCGGGCCTGGCGACGCCCAGCTTCGCCTCCTTCGCCCAGCTGGCCGGCATCGTCCCCAAGATCGCCGTGGTCTCGGGGCGCTGTTTCGCCGGCAACGCTTCCTTCGCCGGGGTCAGCGAGATCCTGATCTGCACCCGCTATTGCAACATCGGCATGGGCGGGCCGGCGATGATCGAGGGCGGAGGTCTCGGCGTTTTCGCCCCGGAAGACATCGGGCCCATGGACGTCCAAACCGCCAATGGGGTTGTCGACATCCTGGCCGACGACGAGGCCGACGCCACCCGCCTGGCCAAGCAGACCCTCGCCTATTTCCAGGGGCCGTTCGCCGAGTGGACGGCCGCGGACCAGCGCCACCTGCGCCGCGCCGTGCCGGAAAACCGCCTCAGAGTCTACGACGTGCGCACGGTGATCGAGACCCTGGTGGACGCCGGCTCGTTCCTCGAACTGCGTCCGGCCTTCGCGCGCGGGGTGATCACCGGCTTCATCCGCGTCGAGGGCCGGCCCATGGGCCTGATCGCCAACGACCCCGCCCACCTCGGCGGGGCGGTGGATTGCGACGGGGCCGACAAGGGCTCACGCCTCTTCCAGCTCTGCGACGCCTTCGACCTGCCGGTCCTTTCGCTCATCGATACGCCAGGCTTCATGGTCGGCCCCGATAGCGAAGCCCAGGCCGCCGTGCGCAAGACCTCGCGCCTCTTCATCAACGCCGCCCGGCTGGGGACGCCGATGTTCGCCGTGGTGCTGCGCAAGGCCTATGGCCTGGGGGCCCAGGCGATGGCCGGCGGCTCGACCCAGGCCCCGGTGTTCTGCGCCGCCTGGCCGACCGGCGAGTTCGGCGGAATGGGCCTGGAGGGCTCGGTGCGCCTCGGCTACCGCCGCGAGCTGGAGGCCGAGACCGATCCCGCCGCCAAGCAGGCCCTGTTCGACAAGCTTCTGGGCGCCCTGTACTCGCGCGGCAAGGCGATCAACGTCGCCGCCAGCCTGGAGATCGACGCCGTCATCGACCCGGCCGACACCCGCCGGTGGATCGTCGACGGGCTGAAGGCCTGCAAGCCCCGCCACGCGCCCCGGCGGCGCTTCGTGGACGCGTGGTGAGAGCTGGACAGACACGTCTCGCGGTTCAGCGCCGCCCTTGAAGCCTTCGCCGATGGGCCGTATATACACGTATCAACTTTGGAGGCGCGGCGTGCCCATCGTCACCAGTCGGACCTTCCGCAGCGGCAATAGCGAAGCCCTCAGGCTGCCGCGCGAGGTCGCCTTCGGAAACGGGGTGGAGCTGACGCTCGTCCGCTCCGGCGACGTGTTGACGGTCTATCCCAAGCGGCAGTCGATCGCCGAGATGATCCGGCGGCTCGATGAACTGCCCGCGCCGGACCGCGTCCAGAAGCGTGACGTGATCGAGGCGCCGGAGCGGCCCGGCCTCTGAGCGTGCCGCACCTTCTCGACACCAACATCGCCATCCACCTGCGCGATCGTGATCCCGCCATCACCGATCGCGTGGCCGGGCTGGAGCCGCCCATCGTCCTGTCGATCCTGAGCCGGGTCGAGCTCGAGGGGGGCGTCTACAGCGATCCGTCCCAGAGCGCATCGCGGCGCCTGCGATTGGACGTTGTGTTCGACACGGTGGGCGTCCTGCCGTTCGATGAGGCGGACGCCGATGTTTATCGATGGATCGTGGAGACGGTCGGCTATTCACGACGCAAGGTGTTCGACGGCATGATCGCCGCCCAGGCCATCGTCCATCGCGCCACGCTGGTCACCCGCAACGGCGACGATTTCCGCGACATACCCGGGCTGCGGATGCTGGAGTGGTGAGGGCCGCTTGATCGCGTCCCCGGAAGCTCCATACTCCCGCCCATGATCACCCGCCGCCACGGCAATCTCATCCTGCGCAAGGAGCCGGCGCCCGAGGCTTCGGCGCAGCTGGAGCGCGAGGGCTACGCCCATCTGCCGGCCGTGCTCGACGCCGAGGCGACCGACGCTCTGCGCGAGGAGATCGCCGCCGTCTATGCCGCCAGCGGCCCCGACCGCGAGCGCGATGCCGAGGGGGTGTGGCGCTACGCCATGTTCAACCGCTCGCCGCTCGCTCAGAAGGCGATCGGCGAGCGGGCCATCCTCGACGTCATCGAGCCGCTGCTCGGCGAAGACTGCCACATCATCGCCAACACCGCCTGGCGCAACCCGGCCGGCCACCAGGGCGGCCGCTGGCACATGGACGCCGGTCCGCACATCCCGCGCCCGGCCGATGTGACCTGGCCGGACGAGATTCCCTATCCGGTCTTCGCGATCGGCATGCACCTCTTCCTGATCGACTGTCCGCTCGAAGCCGGCCCGACGGCGGTGATCCCCGGATCCCACCGCTCCGGCCGCCTGCCGCCGCGCGACGCCCATGAGCGGGACATGGACCTCGACTTCGAGGGCCGGGGGCCGGTGTTGCTCCCCGCCAAGGCCGGCGACGCCATCCTCTTCGTCTCCGACATCTGGCACCGCGGCACGCCCGCCCAGCCGGAGCACGGCCGCTTCTTCCTGCAGTGCCACTACGCCCGCCGCGACATCGCCCAGCGCAACTATCCCACGATCGAGTCCAACCAGATCTCGCCCGAGGCCATCGAGCGGGCCCAGAGCGAGCGCGAAAAGCGCCTGATCGGCCTGCACCCGATTTTCTTCTACGACGGCTGAACCCGCCGGGAGACCACCCGCGAACGAGGAGAGCACGACATGCCCTGGCTTGATCTGGTGGCTTGGTTCTTCGGCGGAGCATTCCTGGCCAACGCCGTTCCCCACCTCGTCAGCGGCATGATGGGCAAGCCATTTCAGAGCCCATTCGCCAAACCACCCGGACAGGGGCTTTCCTCTTCGACGGTCAATGTGCTGTGGGGAGTCTTCAACCTCGCGGTTGGCTATCTCCTCGTTTGTCGGGTGGGGAACTTCGAGCTGCGCAACCCCATTGACGTCACGGCGCTGGGCCTTGGCGGGCTCCTGATGGCCATCATCTCCGCCCGTCAGTTCGGTCGCTTCAACGGCGGCAATACGCCGGGTCGATGATCAGCGCCGGACGGCGCGCCCTAGGCTCAATGAACGGGTGGCCGTAGGCTCGTTTACCAACCTGAATCCGACGGCTTCATACAATCTGGCGGCAGCGGCCGAGTCTGTTCGCAGACGGACGGTATCGAACCGACCTGCGCAATGGCTCAGACCCGCTTCGATGAGCGTTCGCGCGGCGCCCTTTCGCCGGTCGCTCTCGAGCACATAGAGATGACGCAGGCGGCCGATTCTCAGATCGCTGGTGTTGGGATCGTGGTTGAGTCCGCAAACGCCAACAAGGCGATCTCCGTCGAAGGCGCCCAACAAGACCTCGGCGGGCCGATCGAATCGGTTCGATCCGTCGCGCCATTCCGCCTCGAGGCGCCCGAGAAAACGGTAGCCGCTCGACTCCGCCTCGACTTTGAGCGCGCCGAACCCCGGAGTCTTCGGGGTGATGGGTTCGAGGCCAAAAGGCACGATCAGAACCTCAGCGCCCGGGCTTCCTTGACCTGCGGCAGCCCTTTGATACGGGCCAGCAGGGCTTCGCTGGGGGTCTGGTCGACGCCGACGAGGGCGATGGCGTCGTCGCCCGCCGCCACACGGCCCAGATTGAAGGTGGCGATGTTGACGCCGGCTTCGCCCAGCAGGACGCCCAGGGCCCCGATGAAGCCCGGGCGGTCGAGATTGTTCACATAGAGCATGGCCGGGGCGAACGCGCTTTCCAGCTCCATGCCCTTGACCTCGACGATACGCGGGGCGCCGGCCACCACCGTGCCGGCGAAAGAGCGGCGGCCCATCTCGGTCGACACGGTGACGCGGATCAGGTTCTCGTAGATCGGCGAGGTGTCCTGGCGCGATTCCGACACGGTGATCCCACGCTCGCGCGCCACCGCCGGGGCCGAGACCATGTTGATGTCCGACAGCATGGGCTTGAGGACGCCGGCCAGCGCCGCCTGGGCCATGGGCCGCACGTTGAGATCCGCGACCTCGCCCTCGAAGGCGATGTCGACGCCCTTCAAGCCGACATCGACCATCTGGCCGGCGAAGGCGCCCAGCCGCTCGGCAAGCGCCACGTAGGGCTTGAGCTTGGGGGCCTCGTCGGCGGTGATCGAGGGGCTGTTCAAGGCATTGGTCACCGCCCCGGTGAGCAGGTAGTCGCTCATCTGCTCGGCCACCTGCAGGGCGACGTTCTCCTGCGCCTCGCCGGTCGAGGCCCCCAGGTGCGGGGTCGCCACGAAACCTGGGGCGCCGAAGAGCACGTTCTCCTTGGCCGGCTCGGAGACGAAGACGTCGAAGGCCGCACCGCCGATGTGGCCGCTGTCCAAGCCCGCGCGCAGGGCGCTCTCGTCGACCAGGCCGCCGCGCGCGCAGTTGACGATCAGCACCCCCTTCTTCGTCGCCGCCAGAGCCTCGGCGGAGAGGATGTTGCGGGTCTTGTCGGTCAGCGGGGTGTGCAGGCTGATGATGTCGGCGCGGGCCAGCAGTTCGGCGAGCTCGACCTTTTCCACGCCGATCTCCACCGCCCGCTCGGGGCTCAAGAACGGATCGTAGGCGATCACCTTCATCTTCAGGCCGTTGGCCCGGTCGGCGACGATGGAGCCGATGTTGCCGGCCCCGATGATCCCCAGGGTCTTGGCGTAGAGTTCGACGCCCATGAAGCGGTTCTTCTCCCACTTGCCGGCCTGGGTTGAAACATCGGCGGCGGGGAGCTGGCGGGCCAGGGCGAACATCATGGCGATGGCATGCTCGGCGGTGGTGATCGAGTTGCCGAAGGGGGTGTTCATCACCACGATGCCGGCCGCCGTGGCGACGGGGATATCGACGTTGTCGACCCCGATCCCGGCCCGGCCGATGACCTTCAGGCGCCTGGCGGCGCCGATCACCTCCTTGTCGGCCTTGGTCGCCGAGCGGACGGCGAGACCGTCGTAGTCGCCGATGATCTCGATCAGCTCTGCCTTCGAGAGCCCCACCTTGACGTCGGTTTCGACGCCGCGCTGGCGGAAGATCTCCACCGCGGCGGGGCTGAGGGAATCGGCGATCAGGACACGGGGGGTCATGGGAAAATCCTTGCGAGAGCCGGCGCGCGGAGCCGCCGGCGAAATGGACGGAAGGCGGAAAGCCTCAGGCCGGCGTAAGTTCGGCCAGGGCCTCGGCGAAGGCCCAGTCGAGCCACGGGGTCAGGGCCTCGAGGTCATCGGCCTCGACCGTCGCCCCGCACCAGATGCGCAGGCCCGGCGGGGCGTCGCGGTAGCCGCCGATGTCGAGCGCCACCCCTTCCTTTTCGAGCAGGGAGGCGAGGCGCTTGGCGAAGCTCGCCTGGCCCTCCGCGGGCAGGGCCGTCACGCCCGGATGGACCACCTTGAGGCACACCGAGGTGTTGGACCGGATGGCCGAATCGGCGGCCAGGAAATCGATCCACGCCGTCTTGGCCGCCCAGGCTTCGATGACCGCCAGGTTGCCGTCGGCCCGCCGGCGCAGCTCGGCGAGCCCGCCGATCCCCGCCGCCCAGCGCAGGGTGTCGAGGAAGTCCTCCACGCACAGCATCGAGGGGGTGTTGATCGTCGCCCCCTCGAAGATTTCGCCGTTGAGCTTGCCGGCCTTGGTCATCCGGAAGAGCTTGGGCATCGGCCAAGCGGGCGTGTGGCTCTCCAGCCGCTCGACGGCGCGCGGCGAGAGGATCAGCATGCCGTGGGCCGCCTCCCCGCCCAGCGCCTTCTGCCAGGAGAAGGTCGCCACATCGAGCTTGGTCCAGTCGAGATCCTGGGCGAAGCAGGCGCTGGTGGCGTCGCAGATCGTCAGGCCCGTCCGGTCGGCGGCGATGAAGTCGGCGTTGGGAACTCTCACGCCGGATGTGGTGCCGTTCCAGGTGAACACCAGGTCGGCCTCGCCGCGCACCCGGCGGAGATCAGGAAGGGCCCCGTAGGGGGCGTCCAGCACCTCGGCGTCGAGCTTCAGCTGCTTGACGACGTCGGTCACCCAGTCCTTGCCGAAGGATTCGAAGGCCAGGACCTGGACCGGGCGAGGCCCCAGGAGGGACCACAGGGCCATCTCCACCGCCCCGGTGTCCGAGCCGGGCGTGATGCCGACGAGGTAGTCGGCGGGGACCTTGAGCAAGGCGCGGGTCTGGTCGATCGCGGCCTTGAGGCGCGACTTGCCGGCCGCCGAACGGTGCGAGCGGCCGAGGATCGCGCTCCTCAGGTTTTCGGGAGTCCACCCGGGGCGCTTGGCGCACGGGCCGGACGAAAATTCTGGCCGCGCCGGCCGCATGGCCGGCTTGGTGAGGGTATTCACAGCATTGTCTCCCATCCTTGCAGATGGGCTGCGCCCCGTTGGGAGGGCATGGCCCGCTCGCCAAAAGCCCGGATTCTCAGGCCCGCGCAAGTCAGAAATGCTGCACCCGCACAGAGAATCCGCAGATGACGCCGATTTGCGCAGATAATAGGGAAGGGCCCCTTCGGTGCATTGCGCCGGCGCCTGTGACGGCGAGGCCGCGAAGCGGCGCCCTTCTCAATCTGCGTCCATCTGCGTCATCTGCGGATTTTCTGTCAGGCGAGGGCGGGGCGGCGCCAGACGGAGATCACCGATCCAACAAAGGCGATCATTCCGGCCAGGGCGAGCATGGAGCCGACGATCACGCCGGGATTGGCCTTGCCGCCGGAGCTGAGCAGGAGGACCAGAGACGGGATCATCACCACCACGCCGGCGGCGGACAGGGCGAAGTTGATCCAGCCCAGGCGCTTGGGGGCGCGCTCGCCGGCCAGGGCGTAGAAGGCGCCCATCAGGGCCAGCGTCGTCCACCCGACCAGATTGAGGTGGGCGTGGGCCGGCGCCAGCGTGAAGTTCTCTTTCATCCCCATCTGGATGCCCCAGACCATGCCGGCCAGCGCGCACAGCGCCGCGGCGGTGAAGAACGCAAGTGCGAGCCTGGACATGTTCGGTCTCCCCCTTTGTCCGGCCGCGGCACGCGACTCGCCGCGGCCAGGGCAGCTTAGCACGCCAGGAAGGGCGGATCGTCAGACCTCGAGGATCACCTTGCCGACATGGGCGCCGCTCTCCAGCCGGGCGTGGGCGGCGGCGGCCTCCTTCAGGGGAAAGGTACGGTCGATGATCGCCTTGACCTTGCCGGCCGCGATCCAGGGCCAGACCACGCGCTCGACCTCGCCGGCCAGGCGGGCCTTCTCGTCGGCGTCGCGCGGCCGCAGCGTCGAGCCGGTGACGACGAGGCGCTTCACCATCAGCTTGAGGATGGGCAGCTCCACCGCGCCGCCGCCCTGGGTGGCGATGTGGACCAGCCGGCCGCCGGTGCGCAGCACTTCGAGGTTTTTCGGGAAGTAGGGCCCGGCGACCATGTCGAGAATCACGTCGGCCCCGCCGGCCGCGCCGACCATGGCTTCGAAGTCCTCTGCGGTCGCGTCGATCGCCAGGTCCGCGCCGAGCTCACGGGCCTTCGCGGCCTTGTCGGCCCCGCGGGCGGTGGCGATGACGCGGGCGCCGGCCGCCTTCGCCATCTGGATGGCGGTGACGCCGATGCCGGAGGTCGCCCCATGGATCAGCGCCGTCTCGCCGGCCTTCAGGCCGCCGTGCTCGAAGAGATTGGCAAACACTGTGAACACCGTTTCCGGCAGGCCGGCCGCCTCGGTGAAGATAAGCCCGGCCGGTATGGGCAGGGCGTGGCGGGCATCGCAGACAGCGAATTCGGCATAGCCGCCGCCGCCCAGGAGGGCGCAGACCTTGTCTCCCTCCCGCCAGCGGCCGGCGGGGTGGACCACCTCCCCGGCGACCTCCAGGCCCAGCGTCGCCGGGGCGTCCGGCGGGGGCGGATAAAAGCCGAGCCGCTGGAGGACGTCCGGCCGGTTGATCCCGGCCGCCTTGACGGCGATGAGGATCTGTCCGTCGCCAGGAACGGGCCGAGGAATCCGGGCCAGCTCCAGGGCCTCGGCGGGGCCCTTGCCGTCCCTGACGATGATGGCCGCCATTGTCGCTTCGCTCATGAGTTCCCCATCGGTGGCTGATCAGGCCACCTTAGAGGCAAACCAGGGGCGGCGGCGACCCGCCTCAGGCGCTGGCGGTATGCGGAGCGACCAGCAAGGGGTGCAAGCCACCGCCCATCGCCGTCGGAGCGCTCCGGCTCGCCGAGGTTGCGCCGAAGCTCGCCATGGCGGTAACCAGGGCTGTGGTCGGGGTGGCCGCTGTCGGGAGCACCCCGGCGCCGACGATCTTGCTCCCCCCGGCCCCGTCGCTCACCGTCGTGAAGACGGTGTTGAGATAGTCGCCGACGAGATTGAGCTTCGCCGTCTGGCTCCCGTCGACAATGGTCAGGACGCCTCCGGCCGCATTGCCGCTGAACAGGGTCTGGACCTGCGGACCAAACGAGAAGCTGGTCAGATCCAGGGCCGTCGAACCGAGGCTGGAAAAGCCTCTGATCTTGCCCAGGTAGGCCTGCGGGTCAGCCAGGGAGAGGGTCCCGCCGCCGGTCAGGAACGAGACGTTCTCGGTGAAGCTCGACAGGAAGCTCAGGTCGCCGCCCTTGGCGATCTTGCCGATCCCGATCCCGCTCACCGGCCCGTCGACGGTGAGGCTGCCCAGTGAAGCGAGCAGGGTTCCATCGTTGCGGAGGGGACTCTTGATCAGCGTGCCGCCGAGATTGGTGTCCTCGATCAGGCCGCTGTTGGTGATCGTCTTGGCCCCGGTGTCGATGATGAGGGCGACCTGGCGCGAAGAGCCATCGATCAGGCCGGCGACCTCGTTGACCAGGGTCAGGTTGCCGTTCCCCAGCAGGCCCGCGCCGATGATCTTGTTGTCGACGTTGTAGAGCGTGGAAGCGGCCGTCGTCCCCTCGATGACATTGTCGAGCGAACTGGTCAGCATCATCCGCCCGCCGCCGGTCAGCTTGAGCACCTTCTGCACGTTGAAGATGGCCTGGGCCTGGCCGATCACCGGCCCCGTGGCGTTCTCGGCCGCGATCTCGATAGTGCCGATGTTGTCGAACACGCCGTTGACGTTGAAGATCGCCGAGGCCCCGGTGAACGTCCCCAGCAAGTTTTTGGTCAAGCTGTTCTTGATGAGGATTTTGCCGAGACTCGCCCCGGCCCCGGTGCCGGCGGTGTCGGTGAAGTTGGTGGTGATGCCCAGCAGATCGTTGATCAGCTGGCTGCCGCCGACGATCTTCAACGTGGCGTTGGACGAGGTCTGCAGGGTGTTGATGACGGTGTCGGACTGGTTCAGGAGCCCGGTTTCGGCCAGCACCGTGAACGCTGGCCCGGCGGCGTCCAGGAAGACGTTGGAAAACTGATTGGGAACGACGTCTCCGAGCCAGCCCGCGGCGTCCCCGAAAACACCATCGACCGCATCGGCCCACCGAATATTCGCCATCGTCGCGCCTCCGTCTGAAGGCGGCCAGCCGCGAAGGGGCGAGCCGCCGCACGCTCCCCCTGCGGCGAGTTTCCTTCTTTTAACTTCGCTGTCAATACGCACTCACGACTGTTGCCGGTAAGTTGAACCCCCGCGGCGCCAGCCTTGCGCTCGCGCCCGCCCGGCCGCAGATAGGACGCTGATCGACGGGCCCGGTCGGAGGAAGGGCATTTGGCATGAGCGAAGAACCCGCTGAAGTCCGCCGCCTGCGCGGCGCCACCCTCGTCGACCTGGCGCGCGAGGACCTGGAGCTGTGGGGCGCCGAGGAATTGATCGAGCGCATCGAACTGCTGAGCGCCGAAATCGAGCGGGCCCGCGCCCAGCTGACGAGGAAAGAGGCCACCCGCGCCGCCGCCGACGCCCTGTTCTCGCGACGCGACTAGAGACGGAATTGACGAAATTCGACCTCACCACCGCGCGCGGCCGACTGGGCGCCACGGCCGACCATTTGTGGAACGATCACGCCTACCTGCGCCTGGGCTTCTCCAACGCCCACTGGATCAGCGAGGAGCTGGTCAGGACCAATCAGCCGTGGCCGTTCCAGCTCAGGGCCTGGGCCGATCGCGGGATCAGGACGGTGATCAACCTGCGCGGCGGTTTCGACGCCAGCTTCCGCGCCCTGGAGGTCGAGGCCTGCCGCAGGCTGGGTCTCGAACTCGTCGATTTCGTCATTGCCTCGCGCGACGTGCCGACGCCCGAAAAGGTCCTGGCCGCCCGCGACCTCTTCGAGACGGTGCGCTACCCGGCCCTGATGCACTGCAAGTCGGGGGCCGACCGGGCCGGCATCATGGCCGTCTTCTACAAGCATTTCCGCCAGGGCCGGACGATCCGCCAGGCCCTGGCCCAGCTCTCGCCGCGCTACCTGCACGTGCGCGCCGGCCTCACCGGGGTGCTCGACTACATCTTCGAGCGCTACCTGGCCGATGGCGAGCCGGCCGGCGTCTCCTTCGTGGATTGGGTGCAAAGCCCGGCCTATGATCCGGTCGCCCTCAAGGCCGACTTCAAGGCCGGCTGGTGGGGTACCGTGCTGACCGAAAAGCTTCTGCGGCGGGAGTAGAGTGATGAG
>DASZKO010000214.1:0-55395 GCA_035605655.1 Caulobacteraceae bacterium | reverse complement strand
CCCGAAGGCCTGCTGGTCAATGTCTCGCGCGGTCAGGTGGTCGACGAGGCGGCGGTGATCGAGGCGCTGAAGGCCGGGCGGCTCGGCATGGCCGCCCTCGATGTCTTCGAGACCGAGCCCACGCCGGCGGCGCGCTGGCGGGATGTGCCCAACACCGTGCTGACCCCGCACACCGCCGGGGCCACGGCCGCCGCGGTGCCGCGGATGGTGGCCCTGACCCGCGAGAACCTGCGCCGCTTTTTCGCTGGCGAGCCCCTGGCCAATCCGGCCGGGGAGTAGGGGTGGGGCCTATTCCCGATCCAGCGTGTGGGCGGCGGCGTCGAGGGCCGCGGCGACGTCGGCGATCTGCTCGTCGGTGAGCTTGCCCCGTTCGAGCCTGAGGCGCAGGGCGAGACGGAGATTTTCCATCGCGCGGACGATCTGGTGGGGCGCCCGCGAGCCGGCCCGCTCGGCGTATTCGGCTACCCGCCGGAAGATCTGCTCCACCGTGGCCTTGTTCTTCTCGAGGGCCGCGCGGCCCTCGTCGGTGATCTCGAAGGCCTTGCGCGCGCCCTCCGACTGGATGGCGCGGATGTAGCCCAGCTCCTCGAGGAGGGTGAGGGTGGGATAGACCACCCCGGGGCTGGGGCTGTAGTCGCCGCCCATCTTGTCCTCGATGTCCTTGATCAGCTCATAGCCATGGCTGGGCTTGTCGGCGATCAGCGACAGAAGGACGTAGCGCAGATCGCCCTGTTCGAAGATTCGTCCGCGCCGGCCGTGGCGCTCGAGGCCGCGGCGGCCCAACTCCCGGGCGAACTCGGAGCGGACGTGACCGCGCCAGTCGCGCGAGCGGGCTTCGCAGTGGCGCCCGAAATGAAAGTGCTTCATGCTTTAGTACCTATCTAGAACGTACGAGATATATCGTACTAAAGATATATCTAACCTACTACGGGCCTTGGCAAGTGGGTCCGGACGATTTTTTGATCGAGATGCCGAGGACCTTGACTTTCGCATATAAAGATATCCTTATATGACCCATGAGTTTGACCTCGGATCAGGCTGTGGAAGTGCTGCGGGCGGCCGCCGAGCCGACCCGCCTGCGTATCCTGGCCCTGCTGGCCCGCGAGGAACTGGCGGTGCTCGAACTGGCCCGCGTGCTGGAGCAGAGTCAGCCCCGGGTGTCGCGCCACCTGAAGCTCCTGGCCGACGCCGGCCTCGTGGAGCGGTTTCCCGACGGAGCGTGGGTCTTCTACCGCCTGGCGTCCGGCGGCGCGGCCCGGGCCCTCATCGACCAGACCCTGGGCGTGGTTTCGGCCGATGACGCAACCCTCGCCCATGACGCCGAGCGTCTGAGCGGGGTCAGCGCCGAGCGCGCCGCCGAGGCGGCCGACTATTTCGCCCAGAACGCCGATCGCTGGGACGAAATCCGCTCGCTCTACACCTCGGAGAGCGCCGTCGAGGCGGCGATCCTGGCGGCGGCCGGCGAGGGCCCCTTCGAGCGCCTGATCGACCTGGGGGCCGGAACCGGTCGGATGCTCACCCTGTTGGCCGGCAAAGCCCGGCGCTCGGCCGGCCTCGACCTGTCCCGCCAGATGCTCAACATCGCCCGCGGCAATGTCGCCGCCGCGGGTCTGGCCGGCTGCGAGCTGCGCCACGGCGACATCTTCGACACCCGACTTTCCGACGGCGCCGGCGATCTGGTGGTGGTCCATCAGGTGTTGCACTACCTGGGCGAGCCGGCCGCCGCCGTGGCCGAGGCGGCCCGCCTGGTGGCGGCGGGAGGCCGACTGATCATCGTCGACTTCGCGCCTCACGGCCTGGAGTTCCTGCGCTCCGAGCACCGCCACCGTCGCCTCGGCTTCTTCGACGAGGAGATCGAGCGCTGGCTCGCCGCCGCCGGCCTCGGCGAGGTGAGCGTCACCGCCCTGCCGCCGCCGGCCACCGGCGGGCTGACGGTGAAGGTGTGGAGCGCGGCGCGGGCCGCGCCCAGCGTTCGGCGGGCGGCATGAACGCCCCTCTCGACGCCCCGGCCAGCGCGCTTGGGCCCGTCGCCCGGGCCGGCGGCCGCGCGCACGGGAACCTGCGCGTCTCCTTCGAGTTCTCGCCGCCCAAGACTCCCGAGGCCGAGGAGAGCCTGTGGCAGGCGATCCGCCGCCTCGAACCGCTCGCCCCGGAATTCGTCTCGGTCACCTATGGGGCCGGCGGCTCGACCCGGGAGCGGACCCATCGCACGGTGATGCGGATGCTGGCCGAGACGACCCTGGCGCCGGCCGCCCATCTCACCTGCGTCGACGCCAAACGCGCGGATGTCGACGAGATCATCGAGGACTATTGGAAGGCCGGCATCCGCCACATCGTCGCCCTGAGGGGCGATCCGCCCGGCTCCATCGGGGGGGCCTACACGCCACGCCCCGACGGCTACGCCAACGCCACCGAACTCGCCGCCGCGATCGGCAGGATCGCCCCCTTCGAGATCTCCGTGGGCCTCTATCCGCAGATCCATCCCGAGAGCCCTTCGGCGAGCCACGATATCGACGTGCTCAAGGCCAAGATCGACGCCGGGGCCAGCCGGGCGATCACCCAGTTCTTCTTCGACATCGACGGATTCCTCCGTTTCGCCGACCAGGTCCGCAGGGCCGGGGTCGAGATCCCCATCTGCGTGGGGATCATGCCGGTGACCAATTTCAAAGGCTTGCGGAAAATGTCCGAGCCGTGTGGCATCGCCATCCCCGACTGGCTCGGCAATCTCTTCGAGGGCCTGGACAAGGATCCCGACACGCGGCGCCTGATCGCCGGATCGGTGGCCGCCGAGATGTGCTCTCGCCTCGAGGAGGAGGGGTTTACCGACTTCCACTTCTACACCCTCAACCGCGCCGACCTTGTCTACGCCATCTGCCGGATCCTGGGCCTTCGGGAGACCACGCCATGAGGAGAGAAATCGCCCAGCTCCTGGCGGCGGCGCGGAAGCGCATCCTGGTCCTCGACGGCTCGTGGGGCGTGATGATCCAGCGCCGCGGGCTCGACGAAGCCGATTTCCGCGGCGAGCGCTTCAAGAACCATCCCTCGCCGCTCAAGGGTGACAACGACCTCCTGTGTCTCACCCAGCCGAACATAATCACCGAGCTGCACGACGCCTATTTCGACGCCGGCGCCGATATCGCCGAGACCAACACCTTCAACGCGACGGCGATCAGCCAGTCCGATTATGGTCTTCAAGCCGCGGCGGCCGACATCAATCTCGCCGCCGCCGCCCTGGCGCGGGAGTCCGCCGATCGGTGGACGGCGCGCACGCCGGACAAGCCGCGGTTCGTCGGGGGGGCGATCGGGCCCCTCAACCGCACCCTCTCGATGAGCGCCGACGTCAACGATCCGGGGGCCCGCTCGGTCACCTTCGACGAGGTCTACGAGGCCTATCGCGAGCAGGCCCGCGCCCTGCACCAGGGCGGCGTCGATTTCTTCCTGGTCGAGACCATCTTCGACACCCTGAACGCCAAGGCGGCGATCAAGGCCATCCTCGATCTCGAAGACGAAGGTCTGGAACCCCTGCCCCTGTGGATCAGCGGCACGATCACCGACCGCTCGGGCCGCACTCTGTCTGGGCAGACGGTGGAGGCCTTCTGGAATTCGGTTCGCCATGCCAGGCCCTTCGCGGTGGGCTTCAACTGCGCCCTCGGCGCCGACCTGATGCGGCCCCACATCGCCGAATTGTCGCGGATCGCCGACACCCTGGTGGCCGCCTATCCCAACGCCGGCCTGCCCAACGCCTTCGGTGAATACGACGAGGAACCCGGCGACACGGCCGGCCATCTTTCCGAGTGGGCGAGGAGCGG
This sequence comes from Caulobacteraceae bacterium, assembly GCA_035605655.1. Lineage (GTDB taxonomy): Bacteria > Pseudomonadota > Alphaproteobacteria > Caulobacterales > Caulobacteraceae > Acaudatibacter. The sequence continues at coordinate 51,586 of DASZKO010000214.1, read as the reverse complement.
CCTGGTGAACATCCTGGGCGGCTGTTGCGGCACCACCCCCGAGCACATACGCGCCATCGCCAGGGCGGTGGAGGGCTGCGCCCCGCGCGAGGCGCCAACCCGGACACCGGCCATGCGTCTCTCGGGCCTCGAGGCGTTCGAGCTCGCGTGAATGATCAGCTCGCCGGCCGCATGAGGCCGCTGTTCGTCAACATCGGGGAGCGGACCAACGTCACCGGCTCGGCGCGCTTCCGCAAGCTGGTGAGCGAGGGCGACTACCCCGCCGCCCTGGCCGTGGCCCGCGATCAGGTGGCGGCCGGGGCGCAGGTGCTCGACGTCAACATGGACGAGGGCCTGCTCGATTCTGTCGCCGCCATGACCACCTTCCTCAATCTGGTGGCGGCCGAGCCGGACATCGCCAAGGTTCCGATCATGGTCGATTCCTCCAAGTGGGAGGTGATCGAGGCCGGTCTGAAGTGCGTGCAGGGCAAGGCGATCGTCAATTCGATCAGCCTCAAGGAGGGGGAGGAGAAGTTCCTCCGCCAGGCCACCTTGTGCCGGCGCTACGGCGCGGCGGTAGTGGTCATGGCCTTCGACGAAAAGGGCCAGGCCGACACCCGCAACCGCAAGGTCGAGATCTGCGAGCGGGCCTACCGCCTGCTCACCGAGAAAATCGGATTTCCGGCCGAGGACATCATTTTCGACCCCAATATCTTCGCCATCGCCACCGGCATCGAGGAGCACGACAATTACGCCGTCGACTTCATCGAGGCGACGGCGGCCATCAAGCAGCGCCTGCCTCACGCGCGCGTCTCGGGCGGGGTGTCGAACGTCTCCTTCAGCTTTCGCGGCAACGAGCCGGTGCGCCGGGCGCTCCACTCGGTCTTCCTCTACCACGCCATCGCCGCGGGCATGGACATGGGCATCGTCAACGCCGGCGACCTGCCGGTTTACGACGAGATCGATCCGGAGCTGCGCGAGGCCGTGGAGGACGTGGTGCTCAACCGCAGCGCCGGGGCCACCGAGCGGCTGGTCGAGATCGCCCCGAAGTTCAAGGGCGGCAAGGCGGTGGAGCGGGTCGTCGACCTCGCCTGGCGGGCCGAGCCGGTCGCGGCGCGGCTGAGCCACGCGCTGGTCCACGGAATCACCGAATTCATCGAGGCCGACACCGAGGAGGCGCGCCTGGCGGCGACCCGCCCGCTCGATGTCATCGAGGGCCCGCTGATGGCCGGGATGAATGTCGTCGGCGACCTCTTCGGGGCCGGCAAGATGTTCCTGCCCCAGGTCGTCAAGTCGGCCCGGGTGATGAAGCAGGCGGTGGCCTGGCTGCTGCCGTTCATGGAGGCCGAGACGGCCGGCGCGCCGCGCAAGTCGGCCGGCAAGGTGCTGATGGCCACCGTCAAGGGCGACGTGCACGATATCGGCAAGAACATCGTCGGCGTCGTCCTGCAGTGCAACAATTACGAGGTGGTCGACCTGGGAGTCATGGTCCCGGCCGACCGGATCCTCGACGAGGCGGTCAAGCTGGAGGTCGATATCGTCGGCCTCTCGGGCCTCATCACCCCCTCCCTCGACGAGATGGTGTTCGTCGCCAGGGAAATGGAGCGGCGGGAGTTCTCCATTCCCCTGCTGATCGGCGGGGCGACCACCAGCCGCACCCACACCGCGGTGAAGATCGAACCCGGCTACGGGCGCGGCTCGACCACCTATGTGCTGGACGCCAGCCGGGCGGTCGGCGTCGTCTCGGCCCTGATGTCGCCCACCGACCGGCCGAGGGCGGAAGCGGAGACACGGGCCGAGTACGCCCGCGTCCGCGAGCAGTTCGACCGGGCTCGCGAGGCCAAGGTCCGCACGCCGCTGGCCGCCGCCCGGGCCAACAAATTTCCCATCGACTGGCAGGACTGGCAGGCGCCCCGGCCCAAGATGCTCGGGGAGATCGCCTACGCCTCGTGGGACCTGCATGATCTCGAGCGTTACATCGACTGGTCGCCGTTCTTCGCCGCCTGGGAGCTGGTCGGCCGCTTCCCGGCCATACTGGACGACGAGGTGGTCGGCGAGGCGGCCCGCGCCCTCTACGCCGACGCCCGCGCCATGCTCGGCAAGATCATCGAGGAGGGCTGGTTTCGGGCCAGCGGGGTCGTCGGCTTGTGGCCGGCCAACGCCGACGGCGACGACATCGTCGTGTGGACCGACGAGACCCGAACGGCCGAGCGGGCCCGCGTCCACACCCTGCGCCAGCAGATGGCCAAGGCGGCCGGCCGGGCCAACACCGCCCTGGCCGATTTCGTCGCCCCCTTCGGCCCCGATTACATCGGCGGCTTCGCGGTCACCGCCGGCCGCGGCGAGGCGGAGATCGCGGCGCGCTTCAAGGCGGCCGGCGACGATTATTCGGCGATCATCGCCGCCGCCCTGGCCGATCGCCTGGCCGAGGCCTTCGCCGAGGCCCTCCACTACAAGGTGCGCACCGAGCTGTGGGGCTACGCCCCGGACGAGCACTTCGTGCGCGGGGCGATCCTCGGCGAGGGCTATCGCGGCATCCGCCCGGCCCCCGGCTATCCGGCCCAGCCCGACCACACCGAGAAGGAGACCCTGTTCGCCCTCCTCGACGCCGCCGACACCACCGGCATCGCCCTCACCGAATCCTTCGCCATGACCCCCGCCTCGTCGGTGTCGGGGCTCTATTTCGGCCACCCCAAGGCCCACTATTTCGGGGTCGGCAAGATCGAGCGCGACCAGGTGGAGGACTATGCCCGCCGCAAGGGCTGGGCCGTGAAGACGGCCGAACGCTGGCTCTCGCCGATTCTCAACTACGAGCCGTGACGCCGGCTCAGGCGGTCGTGGGCGCCATCCGGAAACGCACTTCGTCGCGAGCGAAATCGAGGCACACCGAATCGAACCGGCTGAGGATGTCGACGCCGATGAGGATCGCCGGCTCGCTGACCATGTTCCACATGGCGAAGGTGTGAAGGTCGGCGAAAGCCACCGGCCAGGCCGGCACCACCAGATTCCCGACCCGCAGGTTCAGAAGATCGGCCATTTCGGCGGTGATCGTCTGGCCCGTGGAACTGACGATGGTCGTCTGGGTCCAGCTCGACTGCGGAGTGAGGGTCAGCGCCATCTGGCGGAGCGCCATGTTGCCGATGGTGCTCTCGGCCCCGGAGTCGATGAACGCGGTGATCGGACGACCGCCCAGAAGAACCTTGACCAGGGTGAGTTGGCCGTCGCGCCGCGTGGCCTTGATGGCGATGGCGTCCGGGTCGCGCCAGTTGTCCCGTCCGGCGTCGATCCGCAGATTGCGTTTGACGAAGTCGATGGTCAGGGCGGCCTCGCCGATGCTGTCGAGGCCCAGCATGCCATCGCCGCCTATGCCGGAGCGGGGCAGGATCGACAGGGTCTGCGCGGGCAGCACGCGTTTGCCGATTTCGACCCGCGCGTTCGTGGTTGGGGCGACCTGAACACCGGCCACGCCGTTCAGGGGCGCCTCAGGGCCCCGGCGCAGGCCGAGCCTCTCGGCCAGGTCCGAAGCGATGACCGACTGGTTGGCCCCGGTGTCGACCACGAAGCCGTAGGGGCCGGTGGCGTCGATTCGCACGGCGACCGACATTCGCCTGTAGATGTCGGCGACGATTTTGAGATCGGACGGGGGGACATAGTCTTCGGGGGTCGCCCTAGCCAGTCGGCTCGGGGAATCGTGGCGCAGATCGAGGCTGCCCATCTGAGCGGCGGCCGAAAACGCCGCGGGAGACAGCATAGCCGCGCCCAGACCGGTGGCGATTCGCCTTCGCGTGAACAGGTCGTGGCCCATGGCTCGCGGCCCCACCTCAACTCAATTCATCATACGCCCGCGCCAGCGTGAGCGCACGCGACAGATTGGCGCGGAAGGACGGTTCAGGCGGGGAGGGCGTCGAAGGCGATCGCCAGGCGGGGCGCGTCGCCCCCGAAAGGGACGGTGCCGTGCCACATGTAGGAGGGGAACAGCACCAGGTCGCCGGCCCGCGGCTTGACGAAGTGCTCGGGGCCGAGGACCGGGCTGGTCACAACTCCGGGCTCGCCGAACTTCAGCCAGCCCTGGCGGCCGTCCTCGACGGCGGCGGGGAGTTCGACGTGGAAGGCCGAGGAGATCCAGCCGAGCGGATGGATGTGATCGACGTGATGTCCGCCAGGCCTCAGGAGCGCCGACCAGGCGCCGGCGAATCGATATCCAGAAGCGACGCGGCGGCCCAGCACATCATCGTGTCCCCGCAGGCGGTCGATATAGGCGTCGATCGGCGCCTCTATGGCGGTGAAGAAGGCCTTGATCGCCGGGTCGGTGGATCGCGTCAGAGCCTCGCTCGTCTGAGCGCCGTGACGCAGGGATTGTCCCACCGGATGCCCCCGCATTTGATGCAGCCGGCGTAGCGAGATCGCCAGGTCATTCAGATAGACGGCCAGCGTCGGCCAGCCCGGCGGCGTCTCCAGCGTCTGGCGAAACACCAGCCGGCTGTAGTCGTGAAGCGGGCGATAGCGGGGATCGCCCAGGATGCGCCAAGCCGTGGCGGCGAGCGCTACCGGATGCTGGTCCAGGGGCCAGTCCCGCATGAGGTCTTCGGCGAGTCGGGCGGCCACGTCGGCCCGGCCCAGGGCCAGATTGGCCTGGCACAGCGTCGAGGCCGCCGGCCCACTGTAGGGGGCCATGGCGAAGGCTCGCTCGGCGTGAGCCAAAGCAAGTTCGGCGTCGACTGAAAGCATCAACTGCGCCGCGGAGATTTGCAGCGCCAGGTCGTTCCGGCGGTTGGCGAGCGGCTCAGCGAGCGCGCCGTAGGCGCCCTCGGGATCGCCCGCGTATTCGAGAACCTTGGACTTGGCCAGAGCAAGCGGGGCGTTCGCGGGCGCTAGGCGCAACGCCCGGTCGATTTCCTCCACCGCAACCGCCGCGTCCTCCGTACGCATCCACAGCAGCTGGGCGAGTTCGGCGTGGGCGTCGGCGTAGTCACCACGCCGCCCGATGGCTTCCCGAAACGCGGCTTCAGCGGCGTCGTACTGGCCGAGGCCGTAGAGCGAGCGCCCGCGCACCAGCCAGGTTTCCGGGGCGTCCAGTCCCATGGCGAACACCCGGTCAGTGCCGGCGAGGCTCTCCGCGAATCGGTGCCCGTCGCCCAGGGCGCCGGCGAGATTGTGTTGCGCCTCGGCGCTGGCCGGCGAGGTGTCCGCCGCCCGGCGATAAGCCTCCACGGCCTCGTCATGGCGGCTGGCGGTCTTCAGCGCCATGCCGAGCGCGGTGTAGAGCGCCGTATCGGCCTCCGGATGGTCGGCAAGGGGCCCCAGGATGGCCACGGCCTCCAGCGCGCGGCGCCGCGGCGTGATCAGCGTCGCTAGCCGCACCGCGGCGATGATGCAGTCGGGCTGGACCGCGAGGGCTTGCCGCAGCGCTCTCTCGGACCCGGGGCGATCCCCTGAAGCTTCGAGCGCCTGCGCCAGCAAGGTGTGGGCTTCGGCCAGACCGGGAGAGTGGGCGACAAGGTCGCGCAGGGCGGCGATTGCGCGTCCGACGGCGCCGGCGTCGAGCAGGGCGCGGGCCTCAGTGAGCGGGATGGGGGCGCCCTCGCTCAAAGTCGAGCTCCGGCTTCGCGACCACCGAGGACGTCGCCGAAATCGGCTCGCGCCCTGGTCGGGTTCGCGCGCCGAAGAGCAATGTCACGCTGGCCGATTCGGCCGGCGCGCGGCGCCTTCGATGCCCATTTGGGGCGCTTGATGTTTCGCTTCCTCATTCGCTCCAGTCGAGGGGCGCTTCGCCGCCGTTAAAACGAGTGAATGCCGTCATGACGCGAGCGATCAATGCTCGCTCCTGCGCCGACAGACGAGGGTTCCACACGTCACAGATCAACACGGCCCGCGGCTTGTCGCTGTCGTTCCAGGCCTCATGCTCGATAGTGTCGTCGAAGACGAACGCCTCGCCTTCTCGCCATCGCCTTGTCTCGCCGCCACAACGGAACCCGCAGCCCTCAGGCACGATCAACGGCAGGTGGAGCACTAGCCGGGTGTTGGCAATCCCCGTATGCGGCGGAATACGAGTGTGCGGCCGTAGGATCGAGAACATTGCCGCGGGTGAGCAGACGGACGTTCGGGGCATGTCCACCTGTTCCAGCGCCGCCATGGTCAGAGGGCATTGGCGTGTGTTGACGTCCAGCATCACGCCATCGCGCCACAGATGGACGGCGCTCCAGTTGAAGGAGTTGTTAAGTCTCGCCCACTTGTCCGTCGGCGCATCGGACGGCAGGTGCACATAGGGCGTGAGGTGCGGCGACCCGTCGGCCCAGACCGCGAGAGCTTCGGCGCGAATGGCTTCGCAGTTGGCTTCGAGGTCGGCCAAGAATGGAAATTCGTCGCGCTCCCAGAATTCGATCGCTGGCAGGCCGGGAAAGTGGAACCGCGTCGGTTCCTGTTGGTAAATGCGTCGATTTCCTATCAAGGCCTGAATGAAGACTTGGGCGTTTTTGCCGAATGTCCTCGTCGCGTCTTCGATATCCGCCTCGAGCGCCTCGGCCAATGAACTGGTGAAGGCCTGGTGAACGTCGGCTGCCCGGCTGAAGGCGCTCTTCATAGATTCGCTCATAGTTCCGGGAGGCGGCGCATTTTGAATGGCGACCCCGTAGGCGCTGGCCGCCGCCGCATGTCGGCCGAGCGCTTCGAGCAGCGAGCCCTTCATCAGTAGCGCGGGAAAAAATAAGCGCTCGCATTGGAGGGCGGAGCCGATCGAGGTCAGAGCAGCGACCTGGTCACCCGCGGCCCGCTGGCTTGCGGCCAAACCCATCCACAGATCGAGCCGTCGCGGCGCCAGGGCCAGAGCGCGTTGGAAGTGTTCGCGGGCCGTGTGAGGATCGGCGGCGCGTAGGGCCGTGATCGCCTCTTCCTCGAGGCGCGCGACCCGTGGGTTGGATGTTTCGTTGACCATTCGCGCTCAGGCGTCCCTGTCGGCGGTGATCATGGCCGAAATCTCGAATGCCGAGATAAGAATGGCCTTCGCATGCGTGATGCGGGGCGCGCGGACCGGCGCGGCGGCAGCCAAGTCCGGCTTGGTCACAAACCGTCCCCCACGTCGGTCCCGCCCTGAAAGCGGTCAAGCGCCGCGCACAGGGTGACGATGAGTTCGCGCTCCTCGCCGGACAGCCTGGGGCTCCACACATCGGCGATGAGGATGGCGCGCGGCTTGTCGCTGTCGTTCCAGGCTTCGTGCTCGATGGTGTCGTCGAACACCCACGCTTCGCCTTCTCGCCACGGGCGGCTTTCCCCGCCGACCCGAAAGCCGCAACCGTAGGGGACGATCAGCGGCAAATGGAGCACCAGGCGGGTGTTGGCGACGCCGGTATGCGGCGGAATACGGGTGTGCGGTCGCAGGATCGAATACATCGCCGCCGGGGAACGGGCCGGCACACTGGGCATGTCGATGAGTTCGAGGGCGGCCATGGTGCGAGGGCACTTCGCGCAATTGGCATCCACCGGCTCGCCGTAGAACCACAGATGATAGGCGCTCCAGGCCATGGAGTGATTGAGCTCCGCCCACTGGTCGAGGGGTGCCCCGGGCGGATAATCGACATAAGGAGTGAGGCCTTCGGAACCGTCCGTCCAAACCGCCAGGACCTCTTCGCGGATGACCGAGGTCTGCGCCTCGAGGGCCTCGAGGAAGTCGAATTCGTCTCGCTCGTAGAACTCGATGGCGGGCAGGCCGGGAAAATTCAGTTTCACCGGCTCCTGGTGGTAGATTCGCCGCCGCCCGACCATGGATTCAATGAAGATATCGGCGCGACGGTCGAGCGCGGTGCGAGCGCCGGCCGAACCGAAACCTATCTCGGCCTTTAGCATGGCGGCGAGCCGGTCGACATGGGTCCGGTGGACGTCCTCGGCGTGGCCGAGCGCCCGGCGGGTCGGCTCCGCCAGGCTGGCCGACGGCGGGGCCAGTTGGAGCGCGATCCCATAGCTCGCCGCCGCCTTGCTGGGCAGGTCCAGAGCTTCGAGGAGAGCCCCTTTCATCAGGTGGGCGGGGAAGAATCTGGGCTGCCGCGCCAGAGCGTTGTCGATGGCCGCCAGGGAGGCGCTGTGGTCGCCCACGGCGCGATTGCATGCCGCGAGGCCCATCCACAGGTCGATGCGGTCGGGCGCCAAGGCCGTGGCCCGCTGGAAATGTGCGCGGGCCAGGCGGGGATCGCCGCCGCGCAAAGCGCGGTCCGCATCGTTCTTGAGCGTCTCCGCCTGGCGGGTGTTCTCGTCGAAGACCATGTCCGCCCTTAACCGCCTTGGTGGACGGCCGCCACCCAAAACAAATTGCCCAACCGGCGAACGGGTTTGCGCGGGCGGGCAGGGAGGCTCTAAATCGCCGCGATGAGCGATGCGGCGAGGCTAGACGAGTTGGCGCAGGCGGCGAGCGAGGCGCTGCGCCGCAAGGACCCGGCAGCCGCGCGCGAGTTGTATGGCCGGTTGGCCGCGGCGCGGCCGTCCGATCCGGACGCTTGGCATGGCATGGCGTTGGCCTGCCGAGGCCTGGCCGACGAAGCCGGGGAAAAGGCCGCTTTCGATCGGGCCCTGGCTCTTGACCATAGTCATCTGGGCGCCCTGATGATGAAGGGCGATTTCTTCGCCAGGACGGGAGATGGGCGGGCCGCCCATGCTTTTTACAAGGCCGTCGTCGCCCGAGCCGCCGGCCAAGGCGGCCTCTCGCCTCAACTGCGCGGCGAAGTTCAGCGAGCCGAACGCGAATGCCAACGCTATGCCAAGTCCTACGAGGATCACCTCGTGGACGCCGTCAAAGAGGCCGGCTTCGACCGGGCCTCCTCCAGCCCACGTTTCGCCCGCTCCCTGGAAATGCTGCTCGGCAAACAGCAGATCTTCCTTCAGACTCCGAAGTCGTTCTATTTCCCCGAACTTCCCCAACGGCAATTCTACGAACGGGCCGAGTTCCCCTGGCTGTCCGACTTGGAGGCGAGGACCGCCATCATCCGCCAGGAACTCGCAGCCGTGGTGGGCGAGGAACGTCACTGGGATCCCTACGTCCAAAGCACTTCGAGCCGCCCGCACCGGGAATACGGCCGCCTGCTCGACAACCTCGACTGGAGCGCCTTCTACTTGGTCAACAGCGGCCACGAGATCGCCGAGGCGGCGCGGCGATGCCCCCAGACTCTAGCCGCTCTGGAAGGTGTTCCCCTGAGCGATGCGCCCGGCGGCATGCCTTCGGTGCTATTCTCCCTTTTGCGCCCCCACGTGCGCATTCCACCCCATACTGGCCACACCAACGCCCGGCTAATTTGTCACCTGCCGCTGATTGTTCCGGGCAAAGGAGCCTTGAGGGTCGGCAACGAGACACGGGCCTGGACCGAAGGCGAGGCCTTGATTTTCGACGACTCCATCGAACACGAGGCCTGGAACGACAGCGACGAGGTCCGCGTCGTCCTCCTATTCGACATATGGCGGCCGGAGCTGACGATGGAGGAGCGTGGCTTGGTCAGGGCGGTATTGGGAGCAGTGAACTCCTACAGCGGCCAACCGGCGGCGTGGGACTGACCGGCGCACTTCACTCGGCCGGATAGCCAAACGCTGTCACCCATGGCGCCAGCATCGGCAGGATCGGGCCCAACTGGGCGCGGTAGCGGCGCCAATGAGAAGTCCCTTCGGTGTAAAGACCGCGGGCGATCTGTGCGGAGCTGGCGCTGGCCACCTCGCCGCGCCGCGCGCGGCTCGCCAAGTCCGCGAATTCAGGTCGCCATTCGGCGCCGATGAACATGCAGGCGGCCCGCGCCACCGCCGGAAAGTCGGCAATCAGCTCCTCATAGACCAGGGTGAATTCTTCAAACCCGAGCTTGATCCTCAGCAATTCCGCCAGCCGCATGGTGCGGTCATAGTTGGCGGCGGCGGACGTGAGATCGAGGAACTCGAACGTCGAGGCGTTGAAACTGAACCGGCGGCGGAAGCAGCTCAGCACCACTTCGCGCGGATCGCGGCGGGCAAAGATGATCCTCGCCTTGGGGAACAGCTTCTTGATGATCGGCAGCTTGAGTGTGTTGAAAGGGTTCTTGTCGATAAAGATCTTCCCCGCGGGTTCAACGCCGAAGCTTCGTACGCGCTCCCAATAGTCTTCCCGCAGGGTGCGGAGGCGCGCGCCGCGAGCCGCGCTCAGGCCCGCGAGGTCACCGGGACTGCACAGAAAGGCGAGCACCGCCGCCCTCAGGGTTTCCCGCTCCTCGAGGCTGACGACGTCCGGATTGGCCGTCAGAAAGGTCTCCATGAGGGTCGTACCCGATCGCGGAAAGCCCACGAGAAAGACGTGGCCGCGTTCGCCGGCGTGGCTCTCCGGAATGTCCGGATCGGTTGCCCATGTCCCGGGGCTCAGGCCCTCGGCCCAGGACACCAGCCAGTTCTGTGTATCTGTGATCGTGACTTGGCCGGGCGCGTTGAACCGGGCCGACAGGGAGTCGCGGAAGACCTTGTTGCTGGCCGTATAGGCGTCGAAAGCTAGGGCCGGTCGATCCAGCGCATCCAGCACATCGGCCAGCTGACCCAGCGCCAGGGCCCGATCGAAAGGGGCCAGAGTTTGCTTGAGCAGGCCGCGCAAACGCTCTTCGGCGCGCCGCGGGTCGTCGAGTTCGACGCTCGCCAGGGCCAGGAGGGCGGTGGGATGGCCGGGCTGCAGATCGATCGCTTTTTGCGCGCAGCGGCGGGTGGCCTCGACATCGCCGCGCCGCGCCGCCAACGTCGCCATGTTGGCCCAGGCCTGGACATTCTCGGGGTGGATCTCGACGGCCCTGGCGTAGGATGCCGCGGCTTCCGCGGCTTCGCCCAGTCGCTCGAGCACATGGCCGCGGTTGAACGACGCCTGGCCAAAGTCCGGTGCGAGGGCCAGCGCGCGATTGTAGCAGGCGCGGGCCTCCTCCCATCTTTCCATTCGAGCCAGGGTGAGGCCGCAGGAATTGAGGATGGTGGGATCGGTGGGCGCCAGGACATGGGCTCGGCGCAGGTCGGCCAGGGCCTCGTTGAATCGCCCGACGTTTTCGAAATCCAGCGCCCTGAGACTGAGCAAAACCGGGTGCTCCGCGCCGCCGGCGAGCGCCGCGACCGCCAGCCGCGTGGCCGCGGGGATGTCGCCGGCGGTGATGGCGGAGAAGACCGCCTGCGTTCGCGCCGCGGAGGCGGCGCTCGCGCCGGTATTGTCAGGGCTCATGGCGCCGCCCTAGTCCGGCGGATAGCCGTAACGGTCCACCCATGGGGCGAGAATCTCCCTGACCGGTTCCAGAGCCAAGGCGTAGTTGCGCCATTGGCCCATACTCTCGGCATAGAGCCCCTTGCCGATCTGGACGCTGCTGGGCGTCGCGATCGCCCGCTGTGTGCCGGCGAAATCCGCCAGGCTTGGAGTCCACTCGACGTCGAGGAAATCGCACAGCGCGCGGGTTTCGTTCTCGAAGTCGGCGACGAGAGTCTCGTGGCGAACACGGTGCGCCGCCACGGGCAGGCGTTCGAGATAGGTCTCACCGGCCGTCATAACCGTGTCGTAGAGGCGGGCTGCACCTTCCAGCGTGGTGAGTTCGTACATGTTGGCGTTCATGTTGAAGCTGCGGCGAAAGCAGCTGAGCACCACATCGCGCGGGTCGCGCAGCGCGAAGATGATTTTGGCTCCAGGGAACATCTTGTAGCTTAGGGGCAGGCGGATCGCGCCCAGCGGATGCTTGTCGACGAAGACCTTGCCGGCCGGATCAAGGCTAAACTCGCGCACCCGTCGCCAGTAGGCCTGGCGGTACGGTTCGAGCATTTCGCTCATCACCTGGGCCAGCTTGATCATACCGCCGGAGCCGGCCATGAACTCCGCCTCGGCGTCGATCATCACCGGCCTCTCGCCCAGCGCGACCACATCCGGGTGAGTGGCGAGCACCTGTTCGAGCAGGGTCGTGCCTGACCTGGGAAAACCCATCAAGAAGGCATGTCCGCGGGCCGGCCCCGCCGGCAGGGTCCGTTTTGGCGCGACCCAGGATTCCTCGGGCATGTCGAGGAATTCCGTCTGCATGGCGCGCACCACTTCAGGGGCGGTGAGCGCGCCAGGTGTTCGGAACTCGGAGGCGTAGAGCTCTCTAAGCTCGGCGTTGCCGGCGGCGTAGGCAGCGAAGGCCTTTTGATGGCGGCCGAGGCCATCGAGGGCGTCACCCAGCATCATGCTGACATTGGCGCGGGCGAGAGGCTTGAGGAACGGAAGCTCGACGATCTCCTCCAGGCGGACGCGGGCATCCTCGAATGCTTCCTGGCCAAGATCGATCCTGGCCAGGTTCATCAAGGCGTCGGTCTGTCGTTCGTTGAGCGCGAAGGAGCGCTCGGCCATGGTGCGGGCGAGGGGCCAATCACGGCGCCGGGTCGCCAGGCCGGCAAGGCCGGCAAGGGCGTCGGCGTGATTCGGGTCCAGCCTGACGGCGCGCTCGAAGGCCGATTGTGCAGAGTCCAGGGCGCCCAAACGCTCGGCTGCGCAGCCGTAGCCATAAGCGGCCTCCGGCGACATCGGAGCAAGTTGCATCGCGGTCTCGAATACCTTCGCAGCCTCCTGGCGCCGATTGAGTTCGAGTAGGCACTTGCCGACGGTAATCATCAGGCCTGCGTCGCGCGGGGCCAGCTTCAATCCCAGCCCCAGCTCGACGACGGCTTCCTCGTAGCGAGCCGCGTCCTGCAGGGTCAGGCCGACGAGGTGATGGACCACGGCCGAACTGAGCCCTTCGGTCCTGGCCTCCACCGCCATTCGCTTGGCCTGGGCCAAGTCGCTTCGGGCGATCTTCGCCAATTGCGCGCTGCGCAGGGCCGCCGGGTCGGACTGTGAGCCGCCGAGGGTCGGCGTGGTGGTCATGCATCGCCTCGGGGCATGGTCGGAAAGACTAGGGGTGGCGGGGAGGCCACGCAAGTCTCGACGCTTGCGGCAAAAGAAGAGGGCCGGGACCGATGTCGGTCCCGGCCCTCCGGAAGCGGAACTACCCGTCGGCGACTAGAAGTCGGCGGTCAAGCCCAGGAACAGCACCCGACCGAGGGGATCGAAGACCTGCGGCCAGGTGTTGGCGTTGCCGAACGGCGGCGAAGAAATGCCGAAGCTGTTCGTATCCACGATCGGCGGAGTGCGATCGAAGAGGTTGTTCACGCCGCCGCGGAACGTGTAGCGGTCGCGGAACTTGTACTGGAACGACACGTCGAAGTAGCTGAACGCCGGAACGTGGGCGTCGGTCGGGAGAGTGTCCGGAGCGGCGACTTGCAGGACCTGCTGGCTCGAATTGAAATCGAGGTTGGTCGGGCTGAGGTACCGCCAGGCCGCCGACAACGTCAGGTTCCACGGAGTCGTCCAGCTGATACGGAACTGGTGGCGCCACCTCGGAGTCGGGGTGCCGCAGGTGAGCCCATAGAGACCGGCGCAATCGTAGGTCGGTGAGCCGAGGTTTGTGGTCGTCAGCTTGTGGACGTAGGTGCCGGTGAAGTTGAAGTCCAACGAACCCCAGTCGCCCATCCCCCAATCGCTGAACGAGGCCCGGTAGTCGGCGTTGACGTCGATGCCCGTGGTCGCGAACTGCGCCGCGTTGACGTCGGTCGACTGAACGAAACCGCCCGTGCCGAAGAGCGTGCCGATGCCCGTACGGTGGATGAGGGCGCAGTCGGAAGCGATGTCGGTGTTGTAGCACCCGGTCAGGATCTGAGCCGGCGGAAGTGTCGTGACGACATTGTCGACCTGGATGTTGAAGTAGTCGACCGAGACCGAGAAGCCGCGGAAGAACGTCGGCGTCAACACGGCGCCGACCGACCATGTCTTGCCCGTTTCCGGCGTCAGATCCGGGTTGCCGCCGGTGACGAGGCCGCACTGCCCGGAGATGCACTGAACGATATTCCCGTATTCTTCCGGAGTCACCCCGGTGCGCTCGCACGCTGTCAGGCTGGCGGCCGGTTTGGCGCCGGCGCAGGGGTCGTTGCCGCCAAACAGGCCCTGGAATTGCGGACCGAACAGCTCGTCGACATTGGGGGCCCGGACGGCGCGCTCGTAGGAGCCACGCAGCCTGAGGTCGGGGATCACCTGCCAGTCGACGCCCAACTTGTAGGTGCTGTTCCCGCCGCCGGAGGTGTAGTTCGAATAGCGGTAACCGCCCTCGAACGTCAGATCCTTGAACAAGGGCATGTTCTGGATGATCGGGATGCGGATTTCGCCGAACACATCCTTGTCGGACTGCGAGCCGGTGGCGCCCACGGTCGTTCCCGACCCCGACACGTCACCGCTGGTCTCGACCGAGTCGGGAACGAAGGTCAGGAACTCACGGCGATACTCGGCGCCGAGCGAAATGCCCACCCCGTCCGAAGCCCACGGAGATTTGGCGCCGTACTGGCCCAGATCGCCGGTGATCGAACCGGTGATCACCTGCTCGCTGGTGTAGCCGCTGTCGACCGCGACGCCGCCGATGTAATTCAGTGCGTCCGCGGTGACTCCGCCGGGGACCCAGATGTTCCACGGCACGCAGTCGGCGGCTGAGCCGCCGGGCAGCGCCGCGGCGCAAACCGGCACCCCTGCCGCAACTCCTGTAACGCCCCCGACCGCGGGATTGGGGATCACGTTCAAGGCGTTGCGGATGTGGCTGACCAGCAGCTGGCCGGTGTTGACGTCGGTCAGGATTGAGCGGCCGTACTGCATCGAGAGGTCGTAGGACCAGCCCGGAGCGATATCGCCCTTGCCGCCGAACACGATTCGATAGTCGGTGTGGGTCGTGTCGGAAACCCGCGGTCCGCCTTCCACGTTCCGCCGGCCGATGAAGGTCGCGGCGGTGGTTCCGGGCTCGCCGGCGTTCTCGCCGCACAGCGTGGTGGCCTGGGCGGAGGAAAGCAGGGGGTCGTTACAGGGAATGTTGAAGGTGTCGCCCAGGAACGCCGCCGATGGCCCGAGGTGGGCGCTGGTGTGGTCGTCCATGAACATGAAGCTCGAATAGACGTCGAGCCAGGGAGCGATTTCGTAGTGCGAGAATTCGCCCGCCGTGTAGCGCTCGTCCGAGCGCTGCAGGAATTGGTATGGCGCGAAGTTGAAGTCCTGGTTCGGGTTGAACGGCGCCATCATGCCGTCTACGGCCGGCAGGGAGACATCGTAGCTATTGCCTGCATTGGGGCCCGAAAGCGCGATCAGGCGGCCGGTGGCGTCGTTGGATGAGCCGAGGCAATACTGCTGGTTGGTGTTGCTGGTGTTGGTCGCCAGGCTGCACTTGCTCCAGTCGTAGGTCGCTTGATTGACCGCGCTGAGGTGGGTGTAGCCGAGGTAGAACTCGACGTTGCCCTTGCCGTCCGGCGAGTTGGCGCCGCCCGTGATGGTGGTGGTGTAGCGCGCGCCGGCCCAAACCGAGCCATGCGGCAGATTGGTGTTCGGCAAGCCGAAGGACTCGCTGACGAGGTTGGCGGCCCGCGCCTGCTTGCTGTCGTTGTTGTGCTCGCCGATCGAGACCTCGGAGTCGATCTGCAGACCCTCGAAGTTGTGCTTCATGATGAAATTCACGACGCCGGCCACGGCGTCCGAACCGTATACGGCCGAGGCGCCGCCGGTCAGCACTTCCACACGGTCGATGAGGGCCGGCGGGATCATGTTGATGTCGGCCACCGGCACGTTCGGGTCGCCCGGCTGCAGGCGCTTGCCGTCCACCAGGACCAGGGTGCGCACGTCGCCGAGGCCGCGCAGGTCGATGGTCGAGGTGCCGCTCGAGCCGTTGGTTTCGAAGGTGCCGAAGTCGGCGAAGGCCTGGGGCAGGTTGTTGATCAGGTCTTCGACGTTGGTCGTGCCCTGCAGCTTGATCGCCTGGTTGTTGACGGTCGTCACCGGGCTGACGCTGGTGAGGTTCTTCGACGGAATGCGGGAACCCGTAACCACCAGTTCCTGGACGGAGGTCGTCGCTGGCGCCGGGGCCGGAACGGTCTGGGCCTGGGCGCCGGTGGAAGCGGCTGCCAACGCGGCGCCGGTAATCATGGACGACGCCAGGAGACGCGTGCGCATGCTCGTTGTGGTCAAGTTGAAGTCCTCCAATCAGCCCGGAAAGCCGTCGTTGAGCGGCTAAAGGGCGCGAGCGCAAAGGTTTCCGGGCGAAGTCATCCCCCCCGGATGGGCCGCTCTTAGGATGGGGTGGGTGAATCGGTCAACGCGGATTACACCCAGTTAAGGTAATCGCCGCCGCCCTGTCACTTTCCGGTCACAGATTCCGCGATTGGGCCGGCGTTTGGCAAGTTTTCGCCGCGGCCGAGCGGAATTCGGAGCCGACGACGCTCTAACGTGATGGATTGCGCACGCGGGGACGCCGGTCATATGATTCCCGGGCGCTGGAGGGAGACTCGCCATGCGACTGACACAATCGCCCGTGTTCGCGGTCGTGGCGATGGCGGCGCTCGCCGCCTTGCCGGCCGCGGCGGCCAAGGAAGCCGCCAGTCCCAAGGTGATCCAGAGCCTGCTCGACTGCCGCAAGCTGGGCGACAACACCGAGCGCCTGGCCTGCTACGACCGCGCCGCTGCCGAAGTGCAGAGCGCCACGACAAGCGGCGATCTCGTCTCCATCGACCGCGAGCAGCGCCGGGCGGCCCGCCGGCAGGCCTTCGGCTTCACACTGCCCACTCTCGGCTTCCTCGATCGGGGCGAAAAGGGCGCGGACCGCCTGACTGCCCAGGTGGCCGAAGCGACCCAGGATCCCTATGGCAAATGGGTCATCCGCCTCGACGACGGGGCGGTGTGGGTCCAGACGGAGCCGGAGGGTCTCGCCCGCCGCCCGCGCAAGGGTTCGACCGTGGTGCTGAGCCGCGGCGCGCTGGGCGGCTATTTCATGACCATCGACGGGCAGGGGGCCGGCAAGGCCAAGCGGGAGAGCTGAGCGTTTGACCGACTTCAGAGCCATCACCGCCGCCTTCGCCGTCAGCCCGCAGATCTCGCCCGCCGACGTCGCCGCCGCCCGGGCCGAGGGCTTCGAGCTGATCGTCAACAATCGGCCCGACGGCGAGACGCCGGATCAGCCGCCTGGAGCGGAGATCGCCGCCGCGGCCGCCTGGGAAGGCCTAGCCTATGTCGAAATCCCGGTGCGCGGCCGGCCTGGGCCGCGAGAAGGCGAGGCCATGCACGCCGCCTGCGCAGGCGGCAAGACCCTGGCCTTCTGCCGCACCGGAACGCGGTCCATAGTCGCCTGGGCTCTGGGCGAGCAGGCCGCCGGGGCGCGTAGCCGGGCTGAACTGTTAAGTCTGGCCGCGGCGGCCGGTTACGATCTTGGCGGCGTGCTGCCCGATTGAGCGGATGGCCATCCGCTCAACTGGACGGGCCGGCGGCTTGCGGCGGCCGATGCAGCATCATCTCGCGGGCGGCGGCCGCCTGTTTGTCCCAGTCCGACTTTTTCATGCACGTCTTCTTGGCGCCCAGACGGCTGCCCGTCGGCGTATCGCTCCTGCAGATGACCTTGTCCTCGGCCGCCGCCTTGGCCGGCGAGACCTGAGCCTGCTGAGCCGGCGTCGTCGCCGGGGCCGAATCGGTGGCCGCGACAACGGCGCCCGAAGCGGACAGGAGAAGGACGGCGGCCAAAGCCGCAACGGCTGTCTTTGTCATGATTCCAACGCTAGGTTGCCTCTAAGGGAGATTTAGCGCCCTTCCCGTGTGCTGAGCAAGCGCGGCGGGCGCCGATAAGAGCGAGACCTCTCATGCCCCCGCAGCGGCCCGACCCTACCGCGCCGCATTACCCCAGCCCGCTCGAGCAGATCGCCGACCGCTGGGTCCACGTCGTCGGCCTCACCGCCGGCGGTGTCGGCGGCCTCACCCTACTCGGGCTGTCCCTGGGCCTGGGCCATTTTCGCCAGCTCGCCGCGATCGGAATTTACGCCGCCTGTCTGATGGCCATGTTCCTGTGTTCGGCGGCCTACAACCTCGCCAGTCCCGCTCGCCGGCCCCTGCTGCGCCGCTTCGACCACGCCGCCATATTCCTGATGATCGCCGGCTCCTACACGCCCTTCACCACACAGAGCCTGACCGGCGCCTGGGCCATAGGGATGACCTCGACCGTGTGGATCCTGGCGCTCGCCGGCGCGGCGGGCAAATTATTGCTCCCGGGCCTTGGCCGCGGGTTCTGGGTGGCGCTGTACCTCGCTCTCGGGTGGGTGGCGGTGATCGCCGTCAAGCCGCTCCTCGCCGGGGTGTCCTTGGCCGCCCTCGTCCTGCTGGCGGCCGGAGGCGTGGTCTATTCCCTGGGCGTGATCGTCTACGCCCGTCCCAGCCTGCCGTACCGCCGGGCCATATGGCACGGCTTCGTCTTCGCCGCCGCGGCGATGCAGTACGCCGCCGTCCTCACCGGCGTGGTGCTCCCGGCGAAAGCCTAGGCCGCCGCGACACGCGGGACGGAGAGCATCAGCGGAGCCATGTGCGGCCCGCCGAGGCCGCCGCCGGCCAGATGGTCGCCGCCCCCGCCACCGCCGAACCCCGCCATCGCCTGTGTCACGCTCGAAGCCGCCGGGGTCTTGGCCGCCGGCGGATCGCCGATGATCAGGTTGCCGGTGAAGCTCTGGTTGGCCGCGTTCGTGGTGATCGACATCTGGGCGACCAGGGTGAGGGTGTTGCCGCTCAAGGCCCCGCTGGCCAGGGACCCGACGTCGATGGCGTTGTTCGTGAAGAACGTCACCGCCGCCGCCACGCTGGTGAACACCTGGTGGATCACGTCGTTGTTGTCCGCGAACAGGTCGAACGTCATGCTGACGAACCCGGTCCCGGTCTTGGCCCCGCTGTAGAGGCCGACTTCCAGATCCTTACGCGAAGCCAGCTGCGTCAGGTCCACCGTCTCGCTGAACGAGACGGTAGTGGTCTGGATCGCCGTCCCGCCCGTGGAATAGCCACCGCCAAGCTCGCCGATCGAGAAGAACACCGGCCCGGCGCCGAAGCCGGCGGAGATCTTGCTGTTGGCCGACAGCACCGCCGACGTGCTGGCCCCGCTCGGCGCGCCAGTTTCGAAGGCCACGGCCTGAAGTCCGGTGGCGATCGTCGGCGGCGTGCCGCTGATCTGGGCCTTGGCCTCGGCCTTGCTGGCCCCGTCGACCACGCCGGCCGCGGTGGCCGTCACGGACTGGACGAGTTGTCCGTTGTACTGCGCCGTGGTGGCCGAGGCGCTGAAACTCCCGCCAGCGCCGGTGGCGGTCGTGGTCGCCGACGCCGCACCGGCCTTCAGGCCGACGCCGCCATTGGCGCTCGCCATCGCCACCAGGTTGCCTCCGGCGACCGCTGTCGTGGTGGCGGTGGCCCCGCCACTTGACCCGAGAGTCCCCGACCCGCCGATCGCGCCACCGTTGCCGCCGGTGGCGATTGAATCGGCGACCACGCGGTGTGCTCCCGTCAGGGTCAGCGTCGCCGTGGCGGCCCCGCCGCTGGCGCCGTTGGTGGAGCCGGCGCCGAAGCCGCCAAAGCCTCCAGCAGCGGTGATCGTACTGGAGACGACGAGGCTCTTCGTCGTGCTGGCGGTATCGTCGAAGTTGAGCGAATCGGTGGCCGCGCCGCCGACGCCGGCTGTCCCCGAATTGCTCGAGCCGCCCGTACCCCCGTTTGCCGCCTGATTGAGGCTGAGGGAGCCGTTGACGGTCACGCCGCCGACCGCGGTGCTGACCGTGCTCGCGCCTCCGGCGCCACCGTTGGCGCTATTGCTGGCGTTGCCGCCGTTTCCGCCGGTGGAGGTAGCCGAAACCGACACCGCCCCGACTCCCGTCCCGGCGCCCGTGGCGCTCACCGTACCGACCCCGCCGCCGCCGGCCGACTTGCCCGTGCCATCCGCCGTTCCGCCGTTGCCGCCGCTCGCAATGGCGGCGACGGTGACCACCGCGCCCGTGGCCGTGGCCGTGGCGCTGCCTGCCCCGCCGTTCCCGCCGCTTCCCGCTGATTGGCCGGCCCCGCCGTTGCCGCCGGTGGCCGTGGCCGTGGCGTTGACGGTTCGCCCCCCCGTCAAAGTGATCGCGGCCGTTCCCTTGGCCCCGATGACGCCGTTGGCCCCGGTGTTGGCGGATCCGCCCGCGCCGCCCTTGGCGGAGCTGGTCCCGATGAGAACAGCGCTCTGGTGAGTGCTGCCGGTGTCGTCGACCGTCAGTTTCGAGGTGGCGGCCCCCGCCCCGCCCGCCGTGCCGCCCACCGCGAAGCCGCCGGCCCCGCCGTTGGCGGTCTGGTTGAGCGACAGGGTCCCGTTGACCGTCGTGCCGGAGACCGCATTGGTGAGGGTGCACGCCGCTCCGGCCCCGCCCGTGGCGGTGCTCCCCGAGGCGCTGCCCCCGTCGCCGCCGGTCTGAGTAACGGTGGCGGTTGACGTACCCGTCGCCGTGCCCGTGACCTTGGCGGTCGAGGCCGATGCGACGCCGCCGGCCCCGCCCAGATGGTTCGAGCCGTCGCCCGAACCGCCGCCGCCGCCGGTCGCTGTCGAGGTCGCCGTCGCCGCGCCACCGGACGCGGTGGAGTTCGCCTGGGCCGTACCGCCGGCGCCACCGTTGCCGATCGTCGACACCGATCCGCCCGTCCCGCCCGTGGCGGTCCCCGTGCTGGTGACGATCTGGCCGGTGGCTATGGCCGAGTCGGTCGCGGTCGCCGCCCCGCCGACACCGCCGTTGGCGCTGGTCGAGCAGGCCCCGCCCACCCCGCCGGCGGCCGTCGCGTGACCTGTCAGCGTCCCGCTGGCCGTCAGAGTCAGCGAAGCCGTTCCGGCCCCGCCTTTGGCGCCCGCCGATCCGGAGGTCCCGGCGCCGCCGGCGCCGCCGGTCGCGGTGCTGACGCCGGTCATCACGGCGCTGAGAGTGGTGTTGAGGGTATCGTCGAAGGTAAGGCTCGACGTTCCGGCCGCCCCGACGTGGGCCGTTCCGCCCTGGCTGTTTCCGCCGGCCCCTCCGGTCGCGGTCTGGGACAGGTTGAGGGTCCCGTTGTTGGTCGAGCCGGCCACAGCGTTGGTGAGGGTGCTGACCGCCCCGGCCCCGCCGGCGGCGGTGTTGGCGCCATTGCCCCCGGCCCCGCCGGTCTGGTTGGCGCTCACCGCGGACGTGCCCCCGCCGCTCGCCGCGCCGCTGGCGCTGGACGTCGCGGCGCCACCGTTTCCGGCGACATTGCCGACGCCTTCCCCGCCGCCGCCGGCGCCGCCCGTGGAGTTGGCCGAATTCGTCACCGTCGCGCCTGTGCCGCCTGCGGTGGCCGTGGCCGCGCCGCCGTTTCCGCCCGACGCGCCTGACGAGGCCGTTCCCCCCGCGCCGCCGACAGCGGTGGCGGCGCTGGTCATCGCCTGGAATCCGGTCAGGGTCGAGGACGCGGTGGCGGCGCCGCCCGTCAGGCCGGTCGTTCCGTTCGTGCCACCGCCGCCGGCCCCGCCGTTGGCGTTGGCCGCCGTGGCCACCGCCGCGCTCGGTGTGGCGCTGGCCGTGTCGTCGAAGGTGAGGGTGGAGGTGGCCTTTCCAGCCGCCCCGGCGATCCCGCCGAAGCTGAAGCCGCCGGCCCCGCCGTTGGCCGTCTGGGTCAGGATCAGGTTCGCGCCATTGGTGGCGCCGCTCGCCTTGTTGGTGACCGTACTTGTCGCGCCGGCTCCGCCCCTGGCGGTGTTGTTTCCTGTGCCGCCGGCGCCGCCTGTCTGAGTGACCGTCGCAAAACTGTTGCCGGCTGTCTTGCCCGTCGCCGTGGCCTGGGCCGTCGCTGTCCCGCCGGCGCCGGCGACGTGGCCGGACCCTTCCGCCGCACCGCCCGTGCCGCCGGTCGCCGCCGCCCAGGCGTCGCCGGTCACGCCTTTGGCCGTCGAGGTGGCGTGAGCGTCGCCGCCCGCCCCGCCGCTGCCGCCGGTGTTCACCGCACCGCCCGTTCCGCCGCTGGCGGTGGCTCTCGAGACAGCCGCGATGGCGGTCGCCGTCGATGTTGAGGTTGCCACTCCGCCGGCCCCGCCCGTTCCGCCGGCGCTGACGTTTCCGCCGGGGCCGGCCGTGGTTGTGGCGTTGGCGGTCAGGTTGAACGCGGCGGTCGCGGTCGTCGTCGCCGTGGCCGCGCCGCCGACCACGGACGCGCCGAAATTCGTGGAGGTCGAGCCGCCGGCCCCGCCATTCGCCGTCGAGTTGACGGTGATATTGACGCTCTGGGTGGCGTTGGTCGTGTCGTTGAACGTCAGGCTCGAGGTGGCCGCGCCCGCCGCGCCGCCGAGTCCGCCGGTGCTGAAACCGCCGGACCCCCCGACCGCCGTTTGAGCGAGGGCGAGGCCGCCGCCGTTGGTCGCTCCGCTGACGGCGTTGGTGAGGGTGACCTTGCCGCCGGCGCCGCCGTTGGCGAGCGAATTTCCCTGGCCGCCGTTCCCACCGGTGGACCCGGCGTTGATGTTCGTCGCCGCCGAGGTCGTGCTTGTCCCCTTCGCCGAGATCGTGCCGACGCCGCCGGCCCCGCCGACGTTGCCCGATCCGCTCGCCTGGCCGCCGGCGCCCGCGCCTGAGCCGACGCTCATGCTGAGGCCGGCCCCGATACCCGTCGCGCTGCTGCTGGCCGCGCCGCCGGCGCCGCCATTGCCGGTCGTGCCGAAGCCGCCGCCGTTGCCGCCAATCGCCGTCGCGGTCATGCTGACCGGCCCCACTCCGGTGATCACGTCGGTGGCTGTGGCCGCGCCGCCGTTGGCGCCATTCGCGGTGGACGTGCCCGCGCCGCCGGTTCCGCCGTTAGCGGTGACGTTGGCGATGATCGAGGCGCTCTGGGTGGTGCTGGCGGTGTCGTCGAACGTCAGGCTCGACGCGCCGGCTCCGCCGACACCCGCCGTGCCGGTCGAACTGGCCCCGCCGGCCCCGCCGGTGGCGGTCTGAAACAGCTCCAGCGTTCCGCCGTTGGTGCTGCCGGTGACCTTGTTGGTGGCGGTGCTGGCGGCGCCCGCCCCGCCCGTTCCGTTACCCGTGCTGGCCCCGCCCGCCCCGCCGATCTGGTTGACGCTGGCGACTGCCGTGGCCCCCGCCAGGGTGGCGGTCGCCTTGGCGCTGGCCGACGCCAAGCCGCCGACACCGCCGACTTCGCCCTTGGTGGTCACGGTGCCGCCCACGCCGCCCGTGGCGACGGCCGTCGCCGAAACGGACCCGCCCGCGTTGCTGTCGGTCGCCGTGCTGGTCGCCTTGCCGCCGGCGCCGCCGTTGGCGAGCGCGCCGGTCGTGGCGCCCGAGCCCGGGCTGCCCGGCGAGCCGCCCTGGCCGCCCGTGGATGTGGCGTTGGCGTTGGTGGTACCGCCCGAGTTCAAGCTGGTGGTGGCCGTGGCCGTGGCCGCGCCGCCCGTTCCGCCGGCCCCCGCCGCGCCGCCCGTGCCGCCGGGCTTGGCCGCGCCGTTGCCGCCATTGCCGCCCATGCCGCCGGTGGCGGTGGCGACGTTGGAGGGGTCTGCCGCGGTCGTGGCGGGAGCCACAGCTGCGCCGCCCGTTCCGCCGACGGAGCCCGCGGCCCCCGCAGTGGCGCCGTTCGCGCCATTGAGCCCGATCGTGCCGATGTTGGTGACTGTGGACATGTGGCCTCCCCGTTTTCCGGGCAGCCGGGCTTGCTCGCCGCACAGCCGCCAAAGTCATCCTAGCACCAGTCAAAATGGCGGAAAAGTGGCGCGACGATCGTTTTGTGTCTAAGACGCAATCTGTTCGAAGATGAACAGACGGCCGCCCGCGCCATTCAGGGGCAGTTCAGGCGCCACGGCTAAGGTCGGCCTCAGTGAGTTCCATCCCGTCCATTTTTTTGGAGATCGAGACCATGAAACGTCTTTTGCTGGCCGCTGCGGCGGTCACTCTCGTCGCCGGCTCGGCCGCCGCCCAGTCGGATAACAACAACAAGAACAAGGAACACCGCTCCACCCCGTCGTCGTCGCATAGCCAGCAGGCCGGTGGGTCGGGCGAGCATCGCGGCGACGCCAACGGCCAGAGCCGGTCCAATGGCGGTCAGTCGCAAAGTGTCCTGCGGGCCGGCCCCAGGAACGACAACGGCGGCAGGGGCAATGGCGCCGAAGGTAGCTCGCGCCAGCGTTCGGGCGCCGACCGCCGCATGGGCGGGGGCCAGGACCGCTGGGCGGGACGCGGCGACGGCGGCCGCGGCGGCGGCTGGCAAGGCCGGCGGGCCGCCGGATGGTGGCGCGGGCAGCGCGGTTTCGAGGGCTATTATGGCCTCCGGGCCGGCTACTGGTTTGCTCCCGGCTGGGGCTACTACCAGCCCGACCCCCGGTGGATCGGCTACGACTGGGAAGTCGGGGCGGTCGTGCCCTACGAACTTCGCAGCTACTATGTCAGCGACCCTTACGCCTATGGCCTGCCGACAGCGCCCTACGGCTGCGGCTGGATCTACCTGAACAACGAGCTGGTGCTGATCGATCTCAGAACAGGCCGGATCGTGCAAATCGGCGACGGCTACGGCGACTAGGGCCAAGGCCTGATTCAGGCGGGCCGCCCCGACGAACGATCGGGGCGGCCTTGTCCTACCAGGGCTTCTGGAAATTGTCCTCGCGCAGCCAATGGATCTTGGCCGCCAGGTTGTCGAGCCGGGCCTCCAGCTCGGTTGTTTCGTTGTCCGTGAGCTGACCATCGTGATGGTCGCGCATCCTGTCCTCGTCGTGTTTGAGGTCGCCCAGGTCATGCTTGACCCGGTCGAATTCGACCCGGTCCAGCGAACCGTCGTCGCGGGACCTCTGGATGCGGTCGTGCAGCCAGTCCTCGCGCTGGCGCAGGGTCCAGTTGCCGTGATCCTGGGCGAAGACGGGGGCCGCCGGGACGGAGCCGAGCAGAGCCGCGGCCGATCCGGCGAGCACGATCATCCTGAACCTGTTCATAGGGGAATCTCCGATTGGCCTCCCGCAAGCGCTCAAAAAACGCGCGAGCCGGCGATCGGATGCCGCCTCTATGAGCCCAGGACATCCTTGGCGAATTCGAGGTCGAGCAGTTTCAGGCGCTTGATCTCGTCGCGCAGGCGGGCGGCTTCCTCGAATTCGAGGTTGGCGGCGGCGGCGCGCATGCGCCCCTCCAGGTCACGCAGGGTGGCCTGGAAGTTGCTGCCCAGGAATGGCTTGGAGTCCTCCGCCACCCCGGCGTCGATGGTCACCCGGTCGCCGCGTTCGTACGGACTGGCCAGGAGGTCCTTGATCTGGCTCTTGATGCTCTCCGGGGTGATCCCGTGGGCGGCGTTCCAGGCCGCCTGCTTGTCGCGCCGGCGCGCCGTCTCGGCCATCGCCCGCTCCATCGAACCGGTGATGCTGTCGGCATAGAGAATGACCTTGCCGTCGACGTTGCGGGCCGCCCGGCCGATGGTCTGGACCAGGGAGGTCTCCGAGCGCAGGAAGCCCTCCTTGTCGGCGTCGAGGATGGCGACCAGGCCGCATTCGGGAATGTCGAGCCCCTCGCGCAGCAGGTTGATCCCGACCAGCACGTCGAAGACTCCGAGGCGCAGGTCGCGGATGATCTCGATACGCTCGAGGGTGTCGACGTCTGAGTGCATGTAGCGCACCCGAAGTCCCTGTTCGTGCATATATTCCGTGAGGTCCTCGGCCATCTTCTTGGTGAGCACCGTGACCAGGCTGCGGTAGCCGGCGCGGGCCACTTCGCGGCACTCGGCGATCGTGTCGTCGACCTGGGAGAAGCCGTCCTTGGCGACCGGGCGGACCTCGACCGGCGGATCGATGAGGCCGGTGGGCCGGATGACCTGCTCGGTGAATACCCCGCCGGTCCGCTCGAGCTCCCATTTGGCCGGGGTCGCCGAGACGAACAGAGTCCCCGGCCGCATCGCCTCCCACTCCTCGAATTTCAACGGCCGGTTGTCGAGGCAGGAGGGCAGGCGGAAGCCGTACTCGGCCAGGGTGAACTTGCGGCTGTAGTCGCCGCGGTACATGGCCCCGAGCTGCGGCACGGTCTGGTGGCTCTCGTCGACGAACAGGAGAGCGTTGTCGGGGATGTATTCGAAGAAGGTCGGCGGCGGCTCGCCGGGGCGCCGGCCGGTCAGGTAGCGGGAATAGTTCTCGATGCCCGCGCAGCTGCCGGTGGCCTCGATCATCTCCAGGTCGAAGGTGGTGCGCTGCTCCAGACGCTGGGCCTCGAGCAGCTTGCCGTTGGCGATCAGCCAGTCGAGGCGGGGCTTGAGCTCGGCTTTTATGGCGTTGACCGCCTGGCGCAGTGTCGGCCTGGGCGTCACATAGTGGCTGTTGGCGTAGATCTTGATCGCCGGCAGATCGGCGGTCTTCTTGCCGGTCAGAGGGTCGAATTCGGAGATCGCCTCGATTTCGTCGCCGAACATGGCCACTCGCCAGGCGCGGTCCTCGTAGTGGGCCGGGAAGATTTCGATGGTGTCGCCGCGACGGCGGAAGGTCCCGCGCTCGAAGGCGTTGTCGTTGCGCTTGTACTGCTGGGCCACGAGGTCGGCCATCAGCCTCTTCTCGTCGACCTTGTCGCCCACGGTGAGGGTGAAGGTCATGGCGGTATAGGTTTCCACCGAGCCGATGCCGTAGATGCATGAGACCGAGGCGACCACGATCACGTCGTCGCGCTCCAGGATCGCCCGGGTGGCCGAGTGACGCATGCGGTCGATCTGCTCGTTCCGCGAGGAGTCCTTTTCGATGTAGGTGTCGGTCCGGGCGACGTAGGCCTCGGGCTGATAGTAGTCGTAGTAGGAGACGAAATATTCCACCGCGTTATGCGGGAAGTAGGCCTTGAACTCGCTGTAGAGCTGGGCCGCCAGGGTCTTGTTGTGGGCCAGGATCAGGGCCGGCCGCTGGGTCTCGGCGATCACCTTGGCCATGGTGAAGGTCTTGCCCGAGCCGGTGACGCCGAGCAGGACCTGGTCGCGTTCGCGCGCCTTCACGCCCGCCACCAGTTCGGCGATGGCCGCCGGCTGGTCGCCGGCCGGATCGTAGTCGCTGACCAGCTCGAAGGCGCGGCCGCCCTCGCTCTTGGCCGGGCGCACCGGGCGATGCGGCGTCCACAGGCTGGGCGCGAGGTCATGGACAAAAGCGCCCGAGACATCCGAGACGCCGGCCGGGACGGGAGAACGGGGCATGAACGGCAAGGTAGGGGTGACCGGCGGCAAACGCCAGGGCGGGGTTGAACTCGGGCCGCGCTTGCGCTCACCTGTGACCGAGGGAGAGCTGAGACATGATCAATCGGGAATTGGAATACAGGGTTGGCGACGAGCGCTACGTGGGCAGCTTCTTCGCGGAAGATGGCGCCGGTCGGCGGCCGGGCGTGCTGGTGATCCCCGAAGGGGGCGGCCTCACCGATCATACCCGGAGCATCGCCGCCAAGCTGGCCGGCTCCGGCTTTGCCGCCTTGGCCATGGACTATTACGGCGGCGGCAAGGCCTTGACCGACATCAACGAGGTCATGCCGCGCCTGGCCCCGTGGTTCGCCGACCCCACGGGCATCCGCGAGATCGCCAAGGCCGCCCTCGACGTCCTGGCCGGTCAGCCGGAGACTGACGCCGGAGCCTTGGCGGCAATCGGCTACTGCTTCGGTGGGACGACCGCCCTGGAGCTCGGCCGCTGCGGCGCGCCCGTGAAGGCCATCGTCGGCTTCCATTGCGGCCTGGGAACGGCCCGGCCCGCCGCGCCCGGGTCGATGAGGATCAGGGTCCTGGTCCAGGTCGGGACCGCCGATCCCCTCGTGCCGGCCGAGCATCGCGCCGCCTTCGAGGCGGAGATGACCGCGGCCGGAGCCGACTGGCGGATGATCCTGATGGGCGGGGTCGGCCACAGCTTCACAAATCCTGGCGTCGATGCCCTCGATCGGCCCGGATTCCGCTACGACGCCGTCGCCGACCGCCGTTCGTGGGCGGCGATGATCGACCTGTTCGGCGAAGTCTTTTCCATCGCCTGATCCGCTCACGCCGACCATGGTTACGCTGCATTGCAGCAAGAAAGCTTGATCCGGACGGCCAAAACAGGCTAATGACGCCTTGTTCGGCGCGTCGTGTCACCGCCGAGCCCAGCTCTGAAGGCCCGCGTCCGGAAGCATTCCGGCGGCCGAGCGCGGTACTCTGGGGGCTCACGTCCTCGCCACACAGGACGTAAATTCATTGTCATCTGAAGTTCGGACGCCCGCGGCGACGCGAGCGCTTGTCGCCACCCTGTTGGGCGGCGCGATCCTCGGTCTCGCCACCGGCGCGGTCGGCGTCGCCGGAGCCCAGCCGTCGGCCGATCAGGCCCGCGCCCAGGCCCTGGGTCGAGCCGCCGCGGCCGGCTACGCCGCCGCTCATGCCGTGCCCAATCCCGCGCCGGGCGCCGCGCCGCCGCCGATTGAAAACCTGGCGAAGCTCGCGCCCAGGCGGCGCCTCGCGGCGCGTTCCGGTGCGCTCGATTGCCTGGCCAGCGCGGTCTATTACGAGGCGCGCGGCGAGAGCCTCGCCGGCCGCGCCGCCGTCGCTCAGGTGGTCCTCAATCGGGTCGGGGCCCCGACCTTTCCCAAAAGCGTCTGCGGGGTCGTCTTCCAGGGCCGGGCCGATGGCCAGTGCCAGTTCAGTTTCGTCTGCAACGGGGCGATGAACGAGCGGCGCGAGCCGGATGCCTGGGTCGACGCCCGCACCGTCGCCGCCCGCGCTCTGGCGGGCTATGTGATGACCGCGGTCGGCGCGGCCAACGCCTTCCACGGCTACGGCGGAGCGGTGCCCCACGGCGGGATGCGGCTGGGCGGCCACGTCTTCTACCGGGCCTGACGCTTCCCCCGGCCGCGGCCGGGGGCTATCTGAGCCCATGGCCGAAACTTCCATCGTGTTCGCCCTTTTCGACGGCGTCACCCAGCTCGATTTTACCGGACCCCACCAGGTCCTGGCCAGGATGCCCGGCGCCCGCCTCAGGGTGGCGACCGCTCGGGGCGGGACGGTCGAGGCCGACGGCCTCTGCTTCTCCGGCCTCGCGCGGCTGGCCGACATCGCCGCCTGCGACGTCCTCTGCGTGCCCGGTGGATTCGGGACGAGCGCGGCCATGGCCGATGAGGAGTTCATGGGCCAGATCCGCCGCCTGGCGGGTTCGGCCCGCTACGTCACCAGCGTGTGCACCGGCTCGCTGATCCTCGGCGCCGCCGGGCTGCTGAAGGGCCGGCGGGCGGCCTGCCACTGGACCTCTCGCTCTCTGTTGGCCCAGTTCGGGGCCATTCCCGACGACGCACGGGTGGTCCGCGACGGAAACATCATCACCGGCGGCGGGGTCACGGCGGGAATCGATTTCGCCCTCACCCTGGCGGCCGAGATCGCGGGCCCCGAGGCCGCCCAGGCCATCCAGCTGATGCTGGAATACGCCCCCGCCCCGCCGTTCGAGGCCGGGACGCCGCGGACCGCCCCGGCCGAGGTTCTGGCCCGCGTCCAGCGGCTCGGAAAATCCGCCGCCGAGGCGCGCCGCGCCGCCGTCGTGGCGGCCGCCGCCCGGCTGCCGTCCAATTAGCTGGGCAGCCAGGATCGCAGATCGAACTTCAGCAAGTCCTCGAGCCGCCTGATGGCGTCGTGGTGGTGATGATTGTTCAGGTCTTTCTCTTCGTCCGGCGTCAAGCTGCGGAGGCTAGGGAAATTCTCGATGTATTTGCGAGCGAACTCGAGGGATTTGCGGCTGGGGTCGCGTAAGATCAGGTTGTCGCGCTCAAACCTGATGTCGACGCTGGTTCCCGAGCCCTTCTCGATGGCCAGGAACTGTTGCTTCGGTCGTCCGCGCGCGACGTAATCGCCCGCCGGGACGCTGATCTCCAGGAAGTCGCAGACGCGCTTGATGGTTTGATCCTGATCGTCCTGCAGATCGTCGAATCTGACCGCCAGGATATTCTCTCGCGGAAAGATCGCGAAATAGCGCTGAAGTTGGGTGAGATAGTCGCCTTTGAGCATGTATCCGAAATACGCCTGCTTGATTGGATCGTTCGCCGTCCGCTGTCTCTCGATGTGTATCGCCTCCTCGAACGTGAGATTCTCGCGGCACAGCATGTAGTTGTGGCGATGATGCGAATTGGCCCGCGCCGCCGGACTGCGCAGGATCGCGATCAACTTGATCCGCGCGCCCAAAATCGCGCGAATGCGTCGGGCGCAGGGGGGATAGAAAAGATAGCCGGGCGTTTTCTCGCCAACCGCCTTGGCTCCCTGGGTGTCGGCAAAAAACGTGCGCTCGTAATGAATAGCGCCAAGCTTGTAGTCCAGGTCGGAAATAAAGAAATTGGTTTCGCGAGGTTCAGAGAAGTAGACGTCGGGACTCTTGCGAAGACGATCCCACATCGTCGTCGTGCCGGCCTTCTGCGCGCCGAGGATCAAGAAATTCGGAAGCAACTTTCCCCCTTATACTGAGAGTTGATCTCAGTCATCCGTCATTGTCTCTGCCTGGAACGACGTTTATCGCGCCATATGCGCCAAGTCCCCCATCAGATCACGTCGAGGCCGATGTCGAGGATCGGGGCGGAGTGGGTGAGGGCCCCGACGCTGATCAGGTCGACCCCGGCGGCGGCGATGGCGGCGACGGTGTCGAGACTCACCCCGCCGGACGCCTCGAGCCGCGCCCGGCCGGCGGTCAGGCGCACCGCGGCGTCGAGGTCGGGGAGGGGGAAATTGTCCAGCATGACGATGTCCGGCTTTTCCGCGAGGGCCTCCTCGAGTTGATCGAGGCGATCGATCTCCACCTCGATCTTCACCATGTGCCCCGCCGCCGCCCGGGCCCGCCGCACGGCCTCGCCGACCCCGCCGCAGGCGCCCACGTGGTTGTCCTTGATCAGCACCGCGTCATGGAGCCCGAACCGGTGGTTGGCCCCGCCGCCGCAGCGCACGGCGTATTTCTCCAGGCCCCGAAGTCCGGGGGTGGTCTTGCGGGTGTCGACGATCCGCGCGCCGGTTCCGGCGACGGCGGCCACATAGGCGGCGGTGAGCGTGGCGACGCCCGACAGCCGGCAGAGGAGATTGAGGGCCACCCGTTCGGCGGCGAGCAGGGCGCGGGCGTCGCCTTCGACCCTGGCCAGCGCCGCCCCGGCCGCCACCGCCTCGCCGTCGGCCGCCAGGGCTTCGAAGCGCGCCGCCGGATCGAGCATCCTCACCGCCAAGCGGGCGCAGGCGAGGCCGGCGACGATCCCGGGCCGGCGGACCACGAAGGCGCCGGCCAGTCGGGCGTCGGCGGCGATGCAGGCCTGGGAGGTGATATCGCCGGCCGCGCCGAGATCCTCGGTCAGGGCGGCGCGGATCACCGGCTCGAGGACGAGGTCGGGCAGTTCGAAAGCGGCGCCCGTCAAGCGGCCAGGGCCCTCTGGTCCCCATGGCGGGTATGGACCGCCTCGGCGAGAAGCGCCGAATAGTCGGAGCGGAAGTGGCCGCCGCGGCTTTCGCGGCGCTCGAGGGCCCCCTGGGCGATCAGACGGGCGGTGACCAGCGGCAGGGCCTCTCCATGGAGGCGCGCCTGCCGGGCGATCCAGGCCAGGAGCTCGCCAAGACCCTCGCCGTTGCGGACGACGCCGGCCTGGGCGCTCATCCGCCCGCGAAGCTCGGCGAGCGCCGGACCGGGCAGATCGCTCGCCGCCGTCCGGGCCGGCCAGCCCGGCGCGATGATCGTCTCCGCTTCGCGCGCCGCCTCACCGGCCCGGGTCCCGAACACCGCCGCCTCGAGAAGGGAATTGGACGCCAGTCGGTTGGCCCCGTGGACCCCCGTGGCGGCGCACTCGCCGACCGCGAAGAGGCCGTCGAGGGAGGTGCGGCCCCAGACATCCGCGCCGATCCCGCCCATGTGGTAGTGGGCGGCCGGCGTCACCGGGATCGGCTCTATGCGCGGATCCACGCCCCCGGCCATGCAGGCGGCGAACACCTTGGGGAATTCGCAGGGAAAGGCGGCCCCGATCGCGGCGCGGGCGTCGAGGAACACGGCCCCGCCGCGGCCGATCTCGCCGGCGATGGCGCGGGCCACCACGTCGCGGGGGGCGAGGTCGCCGGCCGGATGGCGGCCATCCATCAGGGGCTGGCCAGCGGCGTCGACGAGGCGCGCACCCTCGCCGCGCAGGGCCTCGGTGGCCAGGGGGGCGGGGTCGGCCCCGACATCGATGGCGGTGGGATGGAACTGGACGAATTCGGGATCGACGATCTCCGCCCCGGCGAGGGCGGCGAGCGCCAGGCCATCGCCACGCGCCTGGCGCGGATTGGTGGTCACCGCATAGAGCCCGCCCACTCCGCCGGTCGCCAGGATCACAGCGGCGGCGCGGATCTCGACGTTGGACCCGTCGATCCGCGCCAAGGCGCCGACCACCTTGCCGGCGCCGTCCTGGATCAGGGCCGCGATCCGGGCATCTTCCCGCACCTCGATGTGGGCCGCGGCCCGGACGGCGGCGATCACCGCCCGCATGATCGCCAGCCCGGCTCCGTCGCCGCCGACCCGGGCGACCCGCGCGCGGCTGTGCGCCGCTTCCAGGCTCTGGACGAAGGCGCCGCCGGCGTCGCGGTCGAACGGGGCGCCCAGGGCCGCCAGGGCGCGCACCGCCGCCGGACCCTCGCGGGTGAGGATGGCCACCGCCTCGCGGTCGCAAAGGCCCGCCCCGGCCGCCTCGGTGTCGGCGGCGTGCAGGGGCGGGGCGTCGTCGGCGGCGAGGGCGGCGGCCATGCCGCCCTGGGCCCAGGCCGTGGCGCAACCTTCGCCGAGGGACGAGGCGGTCAGCACCAGGGTCCGGCGCGGGGCGGCGGCCAGGGCGGCGGAAAGACCGGCCAGGCCGGCCCCGACGATCAGCACCCCATCGAGATCGATACGCTGGGTCATGGGCCGGTCAGATCAGCTCGACATCGACGTGATGGCGGGCCTTGACGAGGTCGTAGCGGGCTGGCTTGGCCGGCGGCGGCAGGTCGATCATCCTCTGCACGGCGGTCCGGGCGCGCACGGCCACCTCGGCGTCCACAGTGACCTCGAAGCGGTTCAATTCCAGGGATTCGAGAATGTTCTCCAGGGTGATGCGCTTCATGTGCGGGCAGAGGTTGCACGGCCGGACGAATTCGGTGTCCGGGGCGTCGGCGGCGACATTGTCGGCCATCGAGCACTCGGTGATCAGCACCACGCGGCGGGGCTTTCGGCGGGTCACGTAGTCGCTCATCGCCGCCGTCGAACCGGCGAAGTCGGCCGCTTCAAGCACCTCGGTGGGGCATTCGGGATGGGCGAGGATCTCGGCGTCCGGCCACGCCTCGCGCATCTCGGCGATATCCGCCGCCGTGAACCGCTCGTGGACTTCGCAGCGTCCATGCCAGGAAATGATCTTCACCGCCGTCTGCCGGGCCACGTTGCGGGCCAGGAACTCGTCGGGGAGCAGGATCACCCGGTCG
Source organism: Caulobacteraceae bacterium (assembly GCA_035605655.1). Lineage (GTDB taxonomy): Bacteria > Pseudomonadota > Alphaproteobacteria > Caulobacterales > Caulobacteraceae > Acaudatibacter. The sequence goes on along the minus strand of DASZKO010000214.1, from coordinate 18,372 downwards.
GTTCCGAATTCGGCGGCGATCGCCTCGACGACCTGAACGGCGTTGGCGCTGGTGCAGCAGATGTCGGTCTCGGCCTTCACCTCGGCGGTGGTGTTGACGTAGGTCACCACCGGCAGGCCGGGGAAGCGCTGTTTGATCAGGCGCACGTCGGCCCCGGTGATGGAGGCGGCCAGCGAACACCCGGCCCGCGGATCGGGGATCAGCACGGTCTTGTCCGGGCACAGGACCTTGGAGGTCTCGGCCATGAAATGAACCCCGGCCTGCACAATGATCGCCGCGTCGCTGCGCGCCGCCTCGCGCGCCAGGCCCAGGCTGTCGCCGACGAAATCGCCCACTCCGTGGAAGATGTCCGGGGTCATGTAGTTGTGGGCGAGGATGACCGCGTTTTTGGCCTTCTTCAGGCGATTGATCTCGGCGATCAGCGGGGCCTGCAGGCGCCATTCGATCGGCGTCACCTGGCCGCGGATCTTCTCCCACAGGGGGCCGGTCGCTCTCTGGACAGCCGGGGTGAATCCCAGCGGCGCCGATCCGTCGGCCATGGCGTCCTCCTTATGCTCAATCTGAGCATTTCTCCCGCCTTAAAAAACGCCCGCCGGATCGCGGCCGGGCGTTCGGAGTTATGCTAAAACTGAGCATAAGTCCTTCGGTCCATATAGACCGCTGGGACGGCCAGGAAAACCCCCCTGGCGCCGTGATCGTCAAATTGTGATGTCTTCGACCTGCCTCCCTTTGGGAGAAGACCTTACCAGACCCCGATCTTCTCCGCCTCGTGGTGGCTGATCGGATGGTGGGCGCGGGCGTGATCCTCTTCGGCCAGCAGGCGCACCGCCTCGAGGGCGGCCATGCAGCCCATGCCGGCGGCGGTGACCGCCTGGCGATAGATGTCGTCGGTGACGTCGCCGGCCGCGAAAACCCCGGGGATCGAGGTCGCCGTCGAACCGGCTTTGACGCTCAGATAGCCGCCGGCGTGGGTCTCGAGCTGGTCGGCGAAAAGTTCCGAGGCCGGAGCGTGGCCGATGGCCACGAAGACGCCATGGCAGGCGACATCGCGCGTCTCGCCGGTCCCGACGTTCCTGAGCCTCACCCCCGCCACGCAGGCCGGCTCGCCGGCTCCCAGGACCTCGGCCACCTCATGGTTCCAGATCACCTCGATGCCCTTGTGGGCGAACAGCCGTTCCTGGAGGATCTTCTCGGCCCGGAACTCGTCGCGCCGATGGACGACGGTGACCTTGGACGCGAACTTGGTGAGGAAAAGGGCCTCCTCCACGGCGGTGTTGCCGCCGCCGACCACCGCCACCTCCTTGCCGCGATAGAAGAAGCCGTCGCAGGTGGCGCAGGCCGAGACCCCGAAGCCCTGCAGGGCCTTCTCGCTTTCCAGCCCCAGCCATTTGGCCTCGGCCCCGGTGGCGATGATCAGGGTCTCGGCCAGCCAGACCTCGCCGCCGTCTGTGGTCACGCGGAAGGGCCGGGCCGACAAATCGGCCGCCGTGGCCAGATCGTCGATGATCTCGGCGCCGACATGGGCCGCCTGGTCGCGCATCTGGTCCATCAGCCAGGGGCCCTGGATGACCTCGGCGAAGCCCGGATAGTTCTCGACGTCGGTGGTGATGGTCAGCTGCCCGCCCGGCGTCAGGCCGGTCAGCAGCACCGGATTCAGAAGGGCGCGGGCGGCGTAGATGGCGGCCGTGTAGCCGGCCGGTCCGGCTCCGACGATCAGACAGCGGACGGAGCGCGGCTCGCCGGCCATGGGTGGGGTCAGACCCACTCGACCTTCAGGATCTCATAGGCCTTCACGCCGCCCGGAGTGTTGACCTCAACCACGTCGCCGGTCTCCTTGCCGATCATCGCCCGGGCGATCGGCGAGGCGATGGAAATCTTGCCCGAGCGCACGTCGGCCTCGTGTTCGCCGACGATCTGATAGCGGGCCTTCTCCTCGGTGTCCTCGTCGACCACGCTCACCGTGGCCCCGAATTTCACCTGGGCGCCGGACAGGCGCGAGACGTCGATGATCTGGGCCCGCGCCATGCGGTCCTCGATCTCGGCGATGCGGCTCTCGATCCAGCCCTGGCGGTCCTTGGCGGCGTGATACTCGGCATTCTCGGAAAGATCGCCGTGGGTGCGCGCTTCGCCGATGGCGGCGGTGATGGCCGGCCGCTCCTGGGTCTTCAGACGCCTTAATTCTTCGTCGAGGGCGTGGAAGCCCTCGGCGGTCATCGGTACTTTTTCCATTGTGGGATTAGTCCAATTCGTCCTTTTGCGTTCTTCAAATCCGGCCGCGGACGCTGTCGACCGGGGGCCGATAGAATAGAGGCGGGGCCGGACAGATTCAAGTGGCGTGGCCGTGGGAGAAGCCGCCTCGTCCCCGCGCCGCGAAACAGTGCTAAGCACCCGGTTCATGCATTATCCATCGTCGAATCCGCCTGGAGGCCAGCACCCGTCGTGAGCAGTCTCATCGTCCGCGGCGGTCGCCCGCTGAACGGCCAGATCACTCCCTCCGCCAACAAGAACGCGGTCCTGCCCATCCTCTGCGCCACCCTCCTGACCGACGAACCCGTGATCCTGCGCGGGGTTCCGGACATCACCGATGTGGCCCAGATCCTCGACCTTTTTCGGGCCCTCGGCAGCGAGGTCGATCTCGATCCGGGCAGTCGCGTCCTCAGCCTGCGCCACGGCGGAGCCGGTCGATCCGCCGCCGCCCGCCTGCCCGAAGGCATGCGCTCGTCGATCATGCTGATCCCGCCGATGATTGCCCGCTTCGGCGAGGCCCGCATCGACGGCGAGGTGAAAGGCTGCACGCTCGGCGTGCGCGAGATCGATCCGCACATCGAGGTCTTCCAGGCCTTCGGGGCCGAGATCGACGCGGAGGAGGGGGCGCTGGTGGTCTCCCAGCGCGGCCGGTTCGCCGCCGCGCGCCACTGGCTCGACTACGCCTCGGTGACCACCACCGAGAATTTCCTGCTCTGCGCGGCGAAAGCCGACGGGGTCTCGCAGCTCACCAACGCCGCCAGCGAGCCGCACGTCCAGGAATTCTGCGCCTTCCTGCGGCTGATGGGGGCGCGGATCGAAGGCGTGGGAGCCAGCCGTCTCACCGTTACGGGAGTCGAGGCGCTCGGCGGGGCGGACTTCACCTTCGCCGAGGATTTCCACGAGGTCGCCACCTTCCTGGCGCTGGGGGCGATCACGGGCGGCGAGGTGGCGGTGAGGAACGCCCATCCGGAACACTTTCCCCTCATCGACCGGGCCTTCGCCAAGTTCGGCGTCGAGGTGGTCCATGCCGACGGCTGGTCGTCCTGCCGTCCGGACGGCCCTCTCAAGATCCGCGGCCCCTTCACCTCCTACCTGTTGCCCAAGATCGAGGCGGCCCCCTGGCCCTACCTGCCGGTCGACCTGCTGCCGATCTTCGTGGCGCTCGGGGCGTGCGCGCAAGGCGAGATGCTCTACTGGAACAAGGTCTACGAGGGGGCGCTCGGCTGGACCTCGGAGCTGGCCAAGTTCGGGGCCCACGCCCTGCAGTGCGACCCGCACCGGGTGATCACCTTCGGCGGCAAGCCCCTGTGCGCGGCCAAGGTCGAGAGCCCGTACATCATCCGCGTCGCCATCGCCCTTCTGATGGTCGCCGCCAGCATCGAGGGCCAGTCGATCATCCTCAACGCCGACCCCATCCGCCGCGCCCATCCGCGCTTCGTCGAGAACCTCACGGCCATCGGGGCGGACGTCGAGTGGGCCTGAGGCTCAGCGCTCGCTGAGCCCACCGTCGATGACCAGTTCGGTCCCGGTGACGTAGCGGGACTCGTCGCCGGCCAGCCACAGGACGCCGTTGGCGATGTCGTCGGGAAGGCCCTTGACCCCCATCGGCACGACCATGGCCGAGACCGCGTCCAGATCCGGCGGGGCGTTGGCCCCCGGCTCGCCCATCGGCATGACGGTGAGCCAGATCGGGGTCTCGATAATGCCCGGGTGGACCGAATTGACCCTTACCCCGTCGCGGGCCGCCCCGCACTCGAGGGCCACGGCCTTGGTCAGGAGGCGCACCGCCCCCTTGGTGGCGCAGTAGCCGGCCAGGGTCGGCGAGCCCTTCAGCCCGGCCACCGACGACATGTTGATGATCGACCCCCCGTGGCCGGCCTCGCGCATCAGGCCGAGGCCGTGCTTGATGCCGAGGAACACCCCCTCGACGTTGATCGCCTGCTGGCGGCGCCAGTCGGCGAGGCTCATGGTCGTTATGCTGGGACTGCCCAGACCGATGCCGGCGTTGTTGACCAGGACGTCGAGCCGGCCGTGGTCGGCCTTCACCTTGCCCACCACCGCGATCCATTCGTCCTCGCTGGTGACGTCGTGATGGAGATAGGCCGCCTTGCCGCCCGCCCGCCTGATCTCGTCGGCGACGCCTTCGCCCTTGGCGTCCTGCAGGTCGGTGAGGACGACCGCCGCCCCCGCCCCGGCCAGAACCGTGGCGCACGCCGCCCCGATGCCGCTCGCCGCGCCGGTCACCAGCGCCACCTTGCCGTCCAGTCTCGCCATGATCGCCTCCGCCTTCGATCGGACGTTCTACACCGCGACCGGCGCCCGCCAAGCCTGACCCGAGGTCACGCGACAATCAGTTCACTTTCCCTCCCCGGCGGCCGCCGTTAGGTTCGCCTCCGTCCGAGGATCCCGATGTCAGCCATTTTCATTTCCTACGCCCGCTCGACCGAGGCCCAGGCGCGCCGGATCGGCGAGGCGCTGCGGGCCCTCGGCTACGACGTGTGGCGTGACGACGAAATCCCCGCTCACCGCGCCTATGCCGACGTGATCCAGGAGCGGCTCAAGGCCGCCAAGGCCGTGGTCGTGGTGTGGTCGGCCGAGGCGGCGAAATCGGAGTGGGTGCGTTCCGAGGCCGAACGGGCGCGCGCCGAGCGCAAGCTGGTGCAGCTCAACCTGGACTCCGCCGAGCTGCCCATGCCGTTCGACCAGATCCAATGCGCCGACCTGACCGGCTGGTCGGACGATCCCGCCCATCCCGGCTGGCGCAAGGTCGTCGCCAGCATAGCCACCCTGACCGGGGGCCAGGCGCCGGCCGCCGCCGCGCCGGCGGCCAAGGCCCGCCGCAAGCTGGCCATCTGCGTCCTGCCGTTCGCCAACATCAGCGACGACCCTCAGCAGGAATATTTCAGCGACGGGATCAGCGAGGACATCATCACCGACCTCTCCAAGGTCTCGGCCCTGTCGGTGGTGGCCCGAAACACCGCCTTCGGCTTCAAGGGCAAGTCGCCCAACGTCAAGGACGTGGCTCACCAGCTCGGCGTCAGCCATGTGCTCGAGGGCAGCGTGCGCAAGGCCGGCGGGCGGGTGCGGATCACCGCCCAGCTGATCGATGGAGAGGCGGGCGATCATCTGTGGGCCGAACGCTGGGATCGCGACCTCACCGACATCTTCGCCCTGCAGGACGAGATCAGCCAGGCCATCGTGGCCGCCCTGAAGCTGAAGCTGCTTCCCGAGGAAAAGAAGGCGATCGAGAAGCGCGGCGCCTCCAGCCCCGAGGCCTACAACCGCTATCTGATGGCCCGGCAGTACCTGGACAGCGGCTCGCGCGGCGACGGGATGCGTGAAGAAGCGATCGTCCGCCTGTGCCGCCGCGCCATCGAAATCGATCCTGGCTATGCGCGCGCCTGGGCGCTGCTCGGCTACGCCCAGGCCGACCTGTTCATGAGCCGACGCGGTGAGACCGCGGACGGCATCGCCGAGGCCGACCGGGCGCTGGCGCTCGATGGCGCCCTCGCCGAGCCGTACGCCACCAAGGCCAAGGTGCTCTACCATCTCGGCCGCGGGGAAGAGGCTTTCGTGGAAGCGGAGCGCGCTCTCGAGCTCGACCCGGAGTCACTGGAGGTCAATCTCGCGATCGGGTCGATCTTCTACCGCGAACGCCGATTGGCCGAGGCGATGACCTGCTTCAGCAAGGTCGCCGCCCTCACGGAGGCCGACTTCAGCTCCTCCGGCATGCTGGCCAGCTGCCTGACGGCGATGGGCGATTTGGAGGGCGCGCGGCGGGCGGCGCGAGTGACGCTCGGACGGGTGGAGAAGATCGTCGCCATGGACCGCATCAACGGCCACGCCATGGCCTATGGCGCCGACGCCCTGGCGGTGTTGGGCGAGGGCGAACGGGCCCGCGACTGGATGGATCGGGCGGTGTTGATCGATCCCGGCAACTGGCTGATGCGCTACAACTTCGCCTGCGCGCTCAGCATTCACCTCCATGACTCCGATGGTGCGCTGGAGCTCCTGGGCCCAGTGATGATCGGCGCGCCGCCGCGGTTGGTCGGCGCCGCCGTAAGCGATCCCGATCTCGATCCTCTGCGCGATGATCCCCGCTTCCAGTCGATGCTCAGCCAGGCGGAGGCGCGCGTGGCCGAGGCGCGGCATGCCGCCACCCTGCCGCCTGAGCCGTCAGCCGTGCGACTGTAGAGGTCTCACCTCCAGCGTGCCGTCCATCAGGGCGATGATCGCCTGGGCCGCCGCGAGAGCCCCGGCGGTGGTGGTGTAGTAGGGGATCTTCAGCATCAGGGCGGCGCGGCGCAGGGAGAAGCTGTCCTCCAGGGACTGGCGTCCCTCGGTGGTGTTGAAGACCAGCTGGACCTCGCCGTTCTTCATCGCATCGACGATGTGCGGCCGGCCCTCCAGGACCTTGCGGACCAGCTGAGCTTCGAGCCCGAGGGCGGTGAGGTAGTCGCAGGTGCCGCCGGTGGCGAGGATGTGGAAGCCGCGCTCGATGAGCAGGCGCACCGGCTCGACGATCCGCGGCTTGTCGGAATCCTTGACCGAGACGAACACCCCGCCGGCGGCGGGGAGGACCACCCCGCCGGCCAGCTGGCTCTTGGCGAAGGCGCGGGCGAAGGCTCCCATGGGTCCCTCGCCGGGACGGCGCCAGTCCAGGCCCATGACCTCGCCAGTGGAGCGCATCTCCGGACCCAGCACGGTGTCGACGCCCGGGAAGCGGGCGAAAGGGAACACCGCCTCCTTGACGGCGACGTGATCGTAGGTGGCCTCGGCGAGATTGAAGCTGGCCAGGGGGACCCCGGCCATCACCTTGGCGGCGATCGCCGCCACCGGCGCGCCGATCGTCTTGGCGACGAAGGGGACCGTCCGGCTGGCCCGCGGATTGACCTCCAGGACGAAAATCCGCGGCGTGTCAGAGAGGGGCGCCTCGATGGCGAACTGCACGTTCATCAGTCCGCGGACATCAAGCGCGCGAGCCATGGCCTCCGTCTGCCGTTTCAACTCGGATATCGTCTCGGCGCGGAGGGAAAACGGCGGCAGGGAGCAGGCGCTGTCGCCGGAATGCACTCCCGCCTCCTCGATGTGCTCGAGCACGCCGGCGACGAACACCGTCTCCCCGTCGCACAAGGCGTCGACGTCGACCTCGGTGGCCTGGGAAAGATACTGATCGATCAGCACCGGCCGGTCGCCCGAGACGCTCACCGCGGCGCGGATGTAGCGGGCCAGATGCTCCTCGTCGCGGACGATCTCCATGGCCCGCCCGCCCAGTACATGCGAGGGCCGGATGACTACCGGGAAGCCGACCTTGCGGGCCCCGGCCAGAGCCTCCTCGGGACCGCGGGCGATGGCGTTGTCGGGCTGGGCGATGCCCAGGCGATGCAGGAGCTGCTGGAAGCGCTCGCGGTCCTCGGCCAGGTCGATGGCGTCCGGCGAGGTGCCGAGGATCGGGACCCCGGCGGCTTCCAGGGCGGGGGCGAGGCCGAGCGGCGTCTGGCCGCCGAACTGCACGATCACCCCGATGAGCTCGCCGCGCGAGGCCTCGACCGCGATCAGCTCGAGGACGTCCTCGGCGGTGAGGGGCTCGAAATACAGGCGGTCGGAGGTGTCGTAATCGGTGGAGACGGTCTCCGGATTGCAGTTGACCATGATCGACTGGATGCCGAGTTCCTTCAGGGCGAAGGCGGCGTGGCAGCAGCAGTAGTCGAACTCGATCCCCTGGCCGATCCGGTTGGGGCCGCCGCCGAGGATGATCGCCTTTTTCCCCCGCGTCGGCTCGGCCTCGCATTCGGCGGCCGCGCCCAAGGCCCCGGTCTCATAGGTCGAATACAGGTAGGGCGTGGCGGCGGCGAACTCGGCGGCGCAGGAATCGATGCGCTTGAACACCGGCCGCACGCCCAGGGCGTGGCGGGCCCGGCGCACGTCCTTCTCGCCCTGGCCGGTGAGGGCGCCCAGGCGGGCGTCGGAAAAGCCCAGGGCCTTGAGGCGGTGAAGCGCGGCCGGCTCGGCGGGCAGGCCGTGGCGGCGGATCGCCACCTCCTCGTCCACCAAGGCCTCGATCTGGCGCAGGAACCACGGCTCGTAGGCGCAGGCGGCGGCCACCGCCTCGACGTTGAGCCCATGGCGAAAGGCCTGGGCGATCAGCCTCAGGCGGTCGGGCGTGGGAATGCCCAGGGCCCGCAGAATGGGGCCGTGGTCGGCCTCTTCGGCGCCGGGAATGTCGATCTCGTCCAGGCCGGTGAGGCCCGTCTCCAGGCCGCGCAGGGCCTTCTGGAGGCTCTCGGCGAAGGTCCGGCCGATGGCCATGACCTCGCCCACCGACTTCATCTGGGTGGTCAGCCACGGCTCGGCCCCGGGGAACTTCTCGAAGGCGAAGCGGGGGATCTTGGTGACCACATAGTCCAGCGTCGGCTCGAAGGAGGCCGGCGTCGCCCCGGTGATCTCGTTGACCAGCTCGTCGAGGGTGTAGCCGACGGCCAGCCGCGCGGCGACCTTGGCGATCGGAAAGCCGGTCGCCTTGGAGGCCAGCGCCGAGGAGCGCGAGACGCGGGGGTTCATCTCGATCACCACCATCCGCCCGTCGGCCGGATTGACCGCGAACTGGACGTTGGAGCCACCGGTTTCGACGCCGACCTCGCGCAGCACCGCGATCGCGGCGGCGCGCATGCGCTGGTACTCCTTGTCGGTGAGGGTCAGCGCCGGGGCGACTGTCACCGAATCGCCGGTGTGGACGCCCATGGGATCGATGTTCTCGATCGAGCAGACGATGATGCAGTTGTCCGCCACGTCGCGGATCACCTCCATCTCGTACTCCTTCCAGCCCAGCACGCTTTCCTCGACGAGGACCTCGTGGGCGGGGGACAGATCGAGGCCGCGCTCGACGATCTCGCGGAACTCCTCGAGGTTGTAGGCCACCCCGCCGCCGGCTCCGCCGAGGGTGAATGAGGGGCGGATGATCGCCGGCAGGCCGATCTCGCCCTGGGCCTCCAGGGCCTCGTCGAGGGAGCGGACGGCGCGCGAGGCCGGACTCTCCAGGCCGATGGCGTCCATGGCGTCGCGGAATTTCTGGCGGTCTTCGGCCTTGTCGATGACCTCGGCGCGGGCCCCGATCAGCTCGACCCCGAAGCGGGCCAGGACGCCGGAGCGCTCCAGGGCCAGGGCGGTGTTCAGCGCCGTCTGGCCGCCCATGGTCGGCAGCAGGGCGTCGGGCCGCTCGCGGGCGATGATCGCCTCGACCATCTCCGGGGTGATCGGCTCGATGTAGGTGGCGTCGGCGACGTCCGGATCGGTCATGATCGTCGCCGGATTCGAATTGATCAGGACGATCCGGTAGCCCTCGGCGCGTAGGGCCTTGCACGCCTGCACTCCGGAATAGTCGAACTCGCACGCCTGGCCGATGACGATCGGCCCCGCGCCGATGATCAGGATCGAGGCGATGTCGGTGCGTCTGGGCATCGAGGGACTCGCGCGCGGAGGAACGCGCGGGCGGCGCGCTTGGCAGTGTGGCTGAAAGGCTAAGCGTCTCGTTTAGAGGCCCGCGCGATACCGCGCAAGCGGCTCGCCGGGAACGGCGTTTCGAGAAGGCGGGCCGGCGACCTTTTCGGGCGCCGGCCCGAGGTCGTTAGCCCTGGAGCTGACCCGCGGCCATTTTGCCGTTCTTGGGATCGCGCTCGAGTTCGTAGGTGATCTTCTGACCTTCGCGCAGGGGCTCGAGGCCGGCCCGTTCGACCGCGGAGACGTGGACGAAGATGTCCGCGCCGCCGGCGTCGGGCTGGATGAAACCGTAGCCCTTCTGGCCGTTGAACCACTTCACTGTACCGGTAGGCATATCGCTGTATTCCTCGATAGAAATTCCAACCCCGGGATGAGCCGCGAGGCAGATCAAATGCGCTGAGGGTCGGAAGGCGGGTCCGGAAGCCCGGTGAGGGGCGGGGGAAGAGCGTCCGAACCCCTTATCGAATTCGATGGCCGCCTCGGTAGTCGATCGGGGCGGCGACTACAAGGGAATCCTTGTCTCCGTGAGGAAGAGCGGATTTGGCCGATTTTCAGCCGCCGAAGTCGACGTCCGCCGCCTTCACCGTCCCCGCCGTGCGGCCCGGCGCGGTGTGAAAAGTCCAGTAGAGATTGGTGTGGGCGATGACCTGATCGGGCGGCGGGGCGCCCCAGCGGGACTGGTCGCTGGTGGTGTGGGCGTCGCTGACGAGGATCGCGTCGTAGCCCCGCGCCAGGGCCCCGTGCAGGGTCGAGCGGATGCAGGCGTCGGTCTGAGCCCCGGCCACCAGGAGGCGCCCGACGGCGAGGTCGGCCAGGACCGCCTCCAGGCTCGTTTCCTCGAAGGCGTCGCCCCACGATTTCTCGATCAGCGGCTCGGATGGGTCCGGGGCCAGTTCGCGGGCGATCCGCCAGGCCGCGCTCCCCTTGGCGAGATCGGCGTTCTGGTGCTGGACCCAGATCACCGGCACATTTCCCGCCCGCGCCCTGTCGACCAGAGCGGCAATCCGGCCAACCACCGCCGCCCGTTCATGAGCGTCGGCGACCACGCCTTCCTGGACGTCGATGACGAGAAGAGCGCGCCGGGGCCGATCCGCCAGCGTAGTCATGGCCCGGCTTCCTCCATCAGGGCCGCGAAACGGCGGAAAAGATGCAATGCGTCGCCCGGCCCCGGCGAGGCCTCGGGATGGTGCTGGACCGAGAACACCGGCGCGCCGGTGATCGCCAGGCCGGCGTTGGAGCCGTCGAACAGGGAGACATGGGTCTCGGCCAGGCCGATCGGCAGGGTCGCGCGGTCGACGGTGAAGCCATGGTTCATGGAGACGATCTCCACCTGGCCGGTGGCCAGATCCTTGACCGGGTGGTTGGCCCCGTGGTGGCCCTGGTCCATCTTCACCGTGCCGGCCCCGAGCGCCAGGGCGAGAAGCTGGTGGCCCAGGCAGATGCCGAACAGCGGCACGCCGGCGGCGATGAGCTCGCGGATCACCGGGGCGGCATGAATGGCGGTGGCGGCCGGATCGCCGGGCCCGTTGGAAAGCACCACGCCGTCGGGACGGCGGGCGAGAATGTCCGCCGCGCTGGTCTGGGCCGGAACGACGCTGACCCGCGCCCCGACCGCCACCAGGGAGCGCAGGATGTTGCGCTTGACGCCATAGTCGACGACCACCACGTGGCGCCGGCCCTCGCCCGGTCCGCCATGGCCGCCCGGCCAGCTCCACGCCCCTTCGCTCCATTCGAAGGCCTGCAGGGCCGAGGCGTCCTTGGCGAGATCCGCGCCGACGAGGCCGCTCCACGCCCGGGCCCGCTCCGCAAGGGCGGCGAGATCGAAGTCGCCGGCGGGATCATGAGCGATGACGCCGTGCGGCATGCCGCGTTCGCGGATCCGCCTGGTCAGGGCCCGGGTGTCGACGCCGGAAAGGCCGACCACGCCCCGCCGCGTCAGCCAGCCGGCAAGATCGCCGTCGGCCCGCCAGTTGGCCGGCGCGGTGGGAGCCGTGCGGAAGATCGCCCCGCGCGCCGAGGTCCGCGCGCCCCCGCCGATCTGTTCGATGTCCTCGGCGTTGGTCCCCACATTGCCCACGTGCGGGAAGGTGAAGACGATGATCTGCTCCATGTACGAGGGGTCGGTCAGAATCTCCTGATAGCCGGTCATGGCGGTGTTGAAGCACACCTCGCCCACCGCCTCGCCGACCGCCCCGCAGCCCACGCCTGGAAGGATCGTCCCGTCGGCCAGGACAAGGACGCCGGTGGCGCCGGCGGGAAAGGCTTGGGGCAGGGGTGACTCCTTGGGGCTGGGGGGCGTTAACAAGCCGCCGGCGGCTCCGTCAACGCGTTTGTCGAGTGGACCCAAACCGCTATGCTCGCCCCATGCTGGAGCTTCGACCCAACTGCGAGTGCTGCGACGCCGACCTGCCGCCGGCGAGCGGCGAGGCGCGCATCTGCACCTTCGAATGCACCTTCTGCGCGGCCTGCGCGGAGCAGCGATTCGGTGGGGTGTGCCCAAACTGCGGCGGCGAGCTTGTCGTCCGCCCGATCCGCCCGGAAGGTCTGCTGGCGACCTATCCGGCCTCCACCCGGAGGGCCGCCTGCGCCCAGATCACGATGACTTTGGATTGAATCAATCCAATTCGCGTCCAAACCGTTTCCACCGGGCTCGGCGAGGTCCAATATCGGCGGTCCAACCCGGAGCCGGCGGCAATGACGACGATCCACTGGAAGTCCGGGGTCAGCGGCGACTGGTCGGACGCCAATCGCTGGCGCGAGGACGTGGTCCCAGGCGCCGGCGACGACGCGGTGATCGGCGCCTCCGGCGACTATCAGGTCACCATCGACAGTCCGGAATCGGCGAACGGGATCACCCTGAACGCGGCTGGGGCGACGGTCCTGGCCGAGGACACCCTGACCGTGGGCGGCGACCTCACGGTGGAGGCCGGTACGTTCGAACTCAGTCAGAGCAATACGTTCGCCGCCCCCCATGGCGTGATCGTCGGCGGAACCCTAAGCGCTCCCGGCGGCGAATTCGATTGGCAGGGCGGGACCATCTCGGCGGTGACCTACGAAGGAAACCTGACTATTGGCGCCGGTCAGATCCTGACGGACACGAACGGCCTCATCGTCACCGGGTCCGGCGGCTCGGGACCGGGGGTCATCGACATGACCGCGGGAGACAGCAACAGCCTGACGTTCGACAGCGGCCCCGGCATCGACAATATCACCATCGATATCGGAGGGCCGGGCAATGGCTCCGCTCTGAAATTCAATCGCGGCAACGGGAAGTTCGACTCTTTCGCCTTGGGACCAGGCGTGGCCGTCGACGTTTTGGGCGCGACGAATATCGGCGGCGGTGCCCGCCAGCTTGATGTCGAGGGTTCCATCGTCGTCGCCGCTTCTCAGGCGCTGGTGATCGGCAGCACCAAATTCCTGGAAGAGTTTGTCATCGACATCGAGGGCTCGCTCACGCTCGAGAACGACGCCTCCGTGCTCATCGCGTGCAGATTTGCGAATGGCTTTTCGTCGCGGAGCCTGACAGGCGGGAAGTTCACGGTGGAGAGCGGCGCCATCCTGACCGTAGGGTACGCGATCCAGAAACTCTACTCGACCCTGACGCTCGACGGCGCCGGCTCGATGATGGAGGTCTACTCGACTCTGACCGGAGACCATGTCGCCATCGACCAGTCGGTGGACTATGTCGGCCTGGGCGGCGCGCTGGAGGTTCTGGGCGGCCGCGACTGGACCGCGAACCTCGCTTTCGTCAACCACGGCCTGCTCCAGCTCGGCGGCGGGACCTTCGCCGAGGCCAGCATCAAGAACTCCGGGACCGTGGAGGGCTTCGGGACGATCGCCGCGCCGGTCGATAATTCCAAGACCATCAGCGCCGCCGGCGGGGTGCTGGAGGTGACCGGGGCGGTGACCAACACGGGCCGTTTGGTGATCGGGGCGAATTCGGAGCTGAAGCTGGACGCGGCGGCCAGCGCGACCACGGCCACCTTCGCCGGGGCGGGCGGGACCCTGGCCATGGCCGATCCGGATTCCCTCGGCGGCAAGATCGTCGGCTTCGCGGTCGGCGACGTCATCGATCTCATCGGCATCTCGGCCACCTCGGCGGTGCGCACGCCGGGAACCCACACTCTGGTGGTCAGCGACAACGGAACCACCGTGGCCACGCTGCAGCTCTCGGGGACCTACACCCACGACACCTTCGCCGTCGCCTCCGACGGCCACGGCGGCACGGACATCACCCTCGTCCTCCCCACCGCCCAGCTCGCTCAGCACATGGCCGCCATGGCCCCGGCCTCGTCGTCCGGCGCGGCGAGCCACACCCAACCCGCCGCCGCGCCCGTGGCCACGCTCGCCTCGCCCGGCGGCTAGCGCTTGCGACTCGCGGGGCGGCGGGCGCAATCATGAACCCGTGCGCTACGACGATCGCTTTCTGGACGAGATCAAGGGGCGGCTGAGGCTCTCCGACGTCATCGGCAAGACGGTCAAGCTGCGCCGCCAGGGCCGCGAGTTCGTCGGCCTCTCGCCGTTCACCAAGGAGCGCACGCCTTCCTTCTTCGTCAATGACGACAAGGGCTTCTTCCACGACTTCTCCTCCGGCAAGAGCGGCGATCTGATCACCTTCCTGCAGGAGACCGAGCGGCTGAGCTTCACCGAGGCCGTCGAGCGTCTGGCCGGCGAGGCCGGGGTGCCCCTGCCCGATCCCGATCCGGCGGCGGCGGCCAAGGACAAGCTCCGGGCCGGCCTCGCCGACTGGCTCGAGACGGCGGCCGCCTGGTGCGAGGCCGAACTGCGCCGCCCGGTCGGCGCCGCCGCCCGGGCGTATCTCGTGGCCCGGGGGTTGCCCGAATCGGAGTGGGCGCGGTTCCGCATCGGCTACGCCCCCTCCGGGCGCACGGCCCTGAAGGACTACCTGATCGCCAAGGGGGCCAGGCCCGACGAGCTCGTCGCCGCCGGCCTGCTGATCGCCCCCGAGGACGGCGGCTCGCCCTTCGACCGCTTCCGCGACCGGATCATCTTTCCCATCGCCGATGGCCGCGGACGGGTGATCTCCTTCGGCGGCCGGGCCCTGGATCCGCATGCCCCGGCCAAGTACCTCAATGGCCCCGACAGTCCGCTCTTCGACAAGGGCCGCGTGCTCTATGGCCTGGCCGAAGCCCGCCGCCTGCTCCACGCCGGCGCGGCCGAGGCCGCCCTGGTGGTCGTCGAGGGCTACATGGATGTCATCGCCTGCCAGAGGGCCGGCGTCGCCGCCGTCGCCGCCATGGGCACCGCCCTTGGCGAGACCCAGATGGAGATGCTGTGGCGCCTGCATGGCGAGCCGACCCTGGCCTTCGACGCCGACCGGGCCGGCCGGGCGGCCGCCTCGCGGGCCATCGATCGCGCCTTGCCGCTGCTGAGGCCCGGCCGCAGCTTCCGCTTCGCCCTCGTCAGCGGCGGCAAGGACCCCGACGACATTCTGCGCGAGCAAGGGCCCGCGGCCTTGAAAAGCCAGCTGGCCGCCACCCGGCCGTTCGTCGACGCCCTGTTCGAGCGCGAGCGCGACGCACAGCCCCTCGACACCCCCGAACGGCGGGCGGCCCTGCGCAAGCGGCTGCGCGAGGCGGCGCGGCTCATCGGCGATCCGGACCTCGGCGGCGAATACCGCCAGGCGCTCGACGCCCGCTACGAGGCGATGTTCGCCAAGCCGTCATCGGCCCCGCCGCCGGGCCGCGGTCCCTGGCGCGGACGCGGGCGCCCGGGCGAGACGTTTATCGCTCCCTTGACGCCGGAGGGAAGGGCGGGGGCGCGGCGCCTCGCCACCGCCCTCAATCCGATCGCCGCCGCCCTGGCCCGCTGGGCCCTCGAGGATCCGGCCGTGCTCGACGATCATCTCGAAAGCTTCGAGACCAGCGGGTTCGGCGATCCGGCGCTTTCCGAGCTGGCCGGGCAGATCATCCGCCTGCGGCTTTCAGCCGATCGCCTTGACAGAGAGGCGCTGCAACGCCATCTGGCGGACAGCGGATTTCGCGAACTGCTGATTGACATCGACCGGGCCGCCGTCCACTCGCGCGCGCCCTTCATGAAACCGGATGTCACCCTCGCCGTCGCCAGATCCCAGTGGTCGCGAGCTTTCGAGGCCCTGAGCCGCCTGGCGGCGCTGGACGAGGCTGTGACCGCCGCGATGCTGAGCGTCGCCGGCGGCGCCGACTCGTCGGTGCTCATGGGGGCCAAGGCCGAGCGCGACCGACTGAGACGGGCGGTCGAGACGGGAACAATTTGGAACACGGACGTTCCGTCCTGACGGCGGCGCCATGCGCTCGCCGTCGCCAGACACTATATTTTCAAGTCCGGCCCTCGCGCCGGCGCCGGAGAGATCGATGACCACCACCACCACTGTCGAGCCCGTCGAAGCGCCCGCCGCTCCGGACGGCCCGCTGCTCGACCTGACCGACGCCGGCGTCAAGAAGTTCATCAAGCAGGCCAAGACCCGCGGCTACGTCACCATGGACGAGCTCAACAAGGTCCTGCCCTCCGAGGAGGTGACCAGCGAGGCCATCGAGGACACCCTGGCCATGCTCTCGGAGATGGGGGTCAACGTCGTCGAGGCGGAGGAGGAGGCCGCCGAGGGCGGTGAGGTGGCGGTGCGCGAGGAGACCGCCGTCGCCGAGACCGCCGACAAGCAGAGCGCCTTCGACCGCACCGACGATCCGGTGCGCATGTACCTGCGCGAGATGGGGTCGGTGGAGCTGCTCTCCCGCGAGGGCGAGATCGCCATCGCCAAGCGCATCGAGGCCGGCCGCGACACGATGATCCGCGGCCTGTGCGAAAGCGCCCTGACCTTCGAGGCGATCATGGTCTGGCGCGAGGAGCTGGCCCAGGGCCGCATCCTGCTGCGCGAGGTGATCGATCTCGAGCAGACCTACGGCGGCCAGGTCGCCCAGGCCCTGTCCGACGCCGCCACGGCCGGCGAGGCCCTCGACGCCGCCGCCGCGGTCGCCGGCGAGGACGGGGACGAAGAGGCCGCCAAGGCCGCCGCCGGCGACGACGACGATGATTTCGACGACGGGGCCGGCCCGACGATCAGCGCCATGGAAGGCGAGCTGCGTGAAGGCGTCATGGCCATCCTCGACGCCATCGCGGCCGAATTCGAGGCCTTCCGCCGCCTGCAGGAAAAGCTGGTCGAGCATCGCCTCAAGGGCGACGACCTCGCCGACCAGGACCGCCGAGCCTACGAGGCGGCCAACGCCACCATCGTCAATCACCTCAAGACCCTCAAGCTCAACAACAACCGCATCGAGGCCCTGGTCGACCAGCTCTACGCCATCAACAAGCGGCTGATGGGCCTGGAGGGACGCCTGATGCGCGCCGCCGACAGCTACGGCATTTCGCGCAACGAGTTCATCAAGGCCTATTTCGGCTCCGAGCTGGACCCCGCCTGGCGCGAGAACGTCGCGTGCCTGGGCGTGCGGTGGGCCAGGTTCACCGAGAACGACGTCCGCCAGATCGGCGCCATCCGCCAGGAGATCGCCTCGCTGGCCACCGAATCGGGCGTGCCGATCGACGACTACCGGCGCATCGTCCACACCGTCCAGAAGGGTGAGCGCGAGGCCCGTCAGGCCAAGAAGGAAATGGTCGAGGCCAACCTGCGCCTGGTCATCTCGATCGCCAAGAAATACACCAACCGCGGCCTGCAATTCCTCGATCTCATCCAGGAAGGCAACATCGGCCTGATGAAGGCGGTGGACAAGTTCGAGTATCGCCGCGGCTACAAGTTCTCGACCTACGCCACCTGGTGGATCCGCCAGGCGATCACCCGCTCGATCGCCGACCAGGCGCGCACCATCCGCATCCCGGTCCACATGATCGAGACGATCAACAAGATCGTCCGCACCTCGCGCCAGATGCTCCACGAGATCGGCCGCGAGCCGACGCCCGAGGAGCTGGCCGAAAAGCTGGCCATGCCCCTGGAGAAGGTCCGCAAGGTGCTGAAGATCGCCAAGGAGCCGATCAGCCTCGAAACACCCATCGGCGACGAGGAAGACAGCCACCTGGGCGACTTCATCCCGGACCACAACGCCGTCCTGCCCATCGACGCGGCCATCCAGTCCAACCTGCGCGAGACCACCACCCGGGTCCTGGCGTCGCTCACCCCGCGCGAGGAGCGGGTGCTGCGCATGCGCTTCGGCATCGGCATGAACACCGACCACACCCTGGAGGAGGTCGGTCAGCAGTTCTCCGTCACCCGTGAGCGCATCCGCCAGATCGAGGCCAAGGCCCTGCGCAAGCTCAAGCACCCCAGCCGCAGCCGCAAGCTACGTAGTTTCCTGGATAGTTGACGCCTGGCTCGGGACGCAGGATCATCCGACTATGGCTGATGGCGCCCTGAAGGTGGAATTGACTCCGGGCCTGGCGCGCCGCTTGGAGGCGGCCGCGGAGACTGCAGGCAAACCGGTCGATGCCTACGCGGCTGAATTGATCGAGACCGCCCTCGATGACGACTGGGCCGAGGACGACGCCCGATTTGCCGAGTTCCAACGCACAGGGGTCTCTGTCCCAGCCGACGAAGCGATGGCGCGCCTCCAACAGTCCCTAACCACTCGGTTCGCCGCGCGTAAGTGAGGCCTGTCGAATTCGCGCCTGGCGCGGTACGCG
>DASZKO010000213.1:0-10521 GCA_035605655.1 Caulobacteraceae bacterium | reverse complement strand
CGTCCCGTCACTCAGGAAATCATCGTCGGCCAAGGCCACGTCGAACGTCACATGCTGCATCTGGCCGCGAACATCAGTGAAACGGAGATCCACATACAAAACCTCCTTGTCCTTGATCAGCTTGTGAATGTCGGCGGGGCTCATTCAGGTCCTCGAACTGGGGGTTGCAGCTTAGGGTTCGGGGCGGGCCGAAGCCCGCCCCTCGGGGGGGTCTCAGGTTTCGTGCAGGGCTTCGCCATGGACGGCCATGTCGAGGCCCTCCTGCTCCTCGTCTTGGGTGACGCGCAGGCCCACGGTGAACTTGCACACCATCAGGATCAGGAAGGTCACCACGCCCGACCAAAGGATGGTCCCCAGGCAACCATAGAACTGGGTGAGCGCGCTATGGACCTTGCCGGCCGAGTTGATCGCCGCGTCGGCGAAGACGCCGGTCAGGATCGCGCCGATGAAGCCGCCGACCCCGTGGACCCCAAAGGCGTCCAGGCTGTCGTCGTACTTGAGGGCGCGCTTGAGGAAGACCGCGGCCAGGTAGCAGCCGACGCCGGCGGCGGCGCCGATGAAGAAGGCGCCATTGGGATTGACGAAGCCCGAGGCGGGGGTCACGGCCACCAGACCCGCCACCGCGCCGGAGGCCATGCCCAGCATCGTCGGCTTCTTGGAGACCACCCACTCGGCGATCATCCAGGCCAGGGCGGCCACGGCGGTGGCGATCTGGGTGTTGGCCATGGCCGCGCCGGCCAGGGCGTTGGCGGCGGTGGCCGAGCCGGCGTTGAAGCCGAACCAGCCCACCCACAGAAGGCTCGCCCCGATCATGGTGTAAACGAGATTATTGGGGGCCATGTTGTCGTGGCCGAAGCCTTTGCGCGGTCCCATCACCAGGGCGCAGACGAGGCCGGCTACCCCGGCGTTGATATGAACGACGGTCCCACCGGCGAAATCGAGCACGCCCAGGCCGCCGAGGAAACCGCCGCCCCACACCCAGTGGGCGATGGGCGCATAGACGAAGATCGACCACAGGGTCATGAACAGAAGCAGGGCGGTGAACTTCATCCGCTCCGCGAACGCTCCGCAAATCAAGGCCGGGGTGATGATCGCGAAGGTCATCTGGAACATCATGTAGACGTATTCGGGGATGGTCACGGCGGTGCCCGCGATCTGGAACGGCTTGTCCATGGTCACCGACTTCAACATCACGTTGCCGAGGCCGCCCCAGTACTTGTTCTGGCCGGCGTCCGGGTTCGTCCCGAAGGCGATTGAATAGCTGCACAGGTACCAGACCACCGTCACGACGCAGGTGATGGCGAAGGACTGGGCCACGGTGGCGATGACGTTCTTGCGCCGCACCATGCCGCCGTAGAAGAGCGCCAGACCCGGAATGGTCATGAGCAGCACCAGGGCGACCGAAGACAGCATCCAGGCGGTGTCGCCGCTGTTGGGGCTGGCGTTGGAATTGGCCGGCGGGGCCGCCGTGGCGGGCGCGGGCGTGGCGGCGACGGCCGGTGCTGGCGTCGGGGCGGCTGCGTTGGCAGGCGCCGCCGTGGGCGGAGCCGCGACATTCTGAGCCGTGGCGACCGGCGCCGCGGTCAGCACAACCGCCGCGGCGGCCAGCGCCCCTCGAAGGGCCGTCAGATATCCACGCTTCATTCGCTTGAGGTCCCCGCTGGTTTGGGTGGAGGTTGGGCGTCTAGAGGGCGCCAAGACCGGTCTCCCCGGTTCGGATGCGCACGGCTTCCTCGACATCGACCACGAAGATCTTGCCGTCGCCGATCTTGCCCGACGAGGCGGCGGTCTTGATCGCCTCGATAGCCTTGGGGACGACCTCGTCCTGCACCACCGCCTCGATGCGAATTTTGGGCAGGAAGGTCGATTTGTATTCCGCTCCCCGATAGATCTCGGTCTGGCCCTTCTGGCGGCCGTGGCCCTGGGCTTCGGAAACCGTCATGCCCTCGACCCCGGCGGCGATCAGAGCCTCGCGGACGTTGTCGATCTTGAACGGCTTGATGATGGCGATGACCATTTTCATTTGTCTGGCGGCCTCGAATCTTGCGGCGATGTCGAAACCTGCCTAGGGCCGGCGCCGCCCCGGGCGGGCATCAATCACCAGCGTGGCCTCAGAGTCCGCTCCGGCGCCTGATTGTGCAGCGCAACATGAACTCTGGCGCCTAAACCTTAGGCGAAATCACCCCATAGAAGCCGCGTGCGTGGCGAGTGGCCGCTCCAGTCACGCCGGCAATGAGGCCGGCTCGACCCGCGCCCGCGGGTGTTCTTTCAGCCGTTCCACAGGCTTTCGCGGAGGCGGGACTTCATCGCGATTTTCCCTCGACGCCGAATCGGCGTCGCTAAGAATCGAGCCGCTCGGCTGGATTTGAAGGGGCGAATGGGCCATTGAGGTCTTCGTCTTGGCGGTGGGTGCAAAGAGAGAAGTCGCGGTGGTCACCTACCTGTGGATCGCGCTCGGCGGGGCCCTCGGCAGCGTGGCGCGCTACGGCTGCTCGAGCCTGATCGCCGGCTGGTTCGGCCAGACCTTCCCCTTGGGGACCCTGGCCGTGAACGTCTCCGGCTCACTCGTCATCGGCTTCTTCGCCGCTCTGACCGGGCCGGACGGCCGGATCCTCGTTCCCGGCGATATGCGCCAGTTCGTCATGATCGGCCTGTGCGGCGGCTACACTACCTTTTCGTCATTCAGCGTTCAGACCCTTACCCTTGCCCAGGATGGCGAATATCTGCGGGCCGGACTGAACATAACCGCGTCCGTGGTGCTCTGCCTGGCCGCGGTCTGGCTGGGCTGGATCGCCGCCGCAGCCCTCAATGCCGTCAGAGGGAGCTGACGAAATGCAATTCCCGCGGAACGCCGTTCTCCTCCGCATCTACACCGAGGAAGGCAAGAGCCATAACCATCGCCCTCTCTACGAGGACATCGTGATGAGAGCGCGCGCCGCCCACCTCGCCGGGGCCACTGTCCTGCGCGGCCCCATGGGCTTTGGCCAGCATGCCCGCGTCCACACGGCCAAGATCCTCGACCTGTCGGCCAACCTGCCGCTCGTCATCGAGATCGTCGATGCCGAGGACAAGATCCGCGCCTTCATCGCCGAGCTGGACACGGTGAAGGACCTCGGCCTCGTCACACTCGAAAAGGTCGAAGTGATCCACTACGGCAGTGACGGAGACTGACCGGAGACCTCCTTTCTTGGGAGGCGCCTCAGCCCAGGGATGGGCGGGCGCGGATCACCCCTCGCCAGGATCGATAGGTTCGCAGGCTTCGAGCGAGGAAGCCGGGCGACCGGGCTAGTCCCAACTCGCGGATCAGCCGTCCTAGCCCCGGTTCGGCGACCAGTCGGGCGGCCTTGGCGTAGCGGAACCAGGCGTGGCTGCGCTGGCCCTGTTCCTTCCACGCCTCCGCATGGGCTTCGGCCCGGAAAGGGAAGACGATCACCTGCACGGCGGTAGTGCGCTCGCCCTTCAGCCGCTTGAGATAGCGATAAGAGCCGATCGGCTGATCCGCCACTTCGCCGGCGAGGCCGGCTTCCTCAGCCGCTTCCACGGCGGCGACCTCGTGGGGTTTCATGCCGATGATCGGCCAGCCCTTGGGGATCACCCATCGACGCGTCTCGCGCGAGGTGATCAGCAGGATCTGCACCTGCCGCGCCTCCAGGCGAAACGGCAGCGCCGCATACTGGATGCCGACGATCTTGACGGCCTTCATGTGAGGAACCCGCCGCTGGCCATATAGACGCCGGCCCCGATCAGGCCAGCCATGGGCATGGTGATGATCCACGCCACGACGATCCGCCGGGCAAGGCCCCAGCGCACCGCCGAGGTTCGCCTGGCCGCCCCCACCCCGATAACTGCCCCGGTGATGGTGTGGGTGGTCGAGACCGGCACGCCCAGCCAGGTCGCGGCGAAGAGGGTGATCGCCCCTCCGGTTTCCGCGCAGAAGCCCTGTTGTGGGCTGAGCCGGGTGATCCGCGACCCCATGGTATGGACGATCCGCCAACCTCCGGTGAGGGTTCCCAGCGCCATGGCGCTCTGGCAGGCCAGCACCACCCAAATGGGAACGACGAAGGCCCCATGCCGGGCCCCGTGGACATAGAGGAGCACGGCGATGACCCCCATGGTCTTCTGAGCGTCGTTGCCGCCGTGGCCGAGCGAATAGGCCGAGGCGGACACGAACTGCAGGGATCGGAATAGCCGGTCCGCCGCCGCCGGTCGCGAACGGACGAACAGCCAGGAAACGATGAGCACCAGCACGAGGGCAAGGACGAAGCCCAGCAACGGCGATGCGACGATCCCGGCCGCCGTCTTGCCCACCCCGCCCCAGACGATGGCTTTCAGGCCCGCCTTGGCGAGGCCCGCGCCGACGAGACCGCCGACCAGGGCGTGGGAAGACGACGACGGGATGCCGGCCGCCCAGGTGATGACGTTCCAGGCGATGGCTCCCATCAGGGCGCCGAAGATCAGCCGGTCGGTGACAAGATCGACCGCGACGATCCCGGCCCCGATCGTCTTGGCCACATGCAGTCCGAAGAACAGGAAAGCCACGAAGTTGAAGACGGCGGCCCAGGCCACCGCGTAGCGGGGCTTGAGCACCCGGGTCGAGACGATCGTGGCGATGGAATTGGCCGCGTCGTGCAATCCGTTGAGGAAGTCGAACGCCAGGGCGACAGCGATGAGGAACCACAGGACTGAAGGGATCACGCGCGGTTGGCCCTAGAGATGCTCGATCAGTATGCCGCTGATCCCGTTCGAGACGTCCTCGATGCGGTCGATCACCTTTTCGAGGTGGTCCAGGATGTCGGCCCCGACAATATATTCCATCGGTCGGTCCTGACTCCTCGCGAACAAGGCCTTGAGGCCCGCGTCATAGACGGCGTCGGAGCGATCCTCGATCCGGGTCACGGCCTCGGCGATGGCGTTGAGGCGGGCGGCGTTTCGGCGAAGGTCGCGCAAGAGCTCGGTAGCCTCGAGAGTCAGGTAGGAGGCCTGAATCGCCAGGTCGCCCAGTTCGCCCATCTCTGGCTGGAAGTGGGTGACCTCGAAGAGATTGATCGATTTGGCCGTCTTCTGCATCTGGTCGATGGCGTCGTCGAGCGAGGTGATGAGCTCGCGGATGTCGGCCCGATCGAAGGGAGTGATGAAGGTGCGGCGCACCGCCTGGAAGACGTCGCGGGTGATCTCGTCGGCCGCCTCCTCGTGGGCGACGATCGCAGCCCCGGCCGCGGCCATTCCTTCACCCCCGTTCAGCAGTTCCCGCAGCGCCTCGGCGCCCTTCACCAAGATTCGGGCGTGGGCCTCGAACTTGTCGAAGAAGCTGTCCTCGCGAGGCAGTAGACTCTGGAACCAGCGCATGCGCTCCTCTCGCCTTCAAGGCCGTCCGAATCTGACGGCGTCCCTGCCGATTATTGACCTATAATGGACGATCGGACGAGCGTTTGCCCTTTATGAGGTGGCTGTAGCGCATGTGTGGCGCAACCCTGGTTAGCCGGGCAAATCAACAACCCACCGGGGTCCTTGCCGGAACGGGACGGCGTTGAACGTCCTTGGGCTGTAGCCGACCACCAACGGAGAGAAATAAATGGCGAAATTCATGGCGATCTACACCGGCCACCCCGGCGCGACCCCGCCGGACGCGGCGACTGTCGCCAAGGGCGGGCAAGCATGGGGCGAGTGGATGGCCCGCAATGCGGGCCGGATCGTCGAGTCCGGCGGACCGCTGGGCAAAACCAAGAAGGTCTCGTCCGGAGGAATCGCCGACACCCGCAACAACATCGCCGCCTATGTGATCGTCGAGGCGGACGACCATGAGGCGGCCGCGCGCCTCTTCGAGGGTCATCCGCACTTCGCCATCTTCCCCGGAGATGGGGTGGAGGTGATGCCCGTCATGCCCATACCGACGTTCTGAACCGGGGCCGGCTCCGGACGGTCGCAGTGTCGCCATCCCGGTCGCTGCCGGCCCGCCTGGCCGCGCTGGCAAATCGCCTGTCGACTCCCTATCTAATCCCAGCGCCGTCGTGTGTGTGCCGCCAGCAAAGCGGTCGAACCTTCCCGTCGCGACGCCAACCCGAGAGGTTCGTCATCGTCCCAATGATCATGCCCTTACGCACGTCATCTCCCGTGGGGCCCGGCCGATGAGCAGCGCGGCCGGCACACTGGGCAAAGCCGCGGAATATCGCCGCCTCGCCGACCACGCCCACGACCTCGAGGAGGCCAGCGTGCTCGCCAACGACCGAGACAAGCACGCCCGCTCGGCCGCCAAGTGGACCGAATTGGCCGAGTTGGCCGAGCGCGCCAGCGCCGAACACCAGGCTCGAGTGTCCGCCGCTCCGACGCGACCAACCGAGTCGCTCGCCCAGGGAGATGGCCTGATCCGCGATATGGCGGGAGAAGTTTTGCCGACGGCGGTTTGACGGGCTGCTGGATGTGCGGACCAGCGGCTCGCTCACCAACGCCGGCCCCGGTCGCCGGGGGGCGCTGGGAGTGCTGGCGGCAGCCTGAAGTCCCCGGCCTACCGTTCCTCGATGGATCGGTATGTTATACGGCCGCATAACGCCGGCTGGGGACTCGAAGGGCCATGGCTGAAGCCGCTCGACGCCCGTTTTTCGCCGCGCTTGCCGCCATCGTTCTCCTCTTTCCCGGTCTCGCCTCGGCCGCGCCGCCGCGCCCGTTGACCGTCTTTGCCGCCGCCTCGCTGAAGGACGCCCTGGACGAGGCGGGACGGGTCTATACGGCGAGGACCGGCCGCGGCGTGCGGTTCTCCTACGCCGCCTCCTCGGCCATCGCCCGCCAGATCGAGCACGGCGCGCCGGCCGATATCTTCGCCAGCGCCGACGCCGAATGGATGAACTATCTCGCCAAGCGGGGCCTCGTGGTCGCAGCCACCCGGCGCGATCTCTTCACCAACCGCCTGGCCCTGATCGCCCCGGCCGGATCGACGGTCGCCTTACACATTGGGCGGGGCATGCCGCTGGCCGCCGCCTTGGGGAGCGGCCGCCTCGCCGTGGCGGGGCCGGACGTGCCGGCGGGACGGTATGCGCGGGCGTCGCTCACCGCCCTGGGCGTCTGGCCTGCCGTGAAGGACCGCCTCGCCGCCGCCGAGAACGTTCGCGCGGCGCTCGCCTTCGTCGCCCGTGGCGAGACTCCCCTCGGCATCGTCTATGATACCGACGCCAAGGTGGAGCCCCGCGTGCGCATCGTCGGGCTCATTCCGGATTCCACCCACCCGCCGATCGTCTATCCCGCCGCCGTGACCGCCGCCTCGAGGAACCCCGCGGCCCGCGCCTTCCTGAATAGCCTCTCGAACCGCGCGGAGGCGGCCGTCTTCCGAAAATACGGGTTCGTCATCCTGGGAAAGTAGCGGCGCCTGACCTACTCCATCGCCAGGGTCACGTGGCTGGCTTCAACAAGGGCGGTGGCCTTCGCTGCAGGCGCTCCATCGTCAAGGCGGCTTGGGGGATTTGCCTTCTCGGCAAAATCCGCTCCACACCGCGCGGCTGACGGCCTCACCCGCTAGATCACGATGATTTTGGATCGAATCGATCCAAAATCATGAAACGTGATCGATTCCTTATACTTAGAGCGGATTGCGGGCGGAAAACCACTTCGCACTTTTCCTCAACCCGCTCCGGGTAAGATGATGCTCGCTCAGAACGCCTTGGTGATCCCGGCGAAGAGCCCGCGGCGGGGTCCGAACTGCGGGGCGCCGACCCCGACCCCGGTGCCGTCGCGGATCTCATAGACGTGGTCGAAGGCGTTGATCACGTCGAGTCGCACGGTGATCGGCCCGCCCGGCGCGGTCTCGAACCGGTGGGAGAGCGAGAGATTCACCTGAACGTAACCCGGCAGATGATCGCCGTTGGGAATGCCGTCCGGGCCGGTCGAGCGCAGGCCGCTTCCATAGATGACATCGCCGCCGACGCGCGTGCCGCGCCACAGGTAGGAGAGGCCGGCCGAGGCGCTGTAGGTCTGGTCGTGATCGAGGTGGATGAAGTGGTCGGCGATATAGGCGAGGTCCGACGCCGGGAAGTTGAACTGGCTGGAGACGATGTCCTCCCCCTCGGCCTTGGCGTAGGCGAAGTTGGCGTAGGCGCTCCACGGGCCGCGGTTCCAGGAGGCCTCGAACTCGATCCCATACTGGCGCCCGCGGGCGTAGTTGAACGGGGTGAGGATGATCGGGGCTCCGAATTGGCCCTCGTCGATCAGGTTTTTCGAGGTCTTGTAGTAGGAGTCCACGCCCGCGGTGAGGCCATCGGCCAGCGTCTGCGAGACGCCCACATCGAAATAGTTGGCGCGCTCCGAGAACGGCGTGGTGTCGGCGCTCACCTCGGAGGCCGCGGTGGTGTTGGCGAATTTCGACACCGTCTCGGCCCCCACCAGCTCGAAGGGCGGCGGCGAGAAATAGCGCGCGTAGCCGGCGTGGAGAGTGGTTCCGCCAAGCGGCGTCCACACCGCGTTGATCCGCGGACTGAGCTGATTTTCGCTGCGGAAGCCGTCGAATTGATCGAAGCGCAGGCCATAGTTCAGCACCAGGGTCGGGACCAGCTTCCACTCGTCCTGGGCGTAGACGCTGAGCGTCCTGGCCGTCTTGGCGCCATTGTCGATGATCGTCACCGGCTGGTCGCCGACCTGGCTGCCGGTGAGCGGATCCAGCGGGATGACTTGCGAGGCGGTGGCGCTCGTCGAGCGGTCGATCTCGCCGATCAGGCCAGCGCGCAGGGTGTGAGCGGGACTGAGGCGGTAGACGCCCTCGGCCTGGACGCCGCCGGCGGCGTCCTGCTTGAAGGCGGCTTGTGAAATGCCGTCGAACAGCAGATCGCCCAGCGGGTCGGGGCTGAACCTCAGGCTGGAATAGCGGGCGAACAGCGACACCTGGGTCGTCAGGCGTTCGACGCTGCGCTGCCAGCTGGCCACACCGTAATAGGTGATCTCGCGCTGGTTTTCGTCGAGATCGGCGCTGGGAAAGGTGGTTTGGCCTTCGACCACCAGGGGCTCGTCGCCGTCCGGCCCGAAGGCCAGCGAGGGCGTGAGTCCGACGCGGTTGGGAATCTGGAAGCTCTGGTGAGAGGCGCCCAGGATCAGGCTCACCCGGTCGTCGGCGTCGAGGATGTCCTGGAGATAGGCGAAGGCCTGGTACTGGTCGGTATGATCGTGCAGCGGCGTGGAGCGGCCGTCCGGCGATTCGATGCCGAGGTCGTCGCCCAGGTAGCTGGCGGAAACGAAGTAGCTCAGCGCTCCGGTCGTCCCGCCGATTTCGGCGCTGGGTTCGATCTCGCCGTGGCTGCCGCCATAGAGGGAAACCTCACCGCCGTTGGTGAGCCCGCTCTTGGAGCTGATGTCGATGATGCCGGCGGTGCGCAGGCCGTACTGCGCCGGCAGGGCCCCGGTGATGAGCCGCACCTGCTGTGCGAGGCGTGGGCTGAGGGCCTGGCTGAACACCGACAGGCCCTCCGGCAGGATCACCCCGTCGAGGCGGAACTGCAGGCCGTTGTGCTCGCCGCGGACATGCAGCTGGCCGAAGGAATCCTGGGCCACCCCCGGCGATTGCAGCACGACCTGGCTGAGCGCGGTGTTGTCGCCGCCCGGCATGGTCTGGATGGCCTCGGCGGTGACGGTATAGACCGACGCCCCGAGCTGAGGCTGGATGGTCGCGCGCGCCGCGTCGAGCCGGCGGGCCGTGACGACGATTTCGGAGACGGTCGGTCCGGCCGGCGCGGGGTCGGCCGCGGCGGCCACCGCCGGCGCGCCGAGGGCGAGCGCCAGCACGATCAGCGATCGGGGCGAGCCACGGCCCGCCGCGATCCCCCGGTATGCATGTAAGGAAGTCATCGATGTCTCCACGGCGAGCCGACGAGCGGCCCGCGCCAAACCCACGCGCATCGCCCGCGGGCGCGGCCTGGGCCGCGCTCACGAACGCTCGGACGATCGGATCAGGACTGTGGAGGGGCTCGGCTTCGCCAGCTGAACCCGGCGGAGGGCAGAAAAAGGCCGATGGCGACCGGGGCCGAGGCGACGGTGCGCGCCTGGGCGAGGGGCGGCGCCGGGACGACGGGCGGCGCGGCGAAGAAGGCCCCGGCCGCGGCGACGGCTTGGCAGAACGGACAGGCGATTGCTTCCTGATCGGCCGGCGAGGTCGCCGCGACGGTGGCTTGGCTGACGCCGGCGGGGATCGCCGACCTTGCCGGCGCGGTCGCGTCATGGATGTGGGTCTGGGTGATGTACGACTGCAGCGCGAAGGCGAGCAGCACCATCCAGGTGACGACAAGGCGCCCGCCGCCGCTGGAGCGCTTGAACTCGGGCATCTGCGCCGCGGCGATGGTCATTCGGCCTCCGGACGGTGACGGCCTAAGCACGGCCGGCTGGGCTGTCAACCAAAGCCTCCCTCCCCCGCTCACCGCTTCGCCCACTCCCCCGCCCGTTCGATGAGGTCGTCGAGATTGGCGCCGAGCTGCTCGAGGGCGAAGGCGAGGCCAAACAGGCGGGCGACCTCGTCGGCGGCGAGGCCTCGCGTGGCGCCGGCCCCGCGCAGGG
>DASZKO010000173.1:0-35739 GCA_035605655.1 Caulobacteraceae bacterium | reverse complement strand
CGGATAGCACGATGATCTTCTTGCCGTCGGGGAATTCGACGTGGTGGACCTGCGGCTTGATCTCGTCCCACTTGAAGTTGCGCAGGCCCGCGATCTGGATCTCGGAATCGAAGTGGCCGATGTTGCAGACGATGGCGTTGTGCTTCATGCCGCGCATGTGCTCGACGGTGATGACGTCCTTGTTGCCGGTGGCGGTGACATAGATGTCGGCCACCTCCAGGCTGTCGTCGAGGGTGCGCACCTCGTAGCCTTCCATGGCCGCCTGCAGGGCGCAGATGGGGTCGATCTCGGTGACGATCACCCGCGCCCCGCCCTGGCGCAGGGAGGCGGCCGAGCCCTTGCCGACGTCGCCGTAGCCGCACACCACGGCCACCTTGCCGGCCAGCATGACGTCGGTGGCCCGGCGGATGGCGTCCACCAGGCTCTCGCGGCAGCCGTAGAGATTATCGAACTTGGACTTGGTGACGCTGTCGTTGACGTTGATGGCCGGGAACGGCAGCTCGCCCCGCTCCGCCATCTGGTAGAGGCGGTGGACGCCGGTGGTGGTCTCCTCCGAGACGCCCTTGATGGCCGCGCGGATGGCCGAATAGAAGCCGGGCTTTTCGGCCAGATAGCGCTTCATCACCGCATAGAGGGCCTCTTCCTCCTCGTTGTTCGGATGGGCGAGGAGGGAAGGGTCCTGCTCCGCCTTGGGCCCCAGGACACACAGCAGGGTGGCGTCGCCGCCGTCGTCGAGGATCAGGTTGGGATGGCCGCCGTCGGCCCACTCGAAGATCTTGTGGGCGTATTCCCAATACTCGATCAGGTTCTCGCCCTTGACCGCGAAGACCGGCGTGCCGGTGACGGCGATGGCGGCGGCGGCGTGGTCCTGGGTGGAAAAGATGTTGCACGAGGCCCAGCGCACCGTGGCGCCCAGGGCCTGCAGGGTCTCGATCAGCACCGCGGTCTGGATGGTCATGTGCAGGGAGCCGGCGATCCGCGCTCCCTTCAGCGGCTGGTCGGGGCCAAACTCTTTGCGCACCGCCATCAGGCCGGGCATCTCGGTCTCGGCGATGTCGATTTCCTTGCGGCCCCACGGGGCGAGCGCGACGTCCTTGACGATGTAATCGGCCACCAATGGGCTCCCTCGGTGTGAATGTCGCCGGCTCTATAGAACCGGACGGCCCGGACCGCAACTTGGATATAAGGATATCTTTATATCAAGACGTTTTCCGCAGATGGCCGCGGATGGCCGCAGATGAGGGCGTCTAGCGCCCGTGGCTGTGTTCTGGCCGGCCTGACGGCCGGCGAGTCTTGGATGCTTGCATCGACCGTGGGCAAGCGCGCGGCGCATCTGCGCTCATCTGCGTCATCTGCGGATCCCCTACCGCTCCTCCTCGAAGCGGCTGGCGACGAGGTGGGCGAGGGCCTCGACCGCTTCGGCGGCTTGCCGGCCGTGCGCCGAAATCTCGATGGTCGAGCCGGGGCCGGCGGCGAGCATCATCAGGCCCATGATGGAAAGGGCGTCGACCGTCTGGTCGTCCTTGGTCACCTTGACGTCGGCGTCGAAGGCTCCGGCCAGTTTGACGAACCGGGCCGAGGCCCTGGCGTGGAGCCCTCTTTCGTTGACGATGTCGACGCTGGCCCGCGCCGTCACTTCTCGCCGGCCAGGACGTAGGAGGCCACGGAGATGTACTTCCGGCCGGCTTCCTGGGCGTAGGCCACGCACGTCGAAAGCGGCTCGCGGGCCCTCACGCTCGCCAGCTTGATCAGCATCGGCAGGTTGAGACCGGCGATCACCTCGGCCTTGGTCTGCTCCATGACCGAGATGGCGAGATTCGATGGCGTGCCGCCGAACATGTCGGTGAGCAGGATCACCCCGTCGCCGCCGTCGACCTCGCCGCACGCCTTGAGGATGTCGCGGCGGCGCCGCTCCATGTCGTCGTCGGGGCCGATGCAGATGGCGGCCACCGCCGGCTGGGGGCCGACCACATGCTCCATGGCCGAGACGAATTCGTGCGCCAGCCGCCCATGGGTCACGATCACGAGCCCGATCATCGAGAATGCCTCAAAGGCGGACCCTTCATGCCCCCTCGCGTCCGGAGGGCGGCGCGAAGCGCGCTTCATACCCTTGTCGCGCGCCCGCTCCAAGCCGTTCGAGCGCCGCCGCCAGCTTGCCCGGGGCGCCGGGCTCGAAGGGCCAGATATCGATCGCCGGCAGGGTGACGCCCAGGTGTTCGGCTCGGCCGGGTTCGGGCAGACGCTCCACCGCCGCCGGCTCGGCGACGCAGCGGACCACCAGGGTGACGGCGGCGAAGGGAAGGAATGGCCGGCGGAGGATCCCCACGCCGCGCGCCTCGATGAGCCCGGCCAGCGGCTCGGGGGCCCGGCCGAAAAGCCGGCCCTCGGAGGTGAACAGCCGCACCCGGTCGTCGGCCACCAGGACGAAGCCGTGATCCAGGGCGCGAAGGGCCAGATCGCTCTTGCCGCCGCCGGAGAGGCCCTCGATGAGCACGCCCCGCCATGGGCCGCCGATCCGGCGGGCGATCAGGCCGGCGTGGACGATCATGCCAGCGGCAGGGAAAAGCGGAAGCGGGCCCCCGCCACCGTCCCGCCGCCCATCCGGTTCTCGGCCCAGATGCGTCCGCCGTGAGCCTCGATGATCTGGCGGGCGATGGCCAGGCCGAGGCCCGAATTGCCGCCGAACGCCGCGCCCTTCGGCCGGGAGGTGTAGAACCGCTCGAACACCGTCTCCAGGTTCTCCGGCGGCATCCCCGGGCCATCGTCGTCGATGGTCGCCACCGCCTGGCCGCGGGCCCGCTGAAGATTGACCCGCACCTCGCCCCCTGGCGGGCTGAACGAGCGGCCGTTGTCGATGAGGTTGCGGATCACCTGGCTCAGCGGTTCCTCGCGGCCCAGCACGCGCAGGGGCTCGGATCCCCTAGGTTCGATGAGGCGGACCCTGACCTCGCCCAGCTTGCGGGTCGCTTCATAGAAACCGCAGATGTGCTCGACGAGGCCGGCCAGGTCCAGGGGCGAGGGCGATTCCCGCGACAGCTCGGCGTCCAGGCGCGAGGCGTTGGAGATGTCGGTGATCAGCCGGTCCATCCGACCGACGTCCTGTTCGAGGATTTTCAGCAGCCGGCCCCGGGACTCGGCGGTCTTGACCACGTCGAGCGTCTCGATGGCCGAGCGGATCGAGGTCAGGGGATTGCGCAGTTCGTGGGCGACGTCGGCGGCGAACCGTTCGATGGCCTGCATGCGGTCGGAAATCGCCTTGGTCATGTCCTCCAGGGAGCGGGTGAGATCGCCCAGCTCGTCGTCGCGGCCGGCGAGATCGGGCAGGGCGATGGCCCTGACGTGCTGCAGGCGCACCCGGTCGGCCGCCCGGGCCAGGCGCAGCACTGGTTCGGCGATGAGCTGAGTGAGCAG
The DNA here is from genome assembly GCA_035605655.1 of Caulobacteraceae bacterium. Classification (GTDB taxonomy): domain Bacteria; phylum Pseudomonadota; class Alphaproteobacteria; order Caulobacterales; family Caulobacteraceae; genus Acaudatibacter. The sequence goes on along the minus strand of DASZKO010000173.1, from coordinate 32,328 downwards.
GAGCGACGAGACCAGAGTCACCCCGATGGCGATGAAAATGAACGGCAGCAGGGCGCGCCGCTGGGCGGCGACGATCTGCTCCACGTCGCTGGCCTGCAAGGTGAGCACGCCCAGGGAGGCGCGGACATGGCGGATCGGGATCGACACCGAGACGACCCGCCGGCCGTCCTCGGCCACGCGCACATTGCGGATCACCTTGCCGCGCAGGGCCTGCTCGACCTCCAGGGCCAGGGCCTCGTGGGCCTTGACGATCCGCGCCGCCGGCGGACCGCCCGGAGCGAGTTTCCCGCCCGGCTTGACCGCCGGGGGCAGGGGCCGCTCCTCGACCCGGTCGGCGACCACGAAGGAATCGGCCAGCAGCCGGCCGCTGGAATCGAACAACCGCGCCCGCTGGGAACTGGGGATCGACAGCACGTTGACGACGCTGATCGCCGAATCGGCCTGAAGGGCCGGGGCCGGCTCGCCCACGGTGGCGTATTCGTCGATGACCTTGGCGATCACCTCGCCCTCGAGCTCGAGGCTCTCCAGGCGCGTCTCGATCAGGCCCTGGCGGAACTCGTTGAGGATCAGGGCCCCGCCGACCAGGATCGCCAGGCCCAGCAGGTTGAGGACGATGATCAGCCGGCCGAGGCGCGATCCCAGCGGCCAGACGCCGCGCCGGGCGGACGAGCGGCCGGGTCGTCTGGGCGCCGCCGGCCCCGGCTCAGGATTCGCGGTAGCGGTAGCCGACGCCATAGAGGGTTTCGATGGAATCGAACTCCGGGTCGACGTCTCGGAACTTCTTGCGCATCCGCTTGATGTGGCTGTCGATGGTTCGGTCATCGACATAGACCTGATCCTCGTAGGCCGCGTCCATGAGGTTGTCGCGGCTCTTCACGAATCCCGGCCGCTGGGCCAGGGACTGGAGGAGCAGGAATTCGGTCACCGTCAGGCGAACCGGTTTGCCATCCCACAGGCAGTCGTGGCGGGCCGGATCGAGGGTCAGGCGGCCGCGTCTGATGGCCCGCGACGCCGCCGTGCCGGCGTCGGCCTCCTCGGGGGCGGCGCGGCGCAACACCGCCTTCACCCGCTCGATCAGCAGACGCTGGCTGAACGGCTTGTGGATGTAGTCGTCGGCGCCGAGATTGAAGCCGAGGATCTCGTCGATCTCCTCGTCCTTGGAGGTGAGGATGATCACCGGCACGTTCGAGGTCTGGCGAAGCCGGCGCAGCACCTCCATTCCGTCCATCCGGGGCATCTTGACGTCGAGGATGGCCACGTCCGGCGGATCGCTCTCCAGGGCCGACAGTCCCGAGGCCCCGTCGTAATAGGCGGTGACCGCATGGCCGTGGTTCTCCAGCGCCAGAGACACCGAGACGACAATGTTCTCGTCGTCGTCGATGAGGGTGATTTTCGCCATGCAAGAGGTCCAGACTTGGCTTGTTGAGCGCCCCGCCCAAAGCTTAAGGGTCTTGGACGCCATCTTCAATCAACGCCCGCCCCACTTGGGCGAGCGCGCCGTTTGACCTGACACGGTGGCGCCAATGCGGCGGGAACGAACCGTTCCCTCCTTCCCCAATCCTCCTCCGCGAAGCGGGGGAGGGGGACCACGAAGTGGTGGAGGGGGCGGCCGCGCGCAAAACCTTCGCCATTCGAACGCGCCGCTCTCCAGTCACGCCCTATCCGTCGCTTGCCGCCCCCTCCACCCCTTCGGGGTCCCCCTCCCCCGTAAACGGGGGAGGATTCGGGCTCACTGGCCGGCGAAGGCTTCGTCCATGAGCCTGGCCAGGGCGACGTCGAGTTCGGTCACGCCGCCGGCGTCGTGGGTGGCCAGGGTCACTTCGACCTTGTTGTAGACATTGAACCACTCGGGGTGGTGGTCGAGGCGCTCGGCGGCCAGGGCCACGCGGGCCATCCAGCCGAAGGCGGCGCTGAACGAGGCGAACCTGTAGCCGCGGGTGATGGCCTCGCGCCCCTCCGCCGCCGCCCAGCCGGGCAGTTGGGCCAGCGCCGCCGCCGCGCCGATCCTGGCCGGCCGGCTCATGCCGCGGCGAGCCCCAGCGTCAGCCCGGTCGCCCGCGCGAGATCGGCCAGGGCCTGGGCCTCGCTCACCACCTTGATCGCGGTCATCCCCATCTGGGCGGCCGGCTTGCAGTTGATCCCCAGATCGTCGAGGTAGACGCAGGCGGCCGGCTCGACCTGAAGGGCCTCGCACATCATCCGGTAGATCGCCGGATCGGGCTTGCGCACCCCGACCTTGGAGCTCTCGATCACCTCGTCGAAGAGGGCCATGACGTCGGCCGAACTCATGGCTCCGGCGTCCGCCGCCCTGACCGGGCTGAGGCCCTGCGGCACGTTGTTGGTGATGCAGCCGACCTTGTAGCGCGCCTTGCAGGCCTCGAGGGCCTCGACCATCCGCGGTCTCAGCTCCCCCGACAGCAGCGGCAGCACCTCGGAACCGCGCACCGCGTGGCCAAGCGCCGTCGCCTCGGCCAGGAACTTCGCGTCGAAGCCGGCGGCGTCGATGCGGGCGCTCTCGAAGAGGGCCCAGGCGTTCTCATGCGGATCGGTGGCGTTGACCCGCCGGATGAAATCGACCGGCAGGCCGCGCGAAGCCTCATAGCGATTGAAGGCCTCGAACGGCGAGCTGGTGAAGACACCGCCGAAGTCCCAGATCACAGCTTCGACGGCCAAGCTCTTCAGGTCGCGGCGCTTACGGCCGCAGGCGCGGCGGCAGGGCGGCGGCTTCCTCGCGGGTCAGTTTGACGAGCGAGCGGACGATGAGCGGCTGGTAGTAGCCGTGGCCGTCCGACACCGCCAGCTGCAGGTCGAGCGGGCCGCAGATCGAATTGCTGCCTTCGACCCGGCTGACCAGGTGGTAGGAGCCCGGCCAGGTGAGCTGCTGCGATCCGGCGCTGAGGTCGGCGCGGTAGACGTCTCTGAGATTGACCCGCAGGTAGAGGACGTTGGGGCCGTCGGCCTTCCAGCCCTGCCACTGGTTGACGAAAAAGCACGGATGGTCGGTCGCGCCCGCCGCCGCCGGCAGAGCGGCCAGGGCGAGAGCGGCGAGGGCCGCGGCCCCGCGAGCGAGATGGGAAGCAACGGACATGGCGATCCTCACGAAGTGTCCCTCGCCCCGAAATGGGCGCGCGCGCCCCGCTTGTCAAACCATCACCGCCTCTATGAGGCGCGGGCCGTTCCCGGCCATGGCGGCGGCGAACTGGGCCTCGAAGGCCTCGATGGTCTCGGCCCGGCCGGCTTCGACGCCCAGGCCCTTGGCGAGGGCGACGAAATCGAGGTTCGGCTGGGTCAGGTCGAACATCGAGAGCGCCTTGGGGCCGGCGTTGAGCGCCCCCACCCGGTGCAGCTCGATTTGCAGGATGGCGTAGGCCCGGTTGGCGAGGATGACGGTGGTGACATCGAGCTTTTCGCGCGCCTGGGTCCACAGGGCCTGCAGGGTGTACATCGCCCCGCCGTCCCCCTGCAGGCAGACCACCTTGCGCGAGGGGGCGGCGATCGCCGCTCCGGTGGCCAGCGGCACGCCCTGGCCGATCGAGCCGCCGGTGAGGCCCAGGTGATCGTGCGGCGTGGCGGTGGCCGTGGCCAGCACCGTCCCCAGCGAGCCGGTCGCCCCTTCGTCGGAGAAGATCGCCCCCTCCGGCAGATGGCGGGCGATGACCTGACCGAGGGTGTACGGATTGAACGGGCCGCTCGGGGCGTCCGGACGCTGGAAGGGCGCGAGCACCGTCGCCTTGGGCCCGGCCCCGACCGCCTCGGCCAGGGCGAGAAGCGCCGCCTTGCCGTCCTCGTGCGGGTGGGCGAGATAGGTGATCCGCGCCCCCGGCGGCAGTCCCCAGCTCGGCTTGCCGGGATAGGCGAAGAAAGCCACCGGCGGGCGCGCGCCCACCAGGACCAGCTCCTCGACCTCGGCCAGGAAGTCGACGATCTGCTCGGCGAAATAGGGAATCCGCTCGATCTGGACCCGGCCGGCTCCCCGCGCCAGGCGGGCGACGAAGGTGTCGACCATCAGCCGCGCCCCGGTCGCCTCGGCGATCCGCCCGGCGCTCGCCAGACCCGCTTCGTCCAGGGCCGCGCCACGGATGAGGATCGCGCACCTGGCGCCGGCCCGGCTCGCCCGCACGGCCCGGTCCACCGCCTCGCCGCCGACCTCGGCGGGCGCGGGGACCGGCAATGGCGGGGCGGGGCCCTCGGCGGCGTTCCAGGCGGTGTCGGCCGGGAGGATCAGGGTGGCGATCCCGCCGGGCGGGGCGAGCGCCGCGGCCACCGCCCGCGCGCCGTCGGCCGCCACGGTGAGGGCGCTCGTCGAGGAATGCACCCACGCCGACACCGGACGGGCGAAACCGGCCACGTCGGACGCCAGCGGGGCGTCGTACTGGGCGTGGTAGGTGGCGTGGTCCCCGACGATGTTGACGATCGGCGTGGCGGCGCGGCGGGCGTTGTGGAGATTGGCGAGGCCGTTGGCCAGGCCCGGGCCCAGGTGCAGCAGGGTCGCCGCCGGCTTGCCGGCCATGCGGCCGTAACCGTCGGCCATGCCGGTCACCGCGCCCTCGAAGAGGCCCAGCACCGGGCGCAGGCGCGGCTCGCGGTCGAGAGCGGCGACGAAATGCATCTCCGAGGTGCCCGGATTGGCGAAGCAGACCTCGACGCCGGCGTCGGCCAGGGTGTGGACCAGGCTTTCCGCCCCGTTCATCGGCGCCTCGCGCATCGGCGGTCCTCCTGATCTTCGCCCACCGCCCTTAAGCCAGGCCGGGCCGGCGAGTCGATGCGCCAGTGAACCCGCGCCCTGTCGAAGCGTTGGCATCCTGGGTGGCTCTGCGCGGAAGGAAGACGGCGATGAAAGCAGTGTGCATCCATCAGTTCGGCGACGCCGATGTGCTCCAGGTCGAGGATCTGCCGAGACCCGAACCGGCGGCCGGCGAGGTGCTGATCGAGGTGCGCGCCGCCAGCGTCAATCCGGTCGACTACAAGATCCGCGAAGGGCGCTATCCGGCCGTGCGCGCCGACCAGCTGCCCGTGATCCTGGGCCGCGACGTCGCCGGCATGGTGGCCGGGCTCGGCGCGGGCGTCACCCGTTTCGAACGCGGCGACGAGGTTTTCGCCATGCTGCCGCCCGACCGCGGCGGCTATGTCGAATGGGTCACCGCCCCGGCCGACGTCTGCGCCCGCAAGCCGCGACGACTGGACATGATCCAGGCCGCCTCCGTGCCGCTGGCGGCCCTCACCGCCTGGCAGGGGCTCTTCACCTATGGCCGTCTGGAGGCCGGGCAGAAGGTGCTGATCCACGGCGCGTCCGGAGGGGTGGGGCCCTTCGCCGTGCAGTTCGCCGCCTTGACGGGCGCCGAGGTCTACGCCACCGCCGCCGGCGACGCCCGCGACCTCGTCGAGAGTCTGGGGGCCCACCGGGTGATCGATTACCACACCGAAGCCTTCGAGGAGATCGTCAACGACATCGACCTCGTCTACGACCTGATCGGCGGGGCGACCGAGCGGCGCTCATGGCAGGTGCTCAGGCGCGGCGGTTGTTTCATATCCACCGTCCAGGAGCCGGATCCGGATAAGATCCTCGAGACCGGGGTGATGGCCTGCCGCTACACCGCCCGGGCCGATGGCGACCAGCTGCGCAGGATCGCCGCCCTCATCGACGAGGGGAAGGTGCGGGTGATCATCGACCGGGTGTTCCCCCTCGAGGAAGCCGCGGCGGCCGAGCGCCATCTCGAAAAGGACCACGTGACCGGCAAGGTCGTTCTCGACGTCGCCGGGCCGTGGGGAACGCCGCCATGCCGGACCTGACCCGACTTCCCCATGGTCTCGATCGCAAGACAGGCATGTGCCAGGCCATCATCGAGACCCCGCGCGGCCGGCGGACCAAGTTCAATTACGATCCCAAGACCCGCGCCTTCATCGTCAAGGCCCTGATGCCCGAGGGCCTGAGCTTCCCGCTCGATTTCGGCTTCATCCCCTCGACATTGGCCGAGGATGGCGATCCGATCGACGTCATGGTTCTGATCGACGAGCCGAGCTTCGTGGGCGCGGTGATGGATGTCCGCCTGATCGGGGCCATGGAGGCGGAGGAAACCGAACACGGCAAGACCGAGCGCAACGACCGTTTGCTGGCCGTCGCCCACTGTTCGCATGCCTACGCCGACATCAAGACTCCGGACGATCTTCCCACGACATTCATCCGTGACCTGACGGAGTTCTGGGTCAACAAGCACCGCCTGGAGGGCAAGCGCTTCAAGGTTCTGGCGATCAGCGACGGGCCGGCGGCCATGGAGCTGGTCCGCAAGGGAAGCCGCCAGGCCAAGAAGGCGGCCTGATGGGCGCGTCCGAACACCGCTGGAGCGCCGAGGTCACCGAGCACAGCGACGCGCTCGATCTCGAAAAGGACGTCTTCAAGGGCCACGATCCCAAGGCGATCGCCCGCTCGCTGAAGCGCTCTGCCGAGCACAGCCGCCGCCGCAAGTCCGATCCCTATCGCTCGGCGATGTCCATGCTGACCTTCTACATCAACCGGGCCGGCGACAACCTCCCGGCCCGCCAGAGCAAGGTGCTCGAGGCGGCCAAGGACGAACTGCGGACGCTGTTCGGGAAGACGGCGGACTAGCTTTTCGAGGCTACTTGGGCTTGAGGCCGTGGACCGCCCGGGCCTTGTCGTCGCCGAAGGTCTGGCGAAGAGTCTCGAGCGCGAACTTGCCGGTCATCATCGCCTCGGCGCGTCCCCGGCCGCCTGCTGTGGAGTCGATCGTGGCCACCGTGGCCCCCAGCGAAACCAGGCCGGTGGGATCGAGGAAGCCCGCCACGCCCACGGCGATACGCGCCCCGTTCCCGCCGCCACGGCGGGCGTCCACGGCCACCTGGAAAACCCCGAGCCGCCGCCCTGTGGCCGGATCGAGCACCTGGACCCAGCCACGGGCCATGTCGTCGTCGCCGACGACGAGGGTCTGGACCGGGTTCTTCAGGTGAACCCGATTGAGGTCGATCTTCACCGTCAGCGGCAGGCCCGTCGCGCCATAGAGCGCGGCTTCCTTGAGCACCGCCGCCCGCAGAGCCTCGGCGAAGCCCGTCGGGGCCGCCGGGTCGGGCGCGACCTCGACCGCCGCCACATAGGCCGGCTCGGCGACCACGCCCGCCGGCTGGCCGGCCGCCCAGGCGCCCGACGCCACCGCCCAGGCCAGGGTGGCGATCGCGACTAGCCGTGCATGGCGCATCGAGCCTCTCCTCTTCGGCCACCGATACTAGGCTCGACCATCCGGCCGGCAAACAGTCGGGCGATCTCCGTCGCGGAAGGACGCGGCTCTGGCGGAGGTTGGGCGGGTGCTATAGCACGCGGCATCAAGGCTGCGGACGGGGCGCGACATGGCCAGGCGAGCCGATCATGACTTGAAGCGCGAGGTTTTCGCCGCCGCCGCCCTGCGGGTCATCATGCGGGCCGGCGTGGGCGGCCTGACCGTGCGCGAGGTGGCCAAGGAGGCCGGATTCACCACCGGCGCCCTCACCCACTACTTTCAGTCGAAGGATCAGGTCCTGATCGAGGCGTCGGAATATTCGGCCAGGCTGGTGCGGCCGCGCATGGAGAAAAAGGCCCGCGCGTCCGACGCCCTGGGGGCCCTCAAGGGCGTCGTCGACGAGGCTCTGCCGATCACCGCCGCGGTGCGCGGCTACTGGCGTATCTGGTTCGGCTTCTGGGAGCGGGCCGCCTACAACCCCGCCGTGGCCAAGGTGATGCGCGCCCGCTACGACGAATGGCGTGGCCGCCTCGCCGTGCTGATCCGGCGCGCCCAGGGCGAAGGCTTGGCCCCGTCGGATGTGGATGCCGACCTCGCCTCCCAGGAACTCGTCGCCCTCGTCGACGGCATCGCCATCCAGGTTCTCCTCGGCACCGGCCGCATCAGCGCCGCGCGCCAGCGGGAGATCATCGGGGCTTGGATCGGGCTCCTGGCCGGCGGCCATGTCGGCCGGGCCGGCCGTCCGCTCGGAGCGGACCCCGCTTCGCGCGCCGTCGGCTGAAGCGCGGACCCATCACGACGCATAACGGTGATATGTAAACGCCGCTTTTCCCTTTCCGTTTTACCGAACGGCTGTTATGATTTGGGCAAGAACGAACCGGCTCCAGGCAAGGTTCGACGGGGAGGAAAATCACCATGCGCCCTCAAACCCTTTTGCTGACCGGCGTGTCCGCGCTCTGCGTTCTCGCCTTGCCGCATCTCGCGAGCGCCCAGCAGGCGCCCCCTCCGGGCCAGCCGCTGAGCGCGTCGAGGTCGACCCAGGTCGGTGAAGTCGTGGTGACCGCCGAACGTCGCGCCGAAGACGTCCAGCAAGTGCCCATCGCCATCACCGCCATCCAAGGGGCGGCCCTGGAGACCCAAGGCATTGTCGGCTTCGCCGATCTCGGCGAGCGCGTCCCGTCGCTGCGCTTCGGGGCCGGCGTCACCGGCGGCGAGAATGTGATCACCATGCGCGGCGTGGGCAGCCAGAATACCACCCCCGGCGGCGATTCCCCGGTCGCCTACAACGTCGACGGCGTCTATCTGCAGCGGACCACCGCCATCGATCCCGAATTCTACGACATCAGCCGGATAGAGGTTCTGCGCGGGCCCCAGGGCACGCTGTACGGCCGAAACTCCGTGGGCGGATCGATCAACATCGTAACCAACAAGCCCACCGACACCTTCCAAGCCTCGGCCGACGGTCTGTTCGGCAATTACAACGCCTCGATCTTCCGCGGATTCGTCAGTGGACCCATCGTGTCCGGCAATGGCTTCAGCCTCGCGGCGCGCCTGACCGCGGTGGTCGCCAACCACACCGGCTATTCGACCAATCTCTCGACCGCCCCGACCGCGACGCACAACGAGGACGCCCAGGACTATGTGATGTTCCGCGGCCAGCTGAAGTTCGACTTCGGCCCCAATGTCGAGCTGCTGTTGTCCGCCAGCACCAGCCAGGGCAAGGACCCGGCCGCCTTCAACGTCGCCTGGTGGGAAGTCCCGGCCAGGTTTGTCGGCGGCGCCAACGGCATTCCGATTGGATCGCAATGCGATTTCTCCACCGAGGCGAAGTTCAACCCGCGGGTGTTCTGCCACGACACCGCCGACACGGCTTCGAATCGGCTCAATCTCTACTCCGGCACGCTGAACTGGCAGCTGCCGTTCGCGACGTTCACCTCGGTGACCGCCTACAGCAACAGCCACGTCAGCCAGATCAGCGACGGCGACGGTTCCAACCTCCCGATCGCTGTCGGCGCGCCCTGGTTTCTGCGCCAGTATCAGTTCTCGCAGGAGTTCCGCCTAGCCTCGCGGGAGGGACCCTCGCCAGTCAAGTGGCTGGCCGGCTTCATCTATTTTTACGCGAACAACTTTGAGGACTTCGGCTACAGCGACAGCGGTTTCAACGACACCTTTCTGTTCCCAGGCGCGCTCGACGAGTTCGCTTTTCTCAGCCACGGCGTGACCAAGACAAAATCCTGGGCGCCGTTCGGCCAAGTCGACATCGATCTGGGCAAGACGTCCCTGGGCATTCCGCTGACGGTGACCGCCGGCCTGCGCTACACCCACGATCAGAAATACGGTTACAACTATCTCGATTACGAACTGCCGTTGCTGTGCGGCGGCCCCTGCTCCATAGCGCAGGGTCCTTTCGCCGCCAGTTGGGGCCAGGTGACCGGGAAGTTCGGCCTCAACTACAAGGTCACCGACAGGCTGATGGTCTACGGGTCGATCTCCCGCGGCTACCTGTCAGGGGGCAATATCATCGGCCTGGCGCATGTCTACGGGCCCGAAACCCTGTGGTCGGGCGAGGCCGGCTTCAAGTCGCGCTTCTTCGACGACCGCGTGCAGTTCGATCTGGCGGCCTATCGCGAGGCGATCTCCGGCCTGCAGGTCTTCGTGCAGAGCGCCACCCAGTCGGGCATCAACAACGTCAACGGGACGACTTTCGTCAACGGCGTCGAGACCGAGCTGACCGTCGTGCCGATGGCCGGTTTGCGCTTCAACGCCGCGGTGACCTTCACCGACGCCCACTACGGTCGCTACATCACCACCGATACACGGTTCGGCGGCCCGGGCCCGGGATGCGATCCGATGACCCTGCTGTGCAACTTCCAGGGCCACGAGCTCAACCAGACGCCCCCCTACACCGTCGATCTGGGCGCCGAATACACCTTCCACACCGGCTTCGGCTCGATCACGCCCAGGGTGGACACCTTCTTCTCCGGCCGGGTTCAGTTCCTGCCCGACAACATTCCGACCTCGACCCAGAAGGCCTATCACCAGACCGACCTGCACCTGACCTGGGTCAGCCTCGACGGGCGGTTCAAACTCGAGGGCTTCGTGAGGAACCTCGAAAACGCCAACGTCATCTCCAACGACGGCCTGCAGGGGATCAACCTGGGCCAGCAGGTCCTCGAGCCGGACAACTTCGTCTACTACCCGCCCAGGACCTACGGCGCGCGTTTCACCGTCAATTTCGGCGGCTGACATGACCGGCGAATGGAAGCTGGAGAGCCTCTACCATACGGTGGTCAACGTCCGTGACCTGGACGAGTCGGTGGCGTTCTACCGCCTGCTCGGCTTCGAGGTTCTCAATGACCGGCGCAAGGTCGACTGGCCCGATTTCGTGGCCACGATCTTCGGCCTTCGGCGCGCCAAGGGCCGCGGCGTGCTCATGATCCTGCCCTCCGATCCGGGCGGGCCGATGATCGATCTCATCGACTGGCTGGAGCCCAGGGCGGACTTCCCCGATCCGGCCCAGGTCCCAGAGACCGTCCCGCGGATCATCGCTTTCCGCACCAAGGGCGTCCACGCCGCCCACGCCGAGCTTTCCGCCAAGGGGGTGAAATTCTGCCGCGACGTCTTCGTCCCGGAAGAGGATCTCGGGCTCGTCGGATCGTGCTGCTGCTACGATCCCAACGGCAACCTCATCGAGCTCATTGAACTTCAGCCGGGCGTGCGCCACTCCAAGGCCAACGAAGCCTTGCTGAACCGGGTCTGACGGGCGTGGTTTCGCGCACCATGACCGCGCAGGAAATGGCGGCGCTGGCCAAATCTGTCAGCAACTGGGGCCGTTGGGGCGCCGACGACGAACGGGGAACCTTGAACCACCTGAGCCCGGAGCACGTTCGCTCCGCCGCCGCCCTGGTCGCCACCGGGCGAACGGTGAGCCTGTCGCGGGATTTTCCGGTGGCTCCGGGACCGGAGAATCCCTGGCCGGCGCAGCACCACATGGTCATCGCCGGCGACGATCCGTGCATTCCGCAGGTTCCCGGCCTGGAGGTCTCGACCGACTATATCGGCATCGCCTTTCACGGCATGGCCTCGAGTCATCTGGACGCCCTGTGTCATGTCTTCCAGGGCGGCAAGATGTACAACGACCGTCCGGCGGCCGCGGTGAAGAGCACCGGGGCCCGTAGCAACACCGTCATGACCCTCAAGGACGGCGTCGCCGGCCGCGGCGTGCTGCTGGACGTTCCTCGCGCGCTTGGCCGCCCGTTCATCGACCCCGACCACTGCATCACCGTCGACGAGCTCGAACGAACAGAGGCGGCGCAAAGCCTCACTGTCGCGACCGGCGATACCGTCCTCATTCGCACCGGCCGCGACGTGCGCCGCCAGAGCCTCGACGACCAGAAGGTCGCTGGCCTCGATCCGGCGGTCGCCGCGTGGCTGCACCGGCGCGAGGTGGCCATCCTCGGCGGCGACGGCGTCCACGATCCCATTCCGCCGGGCGCGATCGCCCCCGACTGGCCCATGCCCATCCATATGATCGGCCTGGTGTCCATGGGACTTCACCTGCTGGATAACCTGAACCTGGAGGATGTCGCCGAGGCATGCGAGCGCGAGCGGCGCTGGGCCTTCCTCCTCGTTCTCGCCCCCTTGCGCATCCAGGGGGGCACCGGCTCTCCGCTCAACCCCATCGCCATATTCTGATTTCGCGACCCAACCGGCGCCATCGACCTTGAACGAAAACATAACAAGCGTTATGGATAAACGGCCAGACGAGGAACCCCGATGAAGTTCGATATCTTCTGCGAGATCCAGAAGGCGTTTCCCTGGCATGGCGCCGACGAGGCTAGCCTGTTCGCCGAGATCCTCGCCCAGGCCAGGGCGTGCGATGGGGCCGGGTTCGAGATCTGGTGGCAGGTGGAGCATCACGGCGCCCCCCAGTTCAGCTACAGCGCTTCGCCCGAGATGGTCCTCACCGCCATCGCCATGTCGACGAAGCGCCTGCGCGTCGGCCACGCCGGAGTCCTCGCCCCCTTCAGGATCAACCATCCCTTGAAGGCGGCGGAGCGGGGGGCGACCCTCGACATCCTCTCCGGCGGTCGCTTCGAGATGGGCCTCGCCAAGTCCGGCGGCAAGGAGTGGGAGACCTTCGGGGTCGATCCGAAAACCGCGCGCGACGAGGTCCGCGAGGCCATGCACATGATCCCGCGCATGTGGACGCAGGACGAATTCTCCTGGAAGAGCGATCTTATCGAGGTCCCGGCCCGGGAGGTCGTGCCGCGGCCCCTCCAGAAGCCCCACCCGCGCCTGTGGCAGACTTGCGGGTCGCCCGAATCCTTCCGCATGGCCGGCGAAATGGGCGTCGGCGCCCTGGGCACGACCCTCTTGAGTCCGATCGCTTTCCTGGGCTCCATGCTCGAGGAACATCGTGCCGGTCTCGCCGCCTTGCCCGATCAGGCCGGCGTCGAGGTCAACGGCCAGAGCGGCGTCTTCACCTTCGTGCACCTGGCCGACAGCCGTGAGAAGGCCATCGCCAACGGCGCCGCCTGGTCGGCCCTGTGGTACGTCAACGCCGCCCCGATCATCTTCAAGGTGCCGCGCGCGGTCTGGTACGACATGATCAAGGCCGGCCTGCACCCCAATTCGGCTCAGGCCACCGCGGCCCTGACCGACCGCGACCCCACCGGCCTGGAAATCGAGCCCGGCGATCCGGCCGTCCTCGTCCTGCTCAAACGAATGGCTCAGGGCGAGAACATCGACTTCGGCGAGGCCCATGAGGTTCTCGAGGCGCTCGACTGCGTGGTCATCGGCGATCCCGACCATTGTGCGGAGAAGGTCAAAGGCTACGAGGCGATCGGCGCCGACCGCCTGATGTGCCTGATGCAGTTCGGCTCGATCCCGCACCGCGAGGTCATCCGCAGCATCGAACTGACCGGGGAGCACCTCATTGGCGCGGCGACGCCGGTCCGGGCGGCCGCCCTGGCCGGGTCCTGAAAGCTCAGGCCAAGCTTACCCCGTACACACGGGCGGCGTTGCCGCTGAAGATCTTGCGCCGCTCTTCATCGGTGAAATCGGCGAGCACGGCGGCGCCACGCTCCAGGGGGCTGGGATAGAGGCAGGTCGGGTGCGGGAAGTCGGTTTCGAACATCACATTGTCCACTCCCACCCGCCGGACCTGGGCGGCGAGGTCCTCGTTCTCGAACCAGAAGCAGGCGAACACCTGGCACCGGAAATAGTCGATCGGGGCCATTGAGAGGCTCGCCGACGGGCCGGCTTCCTTGATCGAATAGTCCAGCGCCTCGAGGATGAACGGGATCCAGCCGATCCCGCTCTCGACCGAGACGAACTTCAAGCGCGGGAAGCGCTCCAGCAGGCCCGACGCGATGAGGTTGACGAGCACTCTGGCGTTGCTGAGGAACAGCATCGTCGATCCCAGGGCGAGCTTGGATTCCGCCCCCAGCGAGGGCCAGGACGAGTCGGCGAACCAGCTCGTCGAGGCGTCGCTCGCCCCAATATGGAAGTTCACCGGCAGGCCCTTGTCGCTGCAATACTCCCACAGCGGCGTCCAATAATCCTCGCCGAGGTCGGCCATGCCGTGGCGATGGGGATCGGAATTGATGTTGACCCCGCGCATGCCCATGGCGCGGCACCGTTCGGCCTCGATCACCGAGAGTTCGACGTCCCACCATGGCAGCAGCGCCATGGGCAGAAGCCGTCCGCCCGACTCGGCCTGCATTTCGGCGGCGGCATCGTTGTAGATCTGGGTACAGATGAGACGAAGCTCGGGGTCGACCTTGGCGCTTGGTCCCTGGCCGCCGAAACCGAGCACGTTGGGATAGACGATCTGGGCCCAGATGCCGCTGGCGTCCATGACCTCCAGGCGCGCCTTGGTCTGGGAGCAGCCGGGGTGAACGTCGCCGACTCGCCAGCTCATGAACTCCAGTCCCTTGGCCTTGCCGCCGTCCGGCGCGATCACGCTGGAGGCGCACGGATTGCCCATGGAGAGATCGCCCTCGATGGTCCACACCAGCTGGCCGCCGGTCTGTTTCATCTGCGGGACCCGCTCGCGGTACTTGGCCGGCGCGCGCGACGTCCACAGATCGAGAGGCTCGCTGAAATGGGTGTCGACGTCGATGACTTTGACGCCTTCCAGGACGTCGCGGGCCACCAGGGTGTCGGTCATGCAGCGATCTCCCTTCGAGGGGGTGTGGGCTGGGCGCCGCGGACCAGGTGTCCGGGCAAGGCGCCGCTGGCTTCGCCATCGCGGTAGGTAACCGCTCCGGAGACGATGGTCGCCGCGAAGCCGTCGGCCTTCTGGGTCAGTCGCCGGCCGCCGGCGGGCAGGTCGAATCGGGGCCTGGGCGCGTGCAGCCGCAAGCGATCCGGATCGATCACGTTGATGTCGGCCTTCATGCCGAGCGCGATTTCGCCGCGGTCGTCGAGCCCCACGGCTCTGGCCGGCTCGCGGGCGAGCATGCGGATCGCCTCGGCATGAGAGATGCGCCGGTCCGGATCGGGATGGCGGGCCCAGTGGGTCAGCAGATAGGTCGGATAGGAGGCGTCGCAGATGATCCCGTAGTGGGCTCCCCCGTCGCCAAGCCCCAGGACCGTGTGGCGGGCGCGGATCAGTTCGGCCCCGGCCTCCTCGAACCGCGAGCCGGCGCGGTTGGCGGCCGGGAAATAGAGGATCTCGCGGCCGTCGCGCTCCAGCAGGGCGTCGTAGATCACCTCCATCGGCTCGCGGCCCTGCGCGCGCGCCCGCGCCGCCAGGCTCTCGCCGGGCGCGGGATTGTAGTTGGGCGGATCGCCGAGCACGAACAGCCATTCGCTCTGGCTGGAGATGTAGAGAAGGATCGGGTTGGGGTCCTCCGGCGCCTCGGCGATGAGCCTCGCCCGCAGCTCTGGATCGGCCATCTTCGCCACCTTGGCCGCCAGCGGCAGATCCGCGATGGCCCGGAAGCCCGGCTTGAGGGCGAAGGGATGCAGCGACAGCTCCAGGCCCATGAGCATGCCGACGGGCCGCGGTAGGACCTGGCCGCGGATCGCATGGCCGGCGGCGTTGGCCCGCTCGAGGAGGGCGAGCATTTCGCGCCAGCCGTCTTCCCGCCCAGGGTCCTGGGTGAGGGTGAAGGAGACCGGCCGCCCGCAGGCCTGGGCGATACGGGTGAGGAAGTCCATCTGGGTTCGCGGCGCCTCCTCGGTGTCGCCGAGCAACTGGAAGACCCCCGCTCCGGCGTCCCTGAGACCCGCGGCGAGGGCCATGACCTCGTCGGCCTCGGTGAGCACCGAGGGGACGCTCTCGCCGCTGCGGAACCGGTGAACGAGGTTGCGGGTGGTGGTCACGCCCAGGGCGCCGGCCCCGATCGCCTCGGCCGTGAGGCGGCGCATGTGGCGCAGCTCCTCGACGGTCGGCGGCTCGCGCGCCGCGCCGCGTTCGCCCATGACATAGACGCGCAGGGGGTTGTGGGGCAGCTGGGCGGCGAAATCGATGTCGCTGGCCCGCGCCTCGATGGCGTCGAGATACTGTGGGAAGCTTTCCCAGTTCCACGGCACGCCGGTTGCCATGACCGCCTCGGGAATGTCTTCGACCCCCTCCATCAGACGGATCACCAGGTCGTGATCGCCGGCGCGCACCGGGGCGAATCCCACTCCGCAGTTGCCCATCACCACCGTGGTGACGCCATGGCCCGACGACGGCGCCAGGCGGTGCTCCCAGGTGATCTGGCCATCGTAGTGGGTGTGGATGTCGACGAAGCCCGGCGTGACGATCTGACCCCTGGCGTCGATTTCCTCGGCCGCCGAGCCGGCGATCTTGCCGATCGCCGATATCACGCCGCCATCGACCGCCACGTCAGCCTCGAAGGGCGCCCCGCCGCCGCCGTCGACGACGAGGCCGCCGCGGATGATCAGGTCATGGGCCGGCATGGCGATCCGGCCCGCCGGGCGAGGGTTGGAAGGCAAATCCCTCGTAGCCCTTTTCGGCCACGCCCGCGCAATGCTCGCGGTAGGCGCTGAAGCCGCCCAGATAGACCATGAACCGGCGAGGCTTGCCCGGAATATTGGCCCCGACGTACCAGGAGTTGGTCTGCGGATACAAAGTCCCGCTCGCCACGTCGGCGGCGTGGGCGACCCAGGCCTCTTCGGCCTCCTCGGTCGGCTCGATCACCTCGAGCCCGTGCTCGCGCATATAGGTCAGGCACTCGCCGATCCAGTCGACGTGATGCTCGACGCCGGTGGGCATGTTGGCCACCACCGACGGGCTGAAGGGCCCGGTGATCGTGAACAGGTTGGGAAAGCCGGCGATGCCGAGGCCGAGGTAGGTGGCGGCGCCCTGAGCCCACTTGTCCTTGAGGCTGAGGCCGCCGCGCCCGCGCATGTCGATGCGGGTCAGGGCTCCGGTCATCGCATCGAAGCCGGTGGCCAGAACCAGGGCGTCGATCTCGTAGGTCGCGCCGGTGGTGTGCACAGCGTGGCCGCTGAAGTGGCTGATCGGCGCGGCGGCGATGTCGACGAGAGTGACATTGGGGCGGTTGAAGGTCTCGTAATAGTCGTCGTCGAGCGGGGGGCGCTTGGTGGCGATCGGATGGCCGCGCGGGATGAGCCGCTCGGCCACCTCGGGGTTCTTGACCACCGCGCGGATGTGGGCGCGCACGAATTTGGCCGCCGTCTCGTTGGCCGCCTTGTCGGTGATCAGGTCGCTGAAAGTCTCGGCGAAGAACCTCAGGCCCCCGAGCTTCCATATGCGCTCATAGACCGCCTGGCGCTCCGCCTCGGGGGTGTCCACGGCCTTTCGGTGGGGGCTGTCGAACGGCACCGCGCCCGGTGAGGCCAGGCACTTGGCGCGGATCTCGTCGTAGTGCGCCTTGACCCAGGCCCGCCATTCCTCGCCCATCGGTCCGTTGCGGGCCGGGATGACGAAGTTGGCGGTTCGCTGGAAGACCGTCAGGTGGCGGGCCTGGCGGGCAATCACCGGTATGGCCTGGACGCCCGAGGCCCCGGTTCCGATGATTCCCACCCGCTGGCCGGTGAAGTCGACGCCCTCGTGCGGCCAGGCGGCGGTGTAGTGGATGTCGCCGGCGAAGTCCTCGAGGCCGGCGAATCGCGGCGTCTGGATGGCCGAGATGCAGCCCGCCGCCGAAATCACGAACCGGGCGGTGACGCTCTCTCCCTGGCTGGTCGTCAAGGTCCACAGGTTGTGGTCCTCGTCGAAGACCATGGTTTCCACGGCGGTGTCGAAGGCGATGCTGCGGCGAAGATCGAACCGATCGGCCACGTGGCCGAGATAGCGCAGGATCTCCGGCTGTTCGGAATAGCGCAGGCTCCAGTCCCACTCCTGCTCCAGCTCCCTGGAGAAGGAATAGGAGTAGTAATAGCTCTCGCAGTCGCAGCGCGCGCCGGGATAGCGGTTCCAGTACCAGACCCCGCCGACGTCGCCACCCTTTTCGTAGCCCTGGACGTCGAAGCCGAGCTCGCGGAGCTTGTGGACGGCGTAGAGGCCGGCGAATCCGGCCCCGATCACGATCGCGTCGTGGTCTGGGGTGGTGGAGCGGCCGGGGTTCGTCATCGCGTCCTCGAGGACCAAACCTAACGCCTGTTATGTCGCCTTTGCATCGGAGGTGACAAGCGCAATTCGCGCTCACGGCCTCGCCTGAATACATAACAGCTGTTTTATTTTGTCGGAGATGGCATGATCGCCTCGACCAAGTCGAAGGGGGCGGGACGTGACGCAATTCCATGACAAGGTGGCGCTGGTCACTGGCGGCGCGAGCGGCATCGGCCGGGCCTGCGCCGTGGCTCTGGCGGGTGAGGGCGCGCGGGTCATCGTCGCCGACATCGACGAGGCCGGCGGCGCCGCGGTCTGCCGCGAAATCGCCGACGCCGGGGGTCGGGCGCGGTTCCAGCGCCTCGACGTCGCCGATCCGGACGCGTGGGCCAGGGCCATCGCCGCAGCGGATCGCGCCGAGGCGGCGTTGCACATCCTGGTCAACAACGCCGCCATTTGCATCGCCACGCCGTTGCTCGAAATGTCCTACGCGTCCTGGCGCCGTCAGGTGGCCGTCAATCTCGACGGCGTCTTCCTGGGGACTCAGGCGGCCATCCCCCTCATGGCGAGGTCGGGCGGCGGATCGATCGTCAACCTGTCGTCGGTCGCCGGGCTGAAGGGCGTGGCCGGCCTGGCCGGCTATTGCGCCACCAAGGGAGGCGTGCGCCTCTTCACCAAGGCCGTGGCCCTCGAATGCGCGGGAGCCAAGAACAACATTCGCGTCAATTCCATCCATCCGGGCGGCGTCGAGACCCCGATCTGGGTGAAGATGGCCAACGATGGGATCTTGCCCGAAGAGGGCGCCAACGCCATTGCCTCGCGGATGGAGGAGACCCGCGCCTTGGCGGCGCGGGCCACGCCGCTGGGTTTCGCCGGCGCGCCGGGCGACATCTCCGCCGGCGTCATCTACCTCTGCTCCGAAGGGGCCCGCTTCGTCACCGGCTCGGAGCTGGTCATCGACGGCGGCGCCCTGACCGCCTGACCGCCACCGCCAGCAGGGAGACACCCCATGGCCGAAGACTGGATCCTCGAACGCTTCTATCACACCATCATCAACGCCAGAGACATCGACGAGACCGTGCGGTTCTATCAGGACCTCGGTTTCGTCATCGTGCGCGACCGCCGACGGATGACCTGGCCGGCCGGCGGCGGGGTCGTCTTCGGCCTGATCCCCGACGTCAGGGGCCGCGGCGGCACGCTCATGGCCCTGCCCAGCGATCCGCCCCCCGACGGTCCCATGCTCGACATCATCCAGTGGCTGGAGCCGGAGGCGACGTTCAACGAGATCTCGCCCACGACGGTCCCCCGCGTCACCGCCTTCCGAACGAGGAATGTGGCCGCAGCCCTGAGGGCCATGCGGGCCAAGGGATGGCGCAGCACAACGGCCGAGGCCTACACCGGCAACGCCGCCGCCGGTATCAAGGCGGTGGCCGGCATCTATGACCCGAACGGCAACATCATAGAGCTGATCGAACTGGAAGAGGGCTTGACGACCTCCCGCCTCCAGGAAACCTACGGTGTGGACCCCGATTGAGGGACTTTGGAGATCAAGACCCATGGCGAACGACGTGAGAGTGGCGGGTGTCGGGATGATCCCCTTCACCAAGCCCGGCCAGAGCGAGACCTATGACGTCATGGGCCAGAAGGCCGCCGCCGCCGCCTTCGCCGACGCCGGACTTCCCTATTCCGCCGCCCAGCAGGTCTACGTCGGCTACGTCTATGGCGACTCCACCGCCGGCCAGGCCGCCGTCTACGGTCTGGGGCTGTCTGGCGTCCCGGTCGTCAACGTCAACAACAACTGCTCCACCGGCTCGACCGCCCTCTACCTGGCCCGCCAGGCGGTGGAAAGCGGCGTGGTCGACTGCGCCCTCGCCCTCGGTTTCGAGGAGATGCGGCCAGGCGCGCTGGGCGCCACCTTCGCCGATCGGCCCAATCCCATGGGGCGGTTCTTCAAGGAGATGACCACGCTTCAGACCTTCGATCCGAAGGCCCCCGGCGCGGCGCAGTTCTTCGGCGGGGCCGGCCAGGAATATGCCGACAGGCACGGCACCCGGCGGGAGACCTTCGCCAAGATCGCCTCCAAGGCCCGCGACCACGCCCAGCACAATCCCTACGCCATCTTCAAGGACCCGCTGAACGTCGAGGAGGTGCTGGGCTCGCCCCAGATCTTCGGGCCGCTCACCCGCTTCCAGTGCTGCCCGCCCACCTGCGGGGCGGCCGCCGCGGTGCTCTGCACGCCCGAGTTCGCCCGCAGGCATGGCGTCAAGGCCGAGGTGGCCATCAAGGCCCAGGCCATGACCACCGACGGTCCCAGCACCTTCGACGATCACTCGATGATCAAGCTCATCGGCTACGACATGGCCAAGGAGGCCGCCCGCCGGGTCTACGAGGCCGCCGGCGTCGGCCCGGACGACGTCCAGGTCGTCGAGCTGCACGACTGCTTCACCGCCAACGAGCTGCTCACCTACGAGGCCATCGGCCTCACCCCCGAGGGCACGGCCGAGAAGTTCATCTGGGATGGCGACAACACCTACGGCGGCAAGTACGTCACCAACCCGTCCGGCGGCCTGCTCTCCAAGGGCCACCCGCTGGGGGCCACGGGCCTGGCCCAGTGCGCCGAGCTCGTCTGGCAGCTGCGCGGAGCGGCCGACAAGCGCCAGGTCGAAAACGTCACCCACGCCCTGCAGCATAACCTCGGCCTGGGCGGCGCCTGCGTCATGACCCTCTACGGCCGGGCCTGAGGTGCGGCTGACGGCGGCTCTCCATCGCAATCGCCAGATCAAGGCGGGGGCGGTCTCCACCGTCTTCGCCGGGCGGCGGCGGACATGGGGCGAGACGGCGGATCGGGTGGCGAGACTGGCCGCCGGCCTCGTCTCGCTCGGCCTGGGGCGCGGCGACCGGGTGGCGCCGATCGCGCTCAACAGCGACCGCTACCTCGAACTCTACTTCGCCGTGTGGTGGGCCGGCGGGGTGATCGTGCCCGGCAACACCCGCTGGGCCCTGCCTGAACACGTCTATGCCCTGAACGACAGCGGGGCATGCATCCTCCTGGTCGACGAGCACTTCGCCGCGCTGGCGGCGCCGATCCGCGAAGCCTGCGGGATCGCCACGGTGGTCTACATGGGGGAGGGCGCGGCGCCGGACGGCATGGTCGGTTTCGAGGCCCTCATCGAGGCCTCCGCGCCCATGGCCGACGCCGGCGGCGCCAACGACGAACTCTGCGCCCTCTTCTACACCGGCGGCACCACGGGCCGTTCCAAGGGGGTGATGCTGTCGCACGCCAGCCTGATGGGCAGCTCCCTGTGCACGTCGGCGACGGCGCCGAACCGCCACGACGCGATCTTCCTGCACTCGGCGCCCATGTTCCACCTGGCCGACGCGGCGATGATCATCACCATGACCATGATCGGCGGCGCGCACGTGATCGTGCCGGGCTTCACCCCGGCCGGTGTCGCCGAGGCGATCGGCCGCGAGGGGATCACCGACCTCGTCCTGGTGCCGGCGATGTTCGCCATGCTGCGCGAGCACGCCCTGGCCCACGGCGTCACGTTCGAGGCCGTGCGGCAGGTGACCTATGGCGCGTCGCCGATCTCCGAGTCCCTGCTGGGCGCCACCATGGAGATCTTCCCGAACGCCGACTTCCGCCAGGCCTACGGCCAGACCGAGCTGTCGCCGGTGGCGACCCTTCTGCTCGGCGAATTCCATCGCCCGCAAGCCAGCGGCAAGTCGTACCTCCGCTCGGCCGGCCGGGCGATCGTCGGGGTGGAGGTGAGGATCGTCGACGAGGCCATGAACGAGGC
The DNA here is from genome assembly GCA_035605655.1 of Caulobacteraceae bacterium. Classification (GTDB taxonomy): domain Bacteria; phylum Pseudomonadota; class Alphaproteobacteria; order Caulobacterales; family Caulobacteraceae; genus Acaudatibacter. Next base: position 10,768 of record DASZKO010000173.1, on the reverse strand, counting down.
GCCGCTGGGCGAAGTGGGCGAGGTGGCGGTGCGCAGCCCCGGCGCCATGCTGGGCTACTGGAAACAGCCGGACCTCACCGCCCAGACCCTGGTCGACGGCTGGGTGCGCACCGGCGATGCCGGCACGATGGACGAGGAGGGTTTCGTCTGGCTGGTGGACCGGGTGAAGGACATGATCGTCTCGGGCGGCGAGAACGTCTATTCGGCCGAGGTCGAGAACGCCCTTTGCGCCTTCCCGGGTGTCGTCGAATGCGCGGTCATCGGCGTGCCGGACGAGCGCTGGGGCGAGCGGGTGCACGCCATCGTCCGCTGCCGCGACGGCGCCGAAGTCACCAGCGAGGCTCTGGTGGCCCACTGCCACACCCTGCTGGCCGGTTACAAATGCCCGCGGTCGGTGGATTTCCGCGCCGAGCCCCTGCCCCTCTCGGGCGCCGGCAAGATCCTCAAGACCGAGCTTCGCGAACCCTACTGGCCGCGGGACGGCCGGCGCATCAACTAGAGAGAGCTTCATGTCCGAACCCGCCCTCCACATGCCGCCCCATCCCGCCTCGCTCAGCGAGCAGGCGCGCGGCCAGCTCGCCGGCCTGCAGGCCGCCCAGATGACCGAGGTCCCGCCCATGGAGCAGATGCGGGCGATGACCCAGACCATGCAGCAGCTGATCGGCGCCGAGCAGCGCAAGGCCCATGCGGTGAGCGTCAGCGACGATGTCCTGGGCGGCGTGCCGGTGCGCAGGATCGTTCCCGACGGCGGCGCGCCCGACCCGCGGCGGGTGCTGCTCAACATCCACGGCGGCGGCTTCGCCACCGATTCCGGCTCGCTCACCGAGAACATCCCGATCGCCGCCCTGACCGGAATCGAGGTTGTCGCCTGCCTCTATCGCTTCGCCCCCGAGCACCCCTATCCGGCCGCGGTCGACGACGTGCTGGCGATCTACAAGGCCCTGCTGGAGACCCACGACGCCGGCGACATCGGCGTCTACGGCACCTCGGCCGGAGCGGTGATCGGCCCGCAGCTGATGATGCGCCTCGAGAAGGAGGGCCTGCCGCTCCCGGCCGCCCTGGGCGTCTTCTCGGGCGAGTCCGACCTCAGGGGGACGGCCGATTCCCTGCACATCTTCGCGCGGGCGGTGGAGAACGCCGCCCTCACCGGAGCCAAGGACGCCTATGTGGGAAGCGCCGATCCGAGCGATCCCCTGCTGTCGCCGATCCTCGGCGATCTCTCGCGCTTCCCGCCCACCCTGTGCCTCTCCAGCGGCCGCGACGTCTTGCTGAGCGGCACGGTCAACCTCGCCCGGGCGCTCGGCGACGCCGGCGTGACCCACGAGCTGATCGTCTACGACGCCCTTCCCCACGCCTTCTGGGCCTATCTCCTGGCCCCCGAGAGCGACGACGCCTTCCGCCGGATGGCCAGGTTCCTCGCCAAGCACGTGGGACGCCGCGGCCAGGGAGATCGCGCGCAGGGCTGATTTTTCCGAGGACGGGAGGGCCCCGTCCCGCGCCCCTATCCGCCGAACCTGTAGCGCAGACGGACCCCGAACATGCGCGGCGGGGCGAAGGTGTAGCTCACCGTTCCGGTCGTGCCGGTGTTGTAGAAGTCGGCGAGGCCCGTCGCATAGGTGGCGTTGGTGAGGTTGTCGACGAACAGGGCGATGTCGATGGGCCGCCCGCCGATGCTGGTCAGGTCCGCCTCGGCGTTCACGTAGCCGTACCCGGGAAGGAAATCGACCCGCGAGAGATTGGTCTGGGCCGTCGAGAAGGAGCTCTGATAGGTATAGTTCGCCGACAGGACGAGCGTGCCGACATCGTCGCCCAGCGCCCGATCGTAGCTGCCTCCCACCGTGATCTTGTTCCTCGGCGTGTAGGGAAAGGCGCTGCCCTGCAGGATCGCCTCGGCCGCCGGCGTCACCTTGGTGTATTTCGAGTCGATGTAGGAATAGGCGGCGGTCAGGGTGAGGCCCCGGAAGGGCGCCGCCACGCCGGTGAATTCGAAGCCCTGGATGACCGCCTTGGCGGCGCTCTCGTTGACGTTCAGCACCACCCCGCTGACCACCTGCGGGGTGGTCCTTTGGATGTTGCTGTAGTCGCCGTGGTAGGCGTCCATGTTCAGCCGCAGCGGCACGCCGCCCGCCGTGAATTCCGACTTGAGGCCGACTTCGACGTCCTGCAGCTCTTCCGGGGCGAAGGTGGCGAAGGGCGAACTGGGCGGCACCCCGGCGTTCACGCCGCCGGACTTGAAGGCGTCGCGCGCCGTCACATAGACGTGGGCGGCGTTGCCGAACAGCGCCTGGTCGGCGCTGACCGTGTAGCTGGGGTACCTGGAATCGACGACCCCGCCCACCGACGGCCCGGGTTCGATCTGGACCGATGTCTCGCTGCGTTCCCAGGTGTAGCGCAGGCCGCCGGTGAGGCTGAGGCCGTGCAGAATGCCGGTCGCCTCGCCGACGTCGAGCGTCGCCTGGCCGAAAACCGCGTTGCTGGAATTCTTGTCGACGAACACCGCCGTCAGCGGACCGAACAGCAGGTCCACGGGAATGACGTAGTAGTCCTCGATTCCGGCCGGAGAGTTCCAGGTCTGTTCGTCGTGATAGACCCCGACCGTATAGTTCAGGGCGCCCTCGAGCGCCTTGCCCTGCAGGCGCGCTTCTTCGGTGAAATAGTTCGGCGCGAGGACCGGGAAGTCCTTGCTCGACTGGCCGCCGAGCGGGAAGGGGCTGGCGTCGTAGTCGTAGGCGTAGTGGTCCCTGAACCTCGAATAGCTGATGATGTTCTGGAACTGCAGGTCGTCGCTGATCTTGACGTTCAGGTGGTTGAGAACCTGCCAGTATTCCGTCTTGGAGAACTCCGGCAGGTCGTAGGAAACCTTCCTGACGCCCAGCTTTTCCTGATTGGCGACGGCGTCGGCGAGACCGGGCAGGTACGCCCCGAAGGCGGCGACGGTCGCCGGGTTCAGCTGCTCGAGCACCGTGCCCGGCCCGTTGTTGTCCGACAGGTAGTAGCGGAAGACGGTGTACAGCTCGATCCGGTCGGTGGGCCGCGCGGTGAGGCTCACGCGGACGGAATCGTAGTTGAGGTTGTCGTACTTGCGGCCCGCGAAGAAGGGGCCGACGTCCACCGTGTAGCCGTCCCGGCGGCCGATCTCCCCGGCGACCCGCAGCATGAGCTTGTCGCCGATGATCGGCAGGTTCACCGCGCCCTCGAGGCGGCGGTCGTTGTAGTTGCCGTATTCGCCGCGCAGATAGCCTTCGAACCGATCGGTGGGCCGCGCCGGCTCGAAGAGGATGTTGCCGCCGGTGGCGTTCTTGCCGAACAGAGTCCCCTGCGGACCGGCCAGAACCTGGACGCTGGCCAGGTCGAAATAGGTCCCGACGCGGCCGTCGATGCCGACCGGGTTGGCCACCTCGGAGAAATAGGTCACCACGCCTGGCACGGAGCCGAAGGCCGGCCCCTGTCCGCGCAGGGCGAAGAAGGCGGCCTCGCTGGGCTGGCCGCCGGTGATGGTCATCATCGAGGGGGTGAAATCGGCCAGGGTCGACTGGTCCTTGATGCCCTTCTGTTCGATGGTCTGGCTGGTGAAGGCGGTGACGGCCACCGGCACCTTCTGCAGGTTCTCGGCCCGCCGCCGGGCCGTGACCACGACCTCGCCGAGCGTCGAGGGCGCCTGCGCCGCGGTCGCGACGGCCTGGGCGGCGACGCCCGACGCGCTCGCCAGAGCGATGAAGGCCACGCTGCTCAGCCAAAGACGTCGCGCTGTCATGTCTCTTCCCCGTGGGGCGACTTTCCCGCCTCCTGCCGATTTGGGCCGATGGTATCGATGTCATTGTTATCGATGTCAATTGAATTCTGTGGTGGAAACCGGCGTCAGCCCTGTGTGGAAGAGCGAACGACGAGTTCGACCGGGATCATCTCCGAGGCGATCGGGCCGCCGGCGATGAGATCGAGCATCTTGCGCGCCAGGACCTGGCCGGCGAGATCGAAATCCTGCCTCACCGACGTCAGGCGGCCTTGCGCCGCCGCATCGTCGTAGCCGGTCACCGCGACATCGCCGGGAACCCTGAGACCCGCCTCTTCCAGGCCGTCCAGAGCCCCCAGGGCCAGAAAGTCGCTGCACGCCATGACCGCGTCGAACCTCGTTCCCCGGGCGAGCTCGGCGGCGACGGCGGCGCGTGCGGCGGTCCGGCTGAACGCGCAGGGGGCGACGGTAACCGGAATGTCGCGGCCGGCGAGGGCCGCCTCAAGCCCGGCCAGGCGTTGCGCGACCTCGGCATGCACGGTGTCGCCCAGGAAGAGGATGCGCCGCCGCCCCAGGTCCGCCAGGTGCTCGCCGACCAGGCGGCCGCCGGCCTGGTTGTCGCTGCCGACGAAGACCACCCCGTCGGCGGCGGGCCGACTGATGCCCCATACCACCAGCGGCAGGTTGAAGCGCCGGATCTGATGCATCGCCTCGTCGTTCGGACCCTGTCCCAGGAGGATGATGCCGTCGGCGTCCAGGACATTGGACCGCAGCGCCTCGGCTCTCGTGGTCAGCACCAGGCGGTAGCCCTGGGTGGTCAGGGTCTGCAGCAGGCCGCCGATGACCATCAGGACCAGGGGCTCCGACATCGGCCGCTCGGTGGTCGGATCCATCTCGATCACCGCCGTGACGCTGTGCGCCCGCATGGTGCGCAGGTTCCTGGCCGCCGCGTTGAGGCGATAGCCGTGCTTGTCGGCGAGGCGCTTGATCTGCTCGCGTAGCTCCTCGCGCACGAGAGGGCTGTCGCGCAGGGCCCTCGATACGGTGATCGAGGAGACCCCCGCCAGGTGGGCGAGATCCTGCATGGTCATGCGATCCGATCCGGGCGGCCCAGGCTTGACCATGTTCAGTTCGTCCCCGCTCCGCCGAGCTTCCGGTCCCCGCTCCGACCGATTGCAAACAACGGGGTTGCCAGCGCTCATGACATCGATAACATCCGGCCCCGGTTTGGTCTACAACCGAGCTTCAGGACAGAGGACTGGCGCGGCGATGACCGAGCAGACAGACGCCCCGGTCGCCGAGCCCCGCCGGGCAGGGCGACCGCGCCTGCGCGAAGCCGGCGCCGTCGAAGTCGGACCGTTCACGCTTCCCTATTCGGGTCTGGCCAGCAAGGCCGCGCGCGAGGTCTTTATCGGCCAGCTCAACCCGGCCCCCGCCGGGATCGCCGGCGACATCGCGGCCCTGCGCGCCCACTACGACATCCAGAATGCCCGGCTCGCCGATCACATGCGCGAGGTCTTCTCAGTCGATGTGCGGGAGGGCGAGATCGGCGGAGTCCGCGTCCACGTCGTCACCCCCGCCTCGCCCCGGGCCGCGAACGCCGGCCGGGTCCTCGTCTGCCTGCACGGCGGGGCCTTCACCTGGGGCGCGGATTCGGGCGCCCTCGTCGAGGCCATCCCCATCGCCGACCGGATGGGGATCGAGGTGGTCGCCGTCGACTATCGCATGGGGCCGGAGCACCGCTTCCCGGCCGCCTCGGAGGACGCCGCCGCCGTCTATCGCGCCCTTCTGGATCGCCACGCCCCCGGCGCCATCGGACTCTATGGCTGCTCCGCCGGGGCCATCCTCGCCGCCCAGGCCGTGGCCTGGATCGCCAGGACCGGACTGCCCCGGCCCGGCGCCATCACCATGCTGGGCGGCGGCGGCGAGGATCTGGAAGGCGATTCCGCCTACCTCGGGCCGGCGCTGGAAGGGGCGGAGTCCCTCGGCGGCCCCGTGCGGCTCTCGGATTTCGCCTATTTCGCCGGGGCCCCCGCCGAGGATGCCTGCGTCCTCCCGGGCCGGCATCCACCGGTTCTGGCCCGGTTTCCGCCCACCCTGCTAATCGCCGGCGGCCGGGACTTCGCCGCCAGCAGCGTCACTAGCCTTCATCTGAAGCTCGACGCCGCCGGAATCGAGACGCGGCTCTACCTTTTCGACGGCCTCTGGCACGCCTTCCACATCTTCCCCGACCTGCCGGAATCCCGGCATGTCTACAGGATCATGTCGGCGTTCTTCGATCGCTTCCTCGATCGCGCCCAGGGCTGATTTTTTCGCGGGACGGGAGCACTATTCCCCATGGCTTCTTCCCTGCGGGTCTTTGGCGAGACCGACGTCGGCTGGTGCGCGGCGACGCCGCCCAACGAGACCACCGACGACGATGGCGCGCCGGTGATCCGCGCCGACGGCTTCAGCGCCGCCGATCCCCGCGCCCCTGCCCGCCGGGTGCATGACGATCCGGAGGTGTGCGCCCTTCGCGAGCGCCTCCGCGCCCACAATGGCCTAGAGGGCCTGGAGATCGTCGGCCCGGACGAGATCGACCGCGCCCGGCGGATATTCTTCCGCGACGGCTTCGTGGTGGTCCGCGACCTGCTGGACGCCGAACGCCTCGCCGCCTTCCGCGAGGCCAGCGCCCGGGTGCTCGCCGAGATTCTCGCCGTCCCGGGGGAGGGCGGCCGGCGCTATGTCACCGAAACCGCCCGCCTGCCGCATCGCTACAGCTACGGCACCGCCTCGGCCTCGCGTCAGCTTCTGCACGAGCCGGTGTGGGCGCGAATGATCGATCTGCCGACCACCACCCCGCTCCTCGAGGCCCTGTTCGGCGGCGACGACTACTGGGTGATCGGGGCGGGCGGCGATCTCTGCCTGCCCGGGGCCATCGAGTACCAGACCCTGCACGCCGATCAGCGCGAAGACTTCGCGCTGGGCCCGGACCGCCTTGCCCAGGCGCGGCGGATGGGCATCGAGCTTGGGGACGGCGACGATCTCGACAACCGCACCCGCCAGCTGATCCTCGAGCGCACCCCGCAGCGCGTCACCATCAACTTCCTGATGAGCGATCTCACCTTCGAGAACGGGCCGATCCGCCAGATCCCGGGCACGGCGGCCAGGGCCGGCCGGCCGCCCAGCCAGGCCGACGAGCCGGAATGGATGCGGCTCTCCACCCTCGTCGGCGCGCCGGCCGGGGCCGGCGTTTTCCGCGACCCGCGCGCCTGGCATGGGGCGACGCCCAACCTATCCCGCGAAATCCGCGCCATGCCCAATGTCGAATACGCCGCGCCGTGGTTCGAGGCGCCGGCGTTCAAGGTCTCGATGCCGCATGCCGTCTGGCAAACGCTCAGCCCCCACGCCCGGGCGATCACCGCCCGCATCGTCGCCGCGCCGGGCGAATGGCCGGCCGGCGCCGGGGTGATGCACCCCCTGGCCAGCGCCCGCGCCCGCGCCAAGGGCTCGGCCTCCGAAGTCCCCGGCTCCCCCAACCCCCCACGGTGATCTCCGGGAGAATCGCGCTTCGCCGGGACGACGCGGGCGCCGCAGGGTCGCTGATTTTGGCGGATCGGACGATTGGGCTAATGGGACGCCATGGCCCTCGACCCCGACCGATACAGAAGCCTTTCCGGCTTTCGCTACGCCCTACGGCGATTTCTGGCCGCCAGCGAGGAAATCAGCCGGCGGGCCGGAGTCACCCAGCAGCAATACCAAGTTCTGCTGGCCATAAAGGCAGCCGAGAACGCGGTCCCGACCATGAGCGGCCTGGCGGAGCAGTTGTTGCTCACTCATCACGCGGCGGTGCAGATGATCGACAGGCTGGCCGAAGCGGGGCTCGCCGAGCGGCGGTCGTCGGCGAAGGACGGCCGGCTGGTGTTGCTTCATCTGACGGAAAAGGGTGAGGCGCTCATCGAGGAGCTGGCGACCCATCACCTGGCCGAGATCCTTCGCCAGGAGCCTGTCCTGCGCCGTTCGCTCAACCAGCTCAAGCGCCTGGCCGACTGACCGAGCGGTTTGCCGCGCGCCCGGGGAGGTTTCTCATCCCTGGGGATAAAACCTGACGCTGAGCGCCACGGAATCGGCCACGTGCTCCTTGGAGATTATGCCGATCACGGTGTCGGGCCTGGGGACGCCCCGGTCCTTGACCACCACCGCCATGGTCGCATTCCGCCGCCATATTCGGTTGATGACGTCGAACACGACCGCATTCTCGCCGACGACCGTGAACTCACGGCTCGCCAGATCGCGCAAGGTCACTCCCGTGTCCTGACCGGACTCACCGCGACGCAGACCCATGTTGACGCGCATCACGCCGAACAGCCGATTTTGGTCGAAGACGACCACGTGCCGCAGGCGGCGATCGCCCAGTTGCTCGCGCAGGAAAGCCCCGAAGTCCGTGTCGGCCTGCTGCACCAGCACATCCGGGTCCATGACCTCGCGCGCGCGCCGCACGAGGAACATGTTGGCGTGCCGAACCTTGGGGATCGCCTGGCCACGACGCACGAGCTTCAAGGTGTAGATCGTTTCCCGCGAGAGCACCCGGCGCACGCCGACGCTGACGGCCACGGCCACGATCATCGGCATGACGATGTCGTAGTCGAGCGTCATCTCGAAGATCATGACCACGGCGGTCATCACCGCGCCGGTGGCGCCGCCGACCATCGCGCCCATGCCCACCATGGCGAACGCCGGCGCGCTCAGCTGGATGGGAAAGCCGATCCGGTTCAGCGCCGTCGCGAACGCGCCGCCCAGCGCCGCGCCCATGAACAGGGACGGCGAGAAGATTCCGCCGGACGAACCGGAACCGAGACTGAGCGAGGTGGCGAGCAGCTTGGCCACGAACAGCAGCGCCAGCAGCCAATAGAGCGAGAGACGGCCGGTGAGCACCGACTCGACGGTGGCGTAGCCGACCCCGTCGACGAAATACTGACCAAAAACGCTGTAGAGCGCGAACATCAGCGCGCCCAGCAGCAGCATTCCAAGCATGTGGCGCAGGTAGCGGCCGCCGATCCGCTCGAAAGCCTCTTCGGCGAAGTGCAGGCCATGGATGAAGCCGGCGGCGGCGACGCCGGTGATGGCGCCCAGCACGGCATACAGAACCAGCGTGACGACCGCCTCGCCGCTGGACGCCAGGGGCGCCAGGTGCGGCACCCTGAAGGCCGGGGCGTCGCCGATCAGCCATCGCCCGACAAAGGTCGCCGCGCCGGTTGCGATGGCGACCGGCAGGAACGTCGAGACGCTCACCTCCGGAAGCATCAGTTCGATGGCGAACATCACCCCGCCGATCGGCGTGTTGAACGTCGCGGCGATCCCCGCGCCGGCCCCGGCCGCCACCAGCGCGATGCGCTGCCCCACCGGCATGCGCACCATCTGGCCGATGGCCGAGCCGAGGGCCGAGCCGATCTGGATGATCGGCCCTTCGCGGCCGACCGACGAGCCCGTGCCGATGGCGATCGCCGAGGCCAGGGATTTCACCACCGCCACCACCGGGCGAATGACGCCTCCCTTGTAGTAGACGGCGTCCATGACTTCCGGCACGCCGTGTCCCTTTGCCTCCGGCGCGAAGTTGCTGACCAGGAAGGTGACCAGGATCCCGCCCGCGAACGGCGCCAGGACCACAAGCGCCCCCCAGGCCGAAGCGGTGGTGAAGACGTTGGCGTCATAGGCGAACGACAGCCGGCCGTCGAAGGCGAGATTGTGGACCAGGCCGATCAGGTCGCGGAACCCCACCGCGCCCAGCCCCGTGATCACCCCGACGAGCAGCGAAACCAGGGAGATCCCGGCCAACGGCAGGCGGGCGGCGCGCTCTTCCGCCGCCAGCCTGGAAAGGCCGCCGGCCGTGGAGGGAGCGGCGACGGGCCCGGTCTCGGCCGCCGCAGGGGAAAGCCCCCATCGCCGCGCCATCACCGCGCCCTCTCGCCAAGATATATCATGATGTGACTCTGAATCACGTCAATTGGCCCGTCCGAAAGATAAGCCCCGGCGCTTACCACTTCGCAGACAGATGGCAAACATCACGTGCGCCGGACGGCAGCGCCTTTCATATCCCGCCATGATCTTAAATCGCGACCGGAGGTGCGGCGCGGGAGCGGGCGGGTGACTACATGTCGGAGGTTCCGCAACGGCGCGGGTGCGATGGCGCCGGCAACGCGAGTGGCCCTCGGCGCAACCACCCTGGCCGGTCGAGGGGGCGTCTGGTGGAGCCGAGGGGAATCGAACCCCTGACCTCCTCATTGCGAACGAGGCGCTCTACCATCTGAGCTACGGCCCCCCGGAGAGGAGGAAGGGCGCGAGATAAGGGGCCGCGCCCGGCGGTGTCAAGAAAGGCGCGCCTTGCCAGGGCGGCGCGGCGCCGATACCAGGGGCGCGCCCTGTCACCCCGTCAAAGCGGCCCATGTCGGCGATCCTCGACTTCCTCTTCCTGGTGATCGAATTCCTGCTCGACGCCCTCGTCTGGCTGGTCATCGCCAATGCCATCGTCAGCTGGCTGATCGCCTTCGACATCATCAACATGCGCAACCGCACCGCCTTCACCATCGTGCGCATGCTCGATCGGGTGACCGCGCCGTTCCTCGCCCCCTTCCGCCGCTTCATTCCGCCCATCGGCGGCATGGACATCACCCCGGTGATCCTCATCGTCGTGATCATGGCCGCCCAGCGCGCCCTGCTGCCGGCCCTCTTCACCTGGCTGCACGCCACCGTCGGCGGCGGCGTGAGCGTCTAGGAGAGCTCGGCGGCCGCCAGCTCGGCCATCCGCACCGCCGGGGCGGCGTCGCCGCCGCCATCCAGGGTCCACGAGGCGGAGAGCGCCCCCCAGGCCAGCACCCATTGCAGGTGGCGCAGCGGCTCGAGGCCGGCCTCCTCGCGGACGATCCTCGCTCGCCGGGTCAGCGCGCCCTTGGCGCCGGCCGTCGCGATATCGGGATTGCAGACCATGTTGGCGTAGTCGAAGCCGCGCTCGCCCATCAGGCCCTTGGGGTCGATGGCCAGCCAGCCGCGCGGGCCGAAATC
>DASZKO010000171.1:0-12938 GCA_035605655.1 Caulobacteraceae bacterium | reverse complement strand
ATCTTCCGCGACGCCGGCTTCGACTGGCGCGAGCCCGGGTGCTCCATGTGCCTGGGCATGAACCCCGACCGCCTGGCGCCCGGCGAACGCTGCGCCTCGACCTCGAATCGCAACTTCGAGGGCCGCCAGGGCCGCGGCGGCCGCACCCACCTGATGAGCCCCCAAATGGCCGCCGCCGCCGCCATAGCGGGCCACATCGCGGATGTGCGGGCGTATCTGTAGCGCCCCACCCGTCCCGCGCTTGCGCGCGGTCCACCCTCCCCATGAAGGGGAGGGAGGCTAAGCACTTCAAATATATAAAGCTCCTCCTCCCCCTCGATGGGGGAGGTGGCCGCCGAAGGCGGTCGGAGGGGGTGGGAGCGCCGCCGTCTAGAACAGCACCCGGGGGTTCATGATCCGCCCGGGATCGAGGGCGGCGCGGATGGCGCGCATCGCGGCGACTTCCTCGGGGGCCTTGTAGCGCAGGGCTTCGGCGGTCTTCATGGTTCCCAGGCCATGCTCGGCGCTGATCGAGCCGCCCATGGAGGCGACGATGTCGTGGACGATGCGGGCGCCCTCGCCGCGCTGGGCGGAGTGGCGGGCCTGGTCGGCGCCGGGGGCGGCCAGGACGTCGTAATGGATGTTGCCGTCGCCGACGTGGCCGAAGGCGTCGATCCGCACCCCGGGAAACCGCGCCTCGAGGGCCGCCCCGGCCGCCGCCAGGAAGTCGGCGACGCGGGAGACCGGCACGGCCACGTCGTGCTTCCAGGCCGCCCCCTCGCGCTTCTGGGCCGCCGACTGGTCCTCGCGCAGGGCCCAGAAGGCGCGCGCCTGGGCCTCGTTCTGGGCCACCGCCGCGTCGCCGATCAGGCCGCCCTCCAGCGCCCCTTCGAGCAGCCGCTCCATGGCCGCCTCGGCCACGCCCTCCCGCGCGTCGGCGATCTCGATGAGCACGCACCACGGCGGCCGGCTCTGAAGCGGGGCCCGCGCCCCCGGCAGATGGGCCAGCACGAGCTCCATCCCCAGGGCACCGATGATCTCGAAGGCCTCCACCGCCCCGCCGGTTTCGCTCCGTGCACGGACGAGGAGGGCCATGGCGTCGGCCGGGCTGGCCACCCCGACGAAGGCCACCGCCCGCGAGGGGAGGATCGGAAAGAGCTTCAGGGCCGCGGCGGTGACCACTCCCAGCGTCCCCTCGGCCCCGATGAGGAGCTGCTTGAGGTCATAGCCGGTGTTGTCCTTGCGCAGGGCCTTCAGCCCATTCCACAGCCGCCCGTCGGGGAGCACGGCCTCCAGGCCCAGCACCAGGGCCCGCATGGTCCCATAGCGCAGCACCGCCGTCCCCCCGGCGTTGGTGGAGACGAGCCCGCCGATGGTCGCCGAGCCTTCCGAGGCGAGGCTCAGGGGGAAGAACCGCCCCGCCGCCAGGGCCGCCTCGTGGACGGCGGCGAGCGTCGCCCCGGCCTCCACGATGATCACGTCGTCCACCGTGTCGACCGCCCGGACGGCCGTGAGCCGCTCGGTGGAAAGGAGGATCTCGCCCTGGGGGATCTGGCCGCCGACGAGGCCGGTGTTGCCGCCCTGGGGGGTGATCGCCACCCCCTCGCGGGCGCAGATCGCCACCACCGCCGCCGCCGCTTGCGCGGTTCCCGGCAGGGCCAGCAGCGGCGTCGTCCCGCTCCATCGGTCGCGCCACTCCACCAGCTTGGGGGCGAGCCGCCCGGGGTCGACACTCCAGCCGCCTTCGCCCAGCGCGGCCTCGAGTTCGGCGAGGACCTTTTCCATTCCCACCGTCCTACCCCACCTTCCCGGCCGCGCGGCGCAGGCGGTCGTTGATCGCTTCGCCCAGGCCCTCCTCGGGAATCGGGGCGATGGCGATGGCGGCGGGATTCATGGCGTCGGCGGCCCGCAGGCACGAGAAGAGGCGGGCGGCCGCCTCGTCGAGATCGCCGGCCGGGCTGAGGTTGAGAGCGTCCGGACCGATCGCCCCGAAGCCGATGAACGCCTCGCCGGGCCGGGGCCCGCGCGCCTCCAGCCGCAGCGGCGCGTCCGGGGCGTAGTGGCGGGCGAGGCGCCCGGGCGAGCGGCGGGCGTCGTCCTCGGCCGCGGCCAGCGGCCCCACCAACGCCTCGATGTCGCCGCGCGTCACCGCTCCCGGGCGCAGCAGGCGCGGCGGACCGTCCAGCAGCGAGACCACCGTCGATTCCAGCCCCACCGCGCAGGGCCCGCCATCGAGCCACCGGCCGGCGGCGTCGCCGACTTCGCCCAGCGCATCGGGCAGGGTGGTCGGACTCGGCCGGCCCGAACGGTTGGCCGAGGGGGCGGCGAGCGGCCCGGCGAACGCCTCCAGCACCGCCCGGGCGAGGGGATGGGCGGGGGCGCGCAGGGCGATGGTGTCGAGGCCGGCGCGGGCGAGCTCGCAGACCGATCCCCGCGGCCTCACCGGGACGACGAGGGTCAGCGGCCCCGGCCAGAAGGCCCGCGCCAGCGCCCGGGCCCGCTCGTCGAAAACCCCCTCGGCCTCGGCGGCCGCCAGATCGACCACGTGGGCGATGAGGGGGTTGAAGCCCGGCCGGCCCTTGGCGGCGTAGAGGGCGGCGACGGCGGCGGCGTTGGCGGCGTCGGCGGCCAGGCCATAGACCGTCTCGGTGGGGAGGATCACCAGGCGTCCGGCCGCCAGCGCCGCGGCGGCCAGGGCGACCTCGTCCATCTAGCGCCGCCGGGCTGTCACCGCGATGGCGACATTGACCACGGCCGGCAGGGCGTCGGTCTTGCGCCATTCGTCCTGGCCGACCCCGAAGGCCAGGCGGTTGAGCGGCAGGGTGGCGTTCATCCGCGCCACCGGTCCGGCGATTGCGAGGGTGAAGGGGAGGCTGAGCGGCCGGCTGACGCCGCGCAGGCTGAGTGTCCCCACCGCCACATAGCGGCCAGGGCCGAGCGACCTGAAGACGTGGGCGGTGAAGACGGCGCGCGGGAAGGCGGCGGCCGAGAGGAAGGTCGGGGTGGGGATCGACTGGTCGCGGTCGGCGTCCCCCGTTCTGGCCGAGGCGACGTCGATGGTCGCGGTCACCGACGAGGCGGGAAGGTTGGCCGGGTCGAAGCGGATGTCGGCGTCCCAGCGCGAGAAGGCGCCGGTGAACGCATCGCCGTTGTAGCTCGACGAAAACCGCACACTGGACGCCGCCTTGTCGACCACCCAGGCCGGCGCCGGGGCGGCCTGCGCGGCGCCCGCCAGAAGGACGGCGGCCAGGGCGAGGACTCTCATGCCGGCCTCCTCATGAACGGGAACATCCGCCAGAACACGTCGTCCTTCAGGAGATAGAGGTGCCTGAGCGCCGCGCCCACGTGGAGGATGACCAGCAGGTAGGCGAGCCACGCCCCCCAGCTGTGGAGGTTCTGAAAGAGCTCGTGGGTCTGGTGCATCTGGGCCTTGGGCAGCGTCGTGAGCGGCCCGATGGCCGGCCAGTTGAAGAGGCCGAAGAAGGAGATCGGATAGGTGGCGATGGTCTTGCTGGCGCTGACCATGATCCAGCCGGTGAGCGGCATGCCGATCATCACCACATAGAAAAGAACGTAGACGGAGTTGGCGGTGAAGCGCTCCCAGCCGGTCACGCTGGCCGGCAGGGGCGGCGGCCGCGAGATCAACCGCCAGGCCAGCCGAAGGAGCGAAAGCAGCAGGACGGTGATGCCGATCGGCTTGTGAATGGCCAGCAGCCGCGCCTTCTGGATGCCGTGGATCTCCGGGGTGAGGCCCAGCGGCAGGCCGTTGAACCACCAGGCCAGGGCGATGTTCGCCAGGATCAGGGCGGCGATCAGCCAGTGCAGGCTCATGGCGACGGCGTTGTATCGGCGGGCGTCGGCCATGGGGGCTCCTTCCGAGAGGTCCAGCTTCGACCATACATCGACCGGCGCCGGTTTGGGGAGGCCCCGGCGCGCGCCGCGAGGAGAGTCGACCTGAAGAGGATATGCTCTAAATAGCCCAGCCGCCTCCAAGGGACCCCCGCCCATGACCTACAAAGCGCCGGTTCGCGATCTGCTGTTCGCCCTCCAGGAGGCGGCCGATTTCGCCAGCCTTTCCAAGCTCTTCCCGGACACCGACGGCGAGACGGCGAGCGCCGTGCTGGAGGCGGCCGGAGCCTTCGCGGCCGAGGTCCTGGCCCCCCTGAACGCCGCCGGCGACAAGGCCGGGGCGAGCTTCGAGAATAGCCAGGTGCGCGCCGCCCCCGGCTTCGCCAAGGCCTATGGCGAATTCGCCCGCGGCGGCTGGAACGGACTTTCCGCCGATCCGGCCTTCGGCGGCCAGGGCCTCCCCAAGGCCCTGGAGATCGCCGTCTTCGAGATGGTCCAGGCCGCCAACATGGCCTTTGGCCTGTGCCCCATGCTGACGCTGGCGGCCATCGAGGCGATCAGCCTGCACGGGACCGATCGCCAGAAGGCCCTCTACCTGCCGAAGCTCATCGCCGGCGAGTGGACCGGGACGATGAACCTCACCGAGCCGCAGGCCGGCTCGGACCTCGGGGCCATCGCCACCCGCGCCGATCCCGACGGCGACGGCGGCTGGCGCCTGACGGGCCAGAAGATCTTCATCACCTGGGGCGACCACGACGGCGCCGACAACATCGTCCACCTCGTCCTCGCCCGCCTGCCCGACGCCCCGCCCGGCTCGCGCGGCCTCACCCTCTTCCTCGCCCCCAAGCGCCTGGTCGGCGAGGACGGCGCGCCCGGCGAAGCCAACGCGCTCAGACCCGCCAGCATCGAGCACAAGCTCGGCGTCCACGCCTCGCCGACCTGCGTGATGCTCTACGAGGGGGCCAGGGCCGAGATGGTCGGGGCGCCCAACCAGGGCCTCGCCAACATGTTCGTGATGATGAACGCCGCCCGCCTGCAGGTCGGCGTCCAGGGCGTGGGCGTCGCCGAGCGGGCCTATCAGCAGGCCCTGGCCTTTTCCCTGGAGCGCACCCAGGGCCGCTCGGCGTGGACCGGGACCCAGCCTTCGCGCCTCTTCGATCACCCCGACGTCCGCCGCACCCTGATGATCGTCAAGGCCAGGATCGAGGCCGCGCGGGCCATCTGCCTGGCCACCGCGGTGGCCAGCGACGTCGCCCGCCTGGCCGGCAATCCGGTCGACCGCGACGCCGCCCGCCTGCGCGAGGAGCTCCTCACCCCGATCGCCAAGGCGTGGTCCACGGACATGGCCGTCGAGGCGACCAGCCTGTGCCTGCAGGTCCACGGCGGCATGGGCTTCATCGAGGAGACCGGGGCGGCCCAGCATTACCGCGACGCCCGCATCCTGCCGATCTACGAGGGGACCAACGGCATCCAGGCCATCGACCTGATGGGCCGCAAGCTGGCGCTCGGCAAGGGCCAGGCGGTGCGCGAGCTGGTCAGCGACATCGTGCCGACCGCCGCCGAGCTGAAGAGCGCCGAGGACGGCTGGCTGCACACCATCGGGGCCCGGCTGGAGGCCGCCCTGGCGGCGGCCCAGTCGGCCACCGGCTGGCTCATCGAGCGCCGCGGCCACGCCCAGCCCGACGCCCTGGCCGGGGCGACGCCGTACCTGAAGCTGATGGGCGATCTCGTCGGCGGCTGGATGCTCGGCAAGCAGGCCCTGGCCGCCTCGCGCCATATCGCCGCGGGCGAGGGCGACCAGGACTATTGGCGCACCCGCATCGGCCTCGCCCGCGTCTTCGCCGAACAGGTGCTGGCCCAGGCCCCCGGCCTCGCCCAGGCCGTCACCCAGGGCTCCGTCGACCTCTTCCGCGCCACCCCGGAGTCGCTGGGGGCCTGACCACCCCCTCCGTCCCCGCTTCGCGGGGCCACCTCCCCCATCGAGGGGGAGGAGGATATTGATTTCAACTGCGCGCGGCAGCGCGGGACGGGTGGGGTCCGCGCCGCTCCCCTACCCCGCGTTCCTCAAGCCCGCGGCGACGCCGTTGAGGGTGAGGTGGATGCCTTCGCGGACCTGCGCGCTGTCGTCGCCCGATCGGCGGCGGCGGATGAGCTCGATCTGCAGGTGGTTCAAGGGATCGATGTACGGCAGGCGGGCGCGGATCACCCCGGCCAGCATCGGATTGTCGCCCAGCAGCCGCGTCTGGCCGGTGATGGCCAGGATCGCCGCCTCGGTGCGGTCCCACTCGGCGCGGATGAGGCCGAACACCTTGGCCGCCAGCGCCTTGTCGTCGACGAGGTCGGCGTAGCGCCCGGCGATGGCCTGGTCGCCCTTGGCCAGGACCATCTCCATGTTGGCGATGATCGAGGCGAAGAACGGCCAGCCCGCGTGGAATTCGGCCAGGCGCTCCAAGGCGATCCCGCCGCGCTCGACGGCCGAGCCGAAGCCGTACCAGCCCGGCAGCATGGCCCGCGACTGCGACCACGAGAACACCCAGGGGATGGCTCGAAGACCCTGGATCGTGCGGGCCGTCGCCGCGCGCGAGGTCGGCCGGCTGCCGATGTTGAGATCGGCGATCTCGCCGATCGGGGTGGCCGCGAAGAAGTAGTCGGCGAAGCCCGGCAGGTCGTAGACGAGGGCCCGGTAGGCGGCCATGGCTTCGCGGGCGAGGGCGTCCATGGCGGCGCCGCGGCCGGCCTCGTCAGCGCCGACGGCGGCCTTGCGCAGGGAAGCCAGGACCGTGCCGGCGGCCAGGGTCTCCAGGCTGGCGGCCGCCAGTTCGGGATCGGCGTACTTGTTGGCCACCACCTCGCCCTGCTCGGTGACGCGGATGCGGCCGTTGACGGTTCCGGGCGGCTGGGCGAGCAGGGCCTCGAAGCTGGAGCCGCCGCCCCGCCCCACCGCC
This sequence comes from Caulobacteraceae bacterium, assembly GCA_035605655.1. Classification (GTDB taxonomy): domain Bacteria; phylum Pseudomonadota; class Alphaproteobacteria; order Caulobacterales; family Caulobacteraceae; genus Acaudatibacter. The sequence continues at coordinate 6,165 of DASZKO010000171.1, read as the reverse complement.
CCGCCGCGGCCATGGAAGAGCCGTAGGCCGAGCCCGGCCCGCTCGGCGACGCCGACCAGGGCCCGCGAGGTCTGGTGGAGCTCCCAGGTCGAGGTGAGATAGCTGCCGTCCTTGTTGGAGTCCGAGTAGCCGATCATCACTTCCTGGCGGCCCGTGGCGGCCAGCAGGCCGCGGATCAGCGGCAGGGCGAAGTAGTCGCCGAGCGTCGCCGGCGCGGCCCGCAGATCGGCGATGGTCTCGAACAGGGGCTCGGCGAGGACCTGGGCGGCCGGCGGGTCCCCCGGCGTGAAGAGGCCCACGTCCTTGAGCAGGACATAGACCTCCAGCAGGTCGGAGACCGAGGTGGTGTTGGAGACGATGTAGGCCCCGATGGCCCCCCGCCCATAGGCCTTCGCGACCCGGGCCGCTTCGCGCAGGACGGCGTATTCGCTCGCCGTCTCCGCGCTGTAGGCGACGAAGGGCGAGTGGAGCGGGCGGGCGTTGGCGAGTTCGCCGATCAGGAGGTCGCGGCGGGCGGCCTCGTCGAGGCTCTCGTAGTCGGCGACGACCCCGGCCCGGGCCAAAAGCTCGCCCACCACCCGCGCATGGACCGCCGAGTTCTGGCGCATGTCGAGGCTGGCGAGGTGGAAGCCGAAGCAGTCGACCGCCCGGATGAGGTCCGGCAGGGGCCCGCGGGAGAACACCTCGCCGTGATGGCCGATCAGGGAGGCGAGAACCGTCTCGAGGTCGCCTTTCAGTTCGTCGGCGCAGAGGTAGGGGGCGGCGCTCGCGCCCCCGGGCCGGGGCGGCGCTTCGCCGGTGAGCCCGGGATAGGCGGCGGCGAGGCGGGCGTAGATGCCCGTGAGGGCCTGGCGATAGGGCTCGTCGGCCCGGTGCGGCGAGGGATCGTGGGCCGCCAGCGCCAGGGCCTTGAGGCCGGGGCTGACCTCGGCGAGGCCGGCCGAGATCGACAGTTCCGCCCCCAGGCGGTGGATGGCCTCGAGATAGAGGGTGAGCGCCGCCCGCGACTGGCGCCGCAGGGCCCCGCCCATGACCTCGGCGGTGACGTTGGGATTGCCGTCGCGGTCCCCGCCGACCCAGGTCCCCACGGTGAGGAAGCTCGCCGGGGCCTCGCCCAGAACCTCGCGCCAGCGGGCGTAGAGGGCCGGCAGGGCGGCCAGGAAGCTGCGCTCGAAATAGGAGACGGCGTTCTCGATCTCGTCGGCCACCCCGATTTTCACGCCGCGCAGCAGGCGGGTGCGCCAGAAGATCGCCATCTCGCGCCGCAAGCCCTCCTCGATGGGGCCCTTCTCGTCCTCGCCGGCGAGGTCGTGGGCGGCGAGCGCCGCGGCGATGGCCATCTGGCGGTCCAGCACGCTCTTGCGGCGCACTTCGCTGGGATGGGCGGTGATCACCGGGGCGATGAAGGCGCCCTCGAGCAGGGCCCGCACCGCCGCGATGCCGACGCCCTCGGCCGCCAGGGCCTGGACCGCGGCGCTGAGGGTATCCGGCCGCGCGCCGCGCTCGCGCTCACGCTGGACCTGATCCTCGGCGATGTTGGTGATCTGCAGGAAGCAGGCGAAGGAGTGGGCGAAACGGACCGTCTCCGGAAGGCTGAGGCCGGCCAGGCGCCTGGCTACCTGGGCGGCGGCCTCGGCCGTGCCCTCGCGGTGAAAGGCCACCGAGGCGCGGCGGATGTCCTCGATCTGGTCGAACACCGCCTGGCCGTCGTCGGCGCGGATGACATCGCCCAGCACCCGGCCGAGGTATCGGATGCTCGCCTGGAGCTTGTGCTGTGGATCGCCCATCGGGGCGGCTATATCGTCCCGCCCAGGCGGGGGGAACCGGCGCGGGGAACCTCAGTCCCGCCGGGTGGACCGTGCGGGTCGCAGATCCGGCTCGGGCCGGGCCCCGGCGATGGTGACGATGAAGCCGGCCAGGACGTCCAACAGGACCATCAGGGTGATGAGGAAGAAGGTCGAGGTGGCGAACGCCGCCGCCAGCAGCATCTCGGCCAGGCAGGCCACGAAAAGGACGATCGAGAGGCCATGGTTGACGATGGCGACCCGGCGGTCGTGGCTCGACTTGACCAGCTCGATGAACATCACGATCAGGGCCCCGGCCAGGAGAAGGTCGGCGAGGCTCACCGGCCACAGCCCGCCCGAGGCGATGCGCATCTCGAAGACCGGCGCGGCCAGGCGCGCCCCGACGTCACCGGCCGACAGCGAGCCGCCCAGGACCAGGGCCAGGATGTTGTAGGCCGCCACCGGCAGGAGCAGCAGCGGCGCGGCCGCGAAAGCTTTGCCCATGGCCCCTGATTACGGGGCCCCGGCCGAGTCGCCTAGCCTTCGCGAATCTGGCCGGGGCTGCGGGCTCGCCCGATCAGCCAGCGCACGCCGCGCAGGTCGGAGACGCCGGCGCCCAGGCGGCCGAGGTTGTCGTACTTCGAATGGCCATGGGCCCGCGGCCGGTGGCCGACCGGGCGGAAAGCGATCTCATAGCCCTCGCGCAGCATCAGGGCCGGCAGGTAGCGGTGCATGTGATCGAAGTAGGGCAGCGCGAGGAAGGCCTCGCGGCGGAAGACCTTGAGGCCGCACCCGGTGTCGGTCGCCCGATCGCGCAGCAGGCGCCGGCGCACGCCGTTGGCGATCCGCGAGGCCCAGCGCTTGGTGAGGCTGTCGCGGCGGCGGGTCCGCTCGCCGGCCACCATGGCGAGGTTCGGCGGACCGGCCCTCAGGGTGGCCAGCAGGGCGGCGGCGTCGGCCGGATCGTTCTGGCCGTCGCCGTCCATCATGACGATGAGCGGGGCGCGGGCGGCCAGGACGCCGGTGCGGATGGCCCGGCTCTGGCCGGCGTTGCGGGTGTGGAAGAGGAGGCGCAGGGCCGCGATCTCGTCCTTCACGGCGGTGAGGTGGGCGCGGGTGTTGTCGCCGCTGGCGTCGTCGATGAAGATGATCTCCACCGCCTCGCCGGCCAAGGCGGCGGCGATCTCGCGGGCCAGGGCCGGCGCGGCCCCCTCCTCGTCGAAGACCGGCACGACCACCGAGACCCGCGGACGCCGTTCCTCTGCGACCAAATCGCTCATCGCCCCATGATAGCCGGAATCGCCGCCGCGTCGTGCTAACAAGCGCCCATGGACTGGGCCGCGCTTGTCGAGCGTTCGGGCCGCGGCTGGCGGGCCCCGGCGCTGGCCGCCGTCGTCGCCCTCCTGGCCGGCCTGCCGGGCCTTCTGGCCCTGCCGCCGCTGGACCGCGACGAATCGCGCTTCGCCGAGGCCTCGGCGCAGATGCTCGAAACCGGCGATTTCGTGGCCCCCAGGTTCCAGGACACTCCGAGGTTCAAGAAGCCGGTGGGCATCTACTGGCTGCAGGCCGCCGCCGTGAGGGCGGTCAGCCACGTCGAGGACCGCCAGATCTGGCCCTACCGCATTCCCTCGCTGCTCGGGGCCATGCTGGCGGCGGCGGCCTGCGCCTGGGGAGCGGCGGCCTTCGCCTCGCCCGGACGATGCCTCGTCGCCGGCGGGATCCTGGGGGCGAGCTTCCTTCTGTCCGCCGAAGCCTCGATCGCCGCCACCGACGGGGTCCTGGCCGGAGCGGTGACCCTGGCCATGGCGGCGCTCGGCCGCATCTATCTCTCCGGCCACTGCGGCCCGAGCGCCGGGCGCGGGACCAAGGCCCTGTTCTGGGCCGGCCTGGCGCTCTCGATCCTCGTCAAGGGCCCGATCGGGCCCATGGTCGTCGCCCTGACCGTGGTGATCCTCTGCCTGTGGGATCGCAAGGCCCGCTGGCTCCTGCCCCTCGGCTGGGGCTGGGGCCTGCTGGCCATCGCCGCCCTCGTCGGTCCGTGGGCCATGGCGGTGACGGTGGCCAGCGACGGGGCGTTCTGGGGCGCCTCGCTCGGCGGCGACCTGGCCCCGAAGCTTCTCCACGGCGAGGAAAGTCACGGCGCCCCGCCGGGCTTCTACCTCCTGCTCGCCCCGCTGATGCTGTTCCCGGCGACCCTGCTCCTGCCGGCCGGCCTCGTGGCCGGATGGCGCGGCCGCGCCTCGCCGGCGATCCGCTTCGCCCTCTGCTGGCTCGTTCCGGCGTGGCTGGTCTTCGAGGCCGTGCCGACCAAGCTCATCCACTATCCCCTGCCGGTGTACGGCGCGCTCGCCTGGCTGATGGCCGCCGCCCTGGCCGAGCCCATCGGCCGCCGCGCCGCGTGGATCGGCGCGGCCCTGATGGTCCTGGCGGCCCTCGTCTTCGCCGTTCTCGGCCCGATCGCGGTCGCCAGGGTCGGCGCCGGCGAAGGCATGGGTCTGGCGATCGCCGTCGCCCTGGCCTATCTCGCCGCCGGCGCGGCGGGGGCCTGGCTCACCCTCCGCGGCCGGGCTCTGGAGGGCCTCCTCGCCGCCGCGGCCCTCGCCCTTGTCGCCCACGGGCTCTTCCTGGGGGTGCTCGCCCCCCAGCTTCGCCCCCTGTGGCTCTCCAACCGCGCCGCCAGGGCCCTGGCGGCGGCCGGGGCCAGTCCCGCCGAGGGGGTGATCGCCGGTCCGGTCACCGTTGCCGGCTATGAGGAGCCGAGCCTCGTCTTCCTCTTGGGCTCCGACACCGTGCTCGGCGACGCCGCCGACGCCGCCCAGGCCATCGCCGAAGGCCGGCCGGCGATCGTCGAGGCCCGCCAGACCGCGCCTTTCCAGGCCGCCCTCGCCACCCAGCACGTCGCCGCCCGCCGCGCCGGCGAGGGGGCCGGACTCGATTATTCCAACAACCAGCACGATGTATTGCAGATCTTCCTGCCGGTTCAGGGGCCGGCGAGCGAGGTCAAGCCATGAGCCGCCGCATCGAGATCGTCGAGGTCGGCCCGCGCGACGGGTTGCAGAACGAGAAGGCCATTGTCGCGCCCGAAGACCGGATCGCGTTCATCCGCCGCCTGGAGGGCGCCGGGGCGCGGCGGATCGAGGCGGTGAGCTTCGTCAATCCGCGCCGGGTGCCGCAGATGGCCGGGGCCGAGGAGATCATGGCCGCACTGCCCCGCGAGGACGGCCGCTCGCGCATCGGCCTGGTGCTCAACGAGCGCGGCTGGGACCGCGCCGTGGCCAGCGGCTGCGACGAGGCCAATGTGGTGGTCTGCGCCTCCGACGGCTTCGGCATCCGTAACCAGGGCGCCGACGTCGCCCAGCAGCTGGCGGCGCTCGGGGCCATCGCCGCCAGGCGCGAGCTGGATGGCGGCCCGCCGATCTCGCTCACCGTCTCGGTGGCCTTCGGCTGCCCCTTCGACGGCGAGGTGCCCCTGGACCGGGTGATCGACATCGTCCGCGAGGGGGCCCGGCTGGGGATCGGCGAGATCGCCCTGGCCGACACCATCGGGGTCGCCGATCCATGGACGGTGCGAACGAGGATCGCGGCGGCCCGCGAGGCGGCGCCTGAGGCCCGCCTGCGCATGCATTTCCACGACACCCGGGGAGCGGGCCTCGCCAACGCCTTCGCCAGCGTCGAAGCCGGGGTCGACGTGCTCGACGCCAGCTGCGGGGGCCTCGGTGGCTGTCCCTTCGCCCCGGCCGCCACCGGCAATATCGCCACCGAGGATCTCGTCTACATGCTGGGGCGGGCCGGCTTCGAGACCGGCCTCGACCTTACCGCCCTTGTCGCGGCGGCCCGGTGGATCGGCGAGAAGATCGGCAAGCCGCCGGTCTCGGCCCTCAGCCGCGCCGGAGGGTTTCCTTGAGGTGATGGGCTCGCCGCGTGGCCGCCGGGCGCGCGCTCATCTGTGCGTGGCGGACCGGCGCCGCGGCCGGATGGAAGAGCGGGATCAGGACGATCGCCGCCGCCAGGATCGGGGCCAACACGACCAGGACGATCAGCAGTCTGCGCAACCGGTAGCTCCATCATGACGCTTGAAAGCCCGCTGGCGAGCGGCCGCCGACCGCAAAGCAACTCATAACGACACTGAAGCGAACGGCGCCGACCCTAGCCCTCGCCGGTCCGCGCGCCAGGGAGCGAATTGTCGCGGCCCCGACATTTCCCGGCCGGGGGGCCTCGCCCTTGCGCGGCGCCGGGCGCCTCGTTATCACCGCGCCTTCGCTCGCCGGGCCGCGTCCAAGGCCCCCCTCAAGGAGAGGTGGCTGAGCGGTTGAAAGCACCGCACTCGAAATGCGGCGTACTCGCAAGGGTACCGCGGGTTCGAATCCCGCCCTCTCCGCCA
>DASZKO010000163.1:0-22424 GCA_035605655.1 Caulobacteraceae bacterium | reverse complement strand
CGACGCCGGAGGCGGATTTCGAGCGGGTGGCCGAACCGGTTCCGGTGACGCTTGGAAACGCCGTGGACTCCTGCTCTTCGACCAGGGCCTTGGACTGGCGGAAGGCGGCCTCGGCGGCGATCAGGTTCTGGTTGGAGACCTCGACCTTTTGCTCCAGGGCGCTGAGCGTCGGATCATTGAACACCGTCCACCAGGTTCCCTTATCCAGGGCGTCGGACGGCTGGGCCAGTTTCCAGCCTTCGGCTTCCTTGAAGGACGCTGAGGTGGGGACGCTCGGCCGCACATAGTTGGGACCGACGGCGCAGCCGCTCAGCACGGTCTGGGCTGCGACCGCGGCAAGGCCGGCTCCGGCGGCGAAGCGAGGACGGGAAAGGCGTGGGACCATATTGCGTACCTAACTGGCGGGCTCGGGCGAAGGTTGGCCGGCGAACCGGCTTAGAAATGTCTCGTTGGTCCGGCGGCGACGGAAACGATCCAGATACATGTACACCACCGGTGTGGTCAAAATTGTGAGTATCTGACTGACGAGCAGGCCGCCGATGATGGTTATGCCCAGCGGGCGACGCATTTCGGAGCCTTCGCCCCAGCCGATGGCCAAGGGCACCGCGCCGAGCATGGCGGCGAAAGTGGTCATCATGATCGGCCGGAAACGGGTGAGGGCCGCGCGGCGGATGGCCTCGTGGGGCGCGAGGCCGTCGTCACGTTCGGCGGCGATGGCGAAGTCGATCATCAGGATGGCGTTCTTCTTGACGATGCCGATCAGCAGGATGACCCCGATCAGGGAGATGATCGAAAACTCGATGTGAAAGACGATAAGGGCGATGATCGCGCCGATCCCGGCCGACGGCAGGGTCGAGAGCACCGTCAGGGGGTGAATGTAGCTCTCGTAGAGGATCCCGAGGACCAGGTAGATGGCGATGAGGGCGGCGGCGATCAGCACCGGTTCGCTGGCCAGCGATTCCTGAAACACCTTGGCCGTGCCTTGGAACGCGCCGTGGATAGTGGCCGGCAAGCCGATCTCGGCCTCGGCCTGGGTGATGGCCCGAGTGGCGTCGCTCAGCGACTTGCCGGGGGCCAGGTTGAACGAGATCGTGGTCGCCGGCTCGGTGTTCTGGTGGTTGACCGAGGTCGGGGTCGAGCCGTCGGCCCAATGGGCGATCGCCGACAGCGGCACGAGGGTTTCGGGGCTGGTGCTGACCGCCACGCCCTGAGAGGCGGCCCTCCCCGGCGGGGCCGCGGGTCCGCTGACCGCGCTGGCCCCTACCGCCACCGCGGATGCGGTGGTGGCGCTCAGGGCTCCGGGCCGGCCGGCGACGTTGCCCACGCCGGGCGTGTTGGGATTGGCGAGGGCGGCCGTGGAGGCGGTCGGGATGCTCGTCCCGCTCGCCGATTGAAGGCGCGAAAGCATGGTCGAAGCCATGGTCGGGGCGGCGCCGGTCGCCTGGGTGGCCTTCGTGGCGCTCGCCGCCAGTGTCGAGGGGGTCTGGCCGGCGCGGGTGGCCAGTGTCGTGGCCAGGGGGGCGAGAGTCGCCGTGGCCGCCAGGGTCGAGGGTGTGGCCGAGGCGCGGGTCGCCAGGGCCGTCGAACTTGTTCCCGCCGGGGCGGACGCCACACCGTTCGCCGCTGTCCCGGTGCTCACATAGATGTCCTCGAGGCTCGTCGGATCCCGGGTGAACACCGGATCGGCCTCCATCACCACGCGGTACTGGTTGGTCTCCTTGTAGATCGTCGAAACCTGGCGCTGTCCGAAGGCGTCGTAGAGGGTGTTGTCGACCTGGGTGCTGGTGAGGCCGAGCCGCGCGGCCTTGTCGTGGTCGATGGTGACATAGCTGTCGAGGCCGTGATCCTCCTGGTCGGTGTTGACATCGGTCAAGGCCGGCTGGGTCTTGAGCGCCTCGGCCAGGCGCGATGCCCACGTGCGAAGCGCCGTCAGGTCGGCGGCCTGGAGGGTGAACTGGTAGGTGGCGTTGCTCTGTCGGCCGCCGACGCGCACGTCCTGCACCGGATTGAGGAACAAGGCTGCCCCCACCACCTGCGCGAGCCTGGGCCGCAGGCGCTGGACCACGGCGGCCGAGCCGCCCTGGCGCTCGTTCCTGGGCTTGAGCGTCGTGAAAAGGAAGCCACCGCCCGCATTGCTGCCGGCGAAGGCGACCACCGTGTCCACCGACGGATCGCGCCTGACGATGCCGACCAGGCGGCGCATGCGCTCGCTGGTCAGGGCGAAGGAACTCGACTGGTCCGACTGCAGGCCGGCGGCGATCGAGCCGGTGTCCTGTTCCGGGAAGAAGCCCTTGGGGGCGATGGCGTAGAGGTAGAAGCTGAGCACGATGGTCGCAGCCAGCACCACGAGCATCAGGGGTCCGGAATCCAGCGACCAGTCGAGCGCCTTCTCGTAGGTCCGCTGCATCCCGGAAAAGACCCCGTCGGCGAAGCGGGCGAGCCGGCCGCGGCGGGTATTCGGCTTTGGCCGATCTATCAGGAAGGCGCACATCATCGGGGTGGTGGTGAGCGAAACGAGCAGGGAAACCAGCACCGCCGCCGACAGGGTCATGGCGAACTCGCGGAACAGCCGGCCGACGATGCCGCCCATCAGCAGGATCGGGATGAAGACCGCGACCAGGGAGATGGAGATCGAGAAGACCGTGAAACTCACTTCGCGCGCCCCCAGAAGGGCAGCCTCGAACCGGCTCATGCCGGCCTCGACGTGGCGGGTGGTGTTCTCGAGCACCACAATGGCGTCGTCCACCACGAAGCCGGTCGAGACGGTCAGCGCCATCAACGACAGGTTATCGAGCGAGAAGTGGAGCAGATACATCAAGCCCAAGGCCCCCAGCAGGGAAACCGTCACCGCCACGCTGGGGATGAGCACGCCGCGTCCGTTGCGCAGGAAGAAGGCGGTGACCGCGATGACCAGGACGATGGCGATCAGCACCGTCCGCTCGACCTCGGCCAGGGAGGCGCGAATGGTGACGGTGCGGTCGCTGGCCACCTGCATGTCGATGTCCGGCGGCAGGATCTGGCGCAGGGTCGGGATCAGCGCCTTCACGCGATCGACGGTGTTGATGATGTTGGCGCCCGGCTGTCGGCTGATCACCGCGACGATGGCCGGCCGCCCGTTGAACAGGCCAAAGTTGTGGGTGTCGGTGACTCCGTCGACCACCTGGGCGATGTCCGAGAGATGCACCGCCGCGCCGTTGCGGTAGGCGACCACCAGGGGGGCATAGGTGGCGGCCGAGAGACCGGTGTCGTTGGTGTAGATCTGGAGTCGCAGGTTGGAGTCCTGCACCACCCCCTTGGGCCTGTTGGCGTTGGCCGATGCGATGGCGGCGCGCACATCCTCCAGACCGATGCCGTAGCGGGAGAGGGCCAGGGGGTTGAGCTCCACCCGCACCGCCGGCAGCGAGGACCCGCCAATGGTCACGTCCCCGACGCCTTTCACCTGGCTGATCTGCTGCTGAAGGATGGTCGAGGCGACGTCGTAGATCTGGCCTGGAGTTCGCGTCCGCGACGTCAGGGCTAGGATCATGATCGGCGCGTCGGCCGGGTTCTGCTTGCGGTAGGTGGGGTTGGAATGCAGCGTCGCCGGCAGGTCGACGCGGGCGGCGTTGATCGCCGCCTGGACATCCCGCGCCGCGCCGTCGATATCGCGGTCAAGCCCGAACTGCAGATTGACGCGCGTCTGGCTGGTGCGGCTCTGCGACGTCATCTCGCTGACATTCGAGATCAGCCCCAGGCGCTTTTCCAGGGGCGTGGCGACGCTGGTGGCCATGGTCTCGGGACTGGCCCCCGGCAGGTTCGCGCTCACCGAGATGGTTGGAAAATCCACCTGCGGCAGAGGCGAGACGGGGAGCAGGAAGAAGGCCGCCGCGCCGGCCAGGGCGACGCCCAGGGTCAAGAGGACTGTGGCGATGGGTCGCCGGATGAAAGGGGCCGAGAAGCTCATGCCGGAGCCGGCCCCGGATCGGGTTCGGCCTCGGAAAGGCCTGGATCGGACTCGCCCTTGCGCCGGTTGGGACCGCCCAATCGCCGCGCCAGGCTGTCGAACTGGAGGTAGATCACCGGGGTGGTGAAGAGCGTCAGAGCCTGGCTGACGATGAGGCCGCCGACGATGCTGATCCCCAGCGGGTGGCGCAGCTCCGAGCCCACGCCCCAGCCGAGCATCAGGGGCAGGGCGGCGAAGAGGGCCGCCAGGGTGGTCATGATGATCGGGCGGAAACGCAGCAGAGCGGCCTGGTGGATCGCCTCCCGCGGATTCTTGCCCCCGGTCCGCTCGGCGTCGAGGGCGAAGTCGATCATCATGATCGCGTTTTTCTTCACGATGCCGATCAGCAGGATGATGCCGATGATCCCGATCACCCCCAAATCCTGGCCGGCGATCATCAGGGCCAGCAGGGCCCCGACCCCCGCCGAGGGCAGGGTGGAGAGGATCGTGAGCGGGTGGATGTAGCTCTCGTAGAGCACGCCCAGGACGATGTAGACCGTGACGATCGCCGCCAGGATCAGCCACAGCTCATTGCCCAGCGAGGCCTTGTAGGCGTTGGCCGCGCCGAGGAAGGCGGTGGTGATGGTCACCGGCATGCCGATGGCGGCCTCGTCCTTCTGAATGGCGCCGACCGCATCGCCAAGGGCCACGCCCGGGGCGGTGTCGAAGGAGATGTTGGCGGCCGGGAACTGGGCGACATGATTGATCTGCAGGGGCGACAGACGCTGTTCGATCGTGGCGATGGCGGAAAGCGGCGTGGGCGTGCCGCTGCTGCTGGTCAGATACAGGTTGGCGAGCGTCGTCGGCGAGGCGGTCGTCCGCGGATCAGCCTGCAGGATCACCCGCTCCTGGTTCGACTGGGTGAAAATGGTCGAGATGATTCTCTGGCCGAAGGCGGAATAGAGGGTGTCGTCGACGGTGGCCGGGGTGATGCCGAGGCGGGCCGCGGTCTCACGGTTGATGTCGATGTAGGCCGACAGGCCCTGGCCCTGCAGGTCGGAGGCGACATTGCGCACTTTCGGTTCGCCGGCCAGGCGCTGGACGAGGCGGGCCGACCACTGGGCGACCGTGGCCGTGTCGGCCCCCTGGAGGGCGAACTGGTACTGCGTGCGACCGGACGAGGAGTCGATGGTCAGGTCCTGAACCGGCTGGACGTAGATGCCGGCCCCGGGGACCTCGGCCGCCTCCCGTCTCAGCCGATCGAGAATCGCCGGCTGCGAGGCGGTGCGATGGCCGAAGGGAGCCAGGTTGATCAGCATCCGGCCGTTGTTGAGGGTGGTGTTGGTCCCGTCGACGCCGATGAAGCTGGTCAGGCTGGCCACGTCGGGGTCGGTGAGCAGGCGGTCGGCGATCTTCTGCTGCAGCTCGGCCATTCCCTCGTACGACACTGACTGGTTGGCCTCGGTCACCGCTTGGACGATGCCGGTGTCCTGGGTCGGGAAAAGGCCCTTGGGGACGATCAGGAACAGCATCACGGTGAGGACGAAGGCCCCGATGAAGACCACCATCGTCAGGCCCTGGCGATCCAGAACCCAGACCAGCGATCGATCGTAGCGGGCGATGACAGCGTCGATGATTTCCTTGGAGCGGCGGCCGAACCGGCTGTTCTCGACCCTGTCGTCGGTTCTCAGCCAGCGGGCGGAAAGCGTCGGGACCAGGGTCAGGGAGACGATCGCCGAGATCACGATGGTCACCGCGAGGGAGATGGCGAACTCGCGGAACAGCCGCCCGACGACATCGCCCATGAACAAGAGGGGGATCAGCACCGCGATCAGCGACACGGTGAGCGAAATGATCGTGAAGCCGATCTGCTCGGCGCCCTTCAACGCCGCGCTCATGGCGCTCTCGCCGGCCTCGATGTACCGCGAGATATTCTCGATCATGACGATGGCGTCGTCGACCACGAAGCCGGTGGCGATGGTCAGAGCCATCAGGGTCAGGTTGTTGAGCGAGAAGCCCAGCAGGTACATCATCGCGAAGGTCCCGACGAGCGAGAGCGGCACCGCGACGCTGGCGATGAAGGTGGCCGGAATGCTGCGCAGGAAGAGGAAGATCACCGCCACGACCAGGGCGACGGCGAGGATCAACTCGAACTCGACATCGTGGACCGAGGCGCGGATGCCGGTGGTGCGGTCGGTGACCACCTGGACACTGACGCCCGGCGGCAATGCGGTGAGCATGCCTGGCAGGGACGTCTTGATGCGGTCGACGGTGCTGATGACATTGGCCCCCGGCTGGCGCTGGACATTGAGCAGCACCGCCGGAGTGCGGTCGTACCAGGCCCCCAGTTCGGCGTTCTCCGAGCCGGCTACGACATTGGCCACATCAGACAGGCGCACGGGCGCCGCCCCCTGGTAGGCGATGATCTGATTGGCGTAGTCGCCGGCGGTGAGCAGCTGGTCGTTGGCGTCGATGGTGTAGGCGCGGGTCGGCCCGTCGAAACTGCCCTTGGCGCCATTGGAGTTGGCCGAGGCGATGGCGGCGCTGAGCTGGGAGAGGGACAGGCCATAGGAGGCCAGCTGGTTGGCGTTGGCCTGAATGCGCACGGCCGGCTTCTGGCCGCCGCTGACCGATACCAGTCCCACGCCGGGAAGTTGCGAGATCTTCTGGCCGAGCTGCTGGTCGCCGTAGCTCTCGACCTCGGTCAGAGGCAGGGTTTTCGAAGTGAGCGCCAGCGTCAGCACTGGGGCGTCGGCGGGATTGACCTTGGCATAGATCGGCGGGGCCGGCAGGTCGGTGGGCAAGAGGCTCGTCGCCGCATTGATCGCCGCCTGGACCTCCTGCTCGGCCACGTCGAGGCCAAGGGAAAGATCGAACTGCAGGTTGATCACCGATGAGCCGCTGGAGCTGATCGAGCTCATCCGATTGAGCTGCGACATCTGGCCGAACTGGACTTCAAGCGGCGCGGTGACGGTGGTCGCCATCACCTCCGGGCTCGCCCCCGGATAGGTCGTGTGGACCTGAATGGTCGGGTAGTCGACTTCCGGCAAAGCCGACAGGGGCAGGAAGCGGAAGGCCACCATGCCGGCCAGAAGGATCGCCGCCATGAGCAGCGATGTCGCCACCGGCCGCTCGATAAAGGGGCGTGACGGGTTCACCCTGCCTCCTGGCCCCCGCCTCCCTGGCCGCCCCCGCGCCGTCCTTGCCAGCCCCCGGCGCCGCGCCGGTGATGGCCGCCAGGTCCGCCGCTCCGGAATCCGCTCGAAGGCCTCTGGCCGGGCAGGACCACCCTGGCATCCTCCTTCAACCGGTCGCCGCCATCGGTGATGACGGTTTCACCGAGGCTCAGGCCGGACGTGATCGACACGGTCTCGGGCGTGCCCGGGCCGACCTTCACCGGCCGCGACTTCACTGTCTGGTCCGGCTGCAGCACCCAGACGAAATCCCCCTGCGGTCCATGGCGGACGGCGCTCGTCGGCACGACGACCTGGTTGTGAAGCGTGTCCACGAGCAGGTTCACGTTGACGAACTGGTTGGGAAACAAGCCCGAGCCGGCGTTGCGGAACACCGAGCGGGCCTTCACCGTGCCAGTGGTGGTGTCGATGAGATTGTCGAGGGTGGCCAGCCGACCCTGAGCCAGCACGACGCCGCCGGCGCGGTCCAGGGCGGTGGTCGCCAGGCCAGCGCCGCCCTGCCGCTCGATCGGGCCGATGGCCGATTCCGGCACCGAGAAGATCACCGTGATCGGATCGACCTGGGTGACCACGGCGAACGGGGTCGTCTCGTTGGCGGTGATCTGGTTGCCCGGATCGATCTGGCGCAGGCCGACCCGGCCGCCGATCGGGGCGACGATGCGGGTGAAGGAGAGGTTGAGGGCGGCGGTCTGAATGTTGGCCTGATCGGAGACGACCGTGGCGGCGTCCTGGCGCACCAGGGCCACCTGGGTGTCATAGGTCTGGGTGGCGATCGAGTCCTCGGCGTGCAGCTTGGCGTAGCGGGCCAGATCCAGCCGGGCGTCGGCGAGCAGGGCCTGGTCGTGGGCGAGCTGGCCCCTGGCCTGGCCGAGAGCGGCCTGAAAGGGTCTCGGATCGATCTGGGCGAGAAGCTGGCCCTTGCGGACGATCTGCCCCTCCCGGAAGGCGACCTTGTCGAGCATCCCGGAGACCCGGGCGTTGACGCTCACGGTGGCCAGGGGCGTCACCGTGCCGAGCGCGCCGATCTGGATTGGAATATCGCCGCTGACCGCTTTGGCGACGCCGACGGTGATCGCCGGCCGCCCGCCGGCGGACCCGCCGAAACCGCCGCGGCCGCCGCCACGACCGCCACGCGCCTGGCCGCCGCCACCTTGAGCGACGCAAAAGGTCAACAGGGCCGCCAGGGCCAGGGCGATGAGGATGACCACGACGATGGCCAGCGGCGTGCGCAGGCGGGAGCGGCGCGGAGCAGGGGAATAGGCGTAGCGCGGCGGCGGGGGGTAATTCTCGGTCATTCACCCTCGACATCATGGCGCATCGCCACTCAGGGCCGGCGCAATTCCCATATGGATGAAGCATTTGGATTGCGGACAAGACATTTTTCACAAAATTAGGGCGACCCGCATGCCTTAAGGTTCAAAAGGGTGGAGCTTATCTGCTAGGAGCGCCGCCATGGCGCGGCGCGGCATAATCCTGGCTGGGGGAACGGGGACGAGGCTTTATCCGCTCACCGTGGCGGTGAGCAAACAGCTTATGCCGGTGTTCGACAAGCCCATGATCTATTATCCTCTGTCGGTGCTGATGCTGGCCGGCATTCGCGAAGTTCTCGTCATCACCACCCCTCACGAGCAAGAAGCTTTCCGCCGCCTGCTGGGCGATGGCGGCCGGTGGGGGCTTTCGATCGCCTATGAGACCCAGCCGCGGCCCGAGGGCCTGGCCCAGGCGTTCCGGATCGGCGCCGATTTCGTCGAGGGCGCCCCCTCGGCCCTGATTCTCGGGGACAACCTGTTCTATGGCGCGAACCTCGCCACCATTCTTCAGCAGGCCAATGCCCGCGCCGCCGGCGCCACGGTCTTCGCCTACCGGGTCGACAGCCCCTCCCAGTATGGGGTGATCTCGTTCGACGCCACCGGCAAGGCGGTGACGATCGAGGAGAAGCCGGCGGCCCCGAAATCGAACCACGCCGTCACCGGCCTTTATTTCTACGACGAACGCGTGACCGATTTCGCTGCCGACCTCTCGCCCTCGGCGCGCGGCGAACTAGAGATCACCGATCTCAACCGCAAGTATCTCGAGGCCGGCGACCTGCACGTCGAGGTGCTCGGCCGCGGGCACGCATGGCTCGACACCGGGGCCCACGCCGCCCTTCTGGACGCCGCCCTCTTCGTGCGCATCGTCGAAGAGCGTGAGGGCCTGAAGATCTGCTGCCCCGAGGAGATTTCCTGGCGCCAGGGCTGGATCTCGGACGACGAATTCGAAGCTCTCGCCGGCCCCCTGCGCGCCAGCGGCTACGGCGGCTATCTGCTGTCCCTGCTGGCTGAGAAGGCGAGCTGAGTGAAGTTCAATTCGACCCCGATCGGCGGTGTGATCGTGATCGAACCGATGGTGTTCAGCGACGAGCGCGGGTTCTTCATGGAAACCTGGCGCGCGGCGGAATTCGCCGAGGCCGGTATCGACGCCGATTTCGATCAGGACAACCACAGTCGCTCGGCCCGCGGCGTCCTGCGTGGCTTGCACTACCAGCTCCCCAACCCACAGGGGAAGCTCGCCCGAGTGGCGGCCGGGGCGGTCTTCGACGTGGTCGTCGACCTACGGAGATCCTCGCCCACCTTCGGCCGATGGTACGGGCTCGAGATGAGCGCCGAAAACCGGCTGATCCTGTGGGCCCCGCCCGGAGTGGCCCACGGGTTCCTGACCCTCAGCGACCATGCCGATTTTCTCTACAAGTGCAGCGGGTTGTATTCGCGCGCCGACGAGCGCGCGCTCCGCTGGGACGATCCGACCGTGGCGATCGACTGGCCCCTGGAGCCGGGCGCACGCCCCATTCTTTCGGCCAAGGACGCCGTGGCGCCGCCACTGGCCGAGGCGGCGCTCTTCCCGTGAAGGCGCTCGTCACCGGGGCTGGCGGCCAAGTGGCGCGGGCGTTGATCGCCGCGGCCCCGCCGGGCTGGACGATCGCCCCCATGACCCGGGCCGATCTCGATGTCACCGACCGCGCGGCCGTCGAGACCACGGTGGCCACTGTCGCCCCGGACCTCATCATCAACGCCGGCGCCTATACCGCCGTCGATCGGGCGGAGAGCGAATCCGAGGCGGCGTTTGCGGTCAACCGTGACGGGCCGGCCCATCTCGCCGCCGCCGCCCGGGCCGCCGGCTCCCGCCTCGTCCACTTTTCCACCGATTTTGTCTTCGATGGCCGCTCGGGCCGGCCCTACCGTCCGGACGATGAGCCGGCGCCGGCGAGCGTCTATGGCGCATCGAAGCTGGCGGGCGAGACGGCCGTGCTCGAGACCTGCCCCGAGGCGCTCATTGTCCGCACCGCCTGGGTCTATGGCCCGATCGGCGGCAATTTCCTGACCACCATGCTGCGATTGATGGCCGAGCGGCCGGAACTCGAGGTGGTCGCCGACCAGATCGGGACGCCGACCTCGACGCTCACCCTGGCCCCCGCGGTATGGGGCTTCGCCGCGGCTGGGGCGCGAGGGATCTGGCATTTCACCGACGCCGGCGCCGCCTCGTGGTACGATTTCGCCCAGGCCATCGCCGAGGAGGCGCTGGCCGCCGGCCTCCTCGGGACCGCCCCGCCGATCCGGCCGATCGCCACCATCGACTATCCGACCGCCGCCGCCCGCCCGGCCTACAGCGTCCTCGACAAGAGCGCCGCATTCGCGCTTCTGGGCGGCCCGGCCCCGCACTGGCGGGTCGCCTTGCGACAGGTGCTGCGCGAAATGAAGGCATCCAGGGGATGAGGCGGTCGCTCCTGATCACCGGCGGAGCCGGCTTCATCGGCGCCAATTTCGTCCGCTACTGGCGCGCCGAGCACCCGGATGATCAGGTGGTGGTGCTCGACGCCCTGACCTACGCCGGCAATCGGGCCAACCTCGCCGGTATCAGCGCTGTCGACTTCGTCCACGGCGACATCCGCGACGAAGGCCTTGTGGGCGCCGTCCTGGCCGACCACGCCGTCGACACTATCGTCCACTTCGCCGCCGAGAGCCATGTGGACCGCTCGATCCATGGACCGGACGCCTTCATCGAAACCAATGTCGTCGGCGCCCACGCCCTGCTGAAGGCGGCGCGGGCCGCCTGGCTGGACAAGGGGACAGGGCGGCCGCACCGCTTCCACCACATCTCCACCGACGAGGTCTACGGCAGCCTCGGCCCGGCCGATCCGGCATTCCACGAACTGACGCCCTACGCGCCCAACTCGCCGTATTCGGCCAGCAAGGCGGCTTCAGACCATCTGGTGAGGGCCTACAACCGCACTTTTGGCCTGGAGACCACGATCTCCAACTGCTCGAACAATTTCGGTCCGTTTCAGCACCCGGAAAAGCTGATCCCGCTGTTCCTGATCAACGCCCTGCACGGCCGGGCCCTGCCGGTCTATGGCGATGGCCAGAATGTGCGCGACTGGCTGGACGTCGCCGACCACTGCCGGGCGATCGGCCTGATTCTCGACAATGGCAGGCCGGGGGAGACCTACAATGTCGGCGGCGGCGCCGAGATGACCAATCTCGCGTTGATCGAGCGGCTGTGCTCGGCGGTGGATACCGCCTTCACCCGCGATCAGGCGTTGGCGAGTCGGTTTCCGGATGCGCCGGCGGCGTCCGGCGCCGCTTCAGCGTCGCTCAAGACCCACGTCCCCGACCGCCTCGGCCACGATCGCCGCTACGCCATCGACGACAGCAAGATCCGCCGCGAGCTCGGCTATGCGCCGGTGGGAGACTTCGCGATGAGCCTGGCGGCCACTCTCGACTGGTACCTGGCCAACGAGGCCTGGTGGCGCGCGGCCACGTCCGGCGACTACGAGGCGTGGCTGAAGCAGAACTACCGTTAAGTTATCCAGATGACGCAGATAAGCGCGTATGGGGCGAAGAGATGGCCCCATGCCCTCCGCTCTTCCCCGCGAAAGCGGGGACCCAGTTCCTTTGAGATGGCCTATTACGCCTACATCCTGGCCAGCCAGCGCAACGGCGCGCTCTACACGGGCCATAAAGACGACCTCTGCCGGCGCATGACCGAGCACCGCGCCCATGCGCTCGTTCACCGCCGCCCGTGAGACACGCGAGGACGCCTGGACGCGGGAGCGGCGGATCAAGAAGATGGGGGCGGGCATGGAAGATCGAATTGATCGAGCGCTTCAATCCGGGCTGGCGCGATCTATTCGTGGACATCCAGTAACGAAAAACGCCTGGGTCCCCGCTTTCGCGGGGAAGAGCGGAGGTTAGGGGGCGGCCAGCTTCATATCGGCTGTCTCTTGCACCAGCCGGAGCGTTGTGACGGCGAGGCCGCGAAGCGGCGACCTTCCTCGTCTGCGCCCATCTGCGTCATCTGCGGATCGACCTTCACAGACCGGCGGCGCTGAAGGCGTCGTCGAGGCGGGCGGCCATCTCGTGGCCGGGCAGGGCGCGGTCGCCCTCCATCACCGCCGAATAGATGAAGTCGCCGCGCGTGCTTTTCACCCGTCCCTCGGCCCAGCCGACGGTGCGCGAGCCGTCAGGGACCGAATTGCAGCTGGCGTCGCGTCCGGCGGCCGCGAAGCCGAGGGCCTGCCGGGCGGTGAGAGCGCCGGGGCGGTCGCACGCCGGCAGGCCGCGGGAGCAGTCGAAGCCGGCGTTGTAGGCATAGATCGTCTTGCCCGTGGCGCGCTCGGCGATGATCACGCAGGTGGTTGGATCACCGATGGCGTTTGCGATCGCCTGGTCGAGGGCGGCGCTGGGCAGCTTCGGGCCGGCCGGGGCGCAGGCCGCCAGGGCGAGGAAGAGGGCCAGGACCGCTCTCATGGCCGCACGCCCTTGGGCAGGCGCGCGGCCAGGGCGTCGCGGGTGAGGTAGCCGAGATGTTTGGCATCGAGCATGTCGAAGCGGCGGTCGGTCACCGCCAGCCATTCGGCCAGGGTGATCTTGGAATTGAGGTTGGCGTCGGCGCCGCTGACGGGTTCGGGATCGGCCAGGAGCGACATCGGCGCGTCGCGAGCCTTCGGGTCACCGGCGAAGCCCTGGCCGTTGATGTCGAGATCGGCGGCGACGCCTTTCTCGTAGGCGGCCACCTCGAAGCCGTCGATCGCCCCGTCGTGGTTGGTATCGAGGCGCTGGAAGACCTGGGTGGCGTCGGCGCGTAACTCGTCGCGGTCGATGCGGCCGTCGTGGTTGGAGTCGACCCTGGAGAACCAGGCCTCGAAAGGATCGGGCGCTGCGGCGCTGGGATGGACGGGTTCGCCCGAGGGGCTGACGAACACGCGCCCGGTCGGCGCCTGGGTCGCTCCGGCGAGGGGGAGGGCCAGGAGGCCAAGACCAAGGATCGCGAGGGCTTTCACGGCCAAACTGTAGAACCGCTCGCCTCGCCTCGCCATAGGTCCCGGCGGACTCAGCTGGTCCACCGAAGCGTCGCCGGCTCGACCGGATTGACGAAGGGCCGGCCCTCGCGCCGGCTCGCCGCCCACTCGCGCTTGAGCGCCTGGTACCACTTGGCCTGGCGGTCGGCGTCATCGATCCACAGCAGGGCCGGATCGTACTTCAGGCCCTCGTTCTGCAGCTGGACCATGGCCCCGTCCTGCTCCAGGAATCGGCGGGCGCCGGCCCGGATGAGGGGGGCGATGAGGGCGAAGATCGGGTGGTCCGACCAGACGATCTGGGTGATCCGGGTCCGCGTCTCGGTCAGCGGCGTGAGGCAGGTGAGCGAGAGGACCTGATGCTTGCCGGCCCACACATGCTCCCAGCGCAGGCCGGGCAGGCGAAAGCTGATCTCGGTCATCGGAGTTCCGCCCAGGAGGCGATAGGCGCGCGAGTTGCGCGACGGCGGATGGCGGATCATCACGAACCCCTGCGTCCCCGGCTCGAAGCGCTTGGCCTTCTCGTGCATCGAGGCGCGCGAGCGCCACCACCATTGTCTGTGCACGAACGGTCCGTGGGCCGGATCCATCAGCCCGACAACGGCATGATCAATGTGGGCGGGGAACTCCAAACGGTCGACGAGTTTGGGGGCCCCGCCGACCACGCCCTCGAAGACCGGCGGGGGCGGGGGCGCGGCCGTGGCGCGCGGATCGCTCCCCATCCAGACGAAGACCATCCCCTGGCTCTCGGCGACGGGCCAGGCCCGCACCCGGACCCGCGAGATGTCGAACGCGTCGCCGTCGGTGAGGGAGGGGATGGCCAGGCACGCCCCGTCGGCGCCATAGCGCCAGCCATGATAGGGACACTCGACGCTCTCGGCGCCCGAAGCTTCGCGGACGAGGCGGCCGGCCGAGAGCGGCGCGGCGCGGTGCGGGCAGATGTCGCGCAGGGCGATCAACTCGCCGCCGCGGCCGCGGCCCAGCATGACCGGTTCGCCGAGGATCTCGTAGCGGGCCAGGCTTCCGGGCTTCAGGTCAGAAGCCAGGGCGGCGAAATACCAGATGTCCTCGAGGAAACCGCGCCCGAAAGTCACGGCGCGCGCGCCAGCCTTGGTGTCGCCTTCGGGCATGGGGTCATTGTGTAGTCGCCGGCAGGTGGGCGCAATCCTCGCCCTCCGCTTGACCTCGCCCGCCCCCCGCCCGATGGTGGGTAAAATCAAACGCCTGTTTAAAGGAGTCCGGCCATGGAGCTGTTCGATCTCACCGGCAAGGTCGCCATCGTTACCGGCTCGACCCGCGGCATCGGCAAGGCCATCGCCGAGCGCCTGGCCGAGCACGGGGCCAAGGTGGCGGTCTCCTCGCGCAAGGCCGCCGCCTGCGAGGCGGTGACCGCCGAGATCAACGCCAGGCGCCCAGGCGCGGCGATCGCCGTGCCGGCCAACATCTCCTCCAAGGATGATTTGCAGCGTCTGGTCGACGAGACCCGCGCCGCCTTCGGCCAGGTCGACATCCTGGTCTGCAACGCCGCCTCCAACCCCTACTACGGGCCGATGAGCGGGATCAGCGACGAGGCCTTCCGCAAGATCCTTGACAACAACATCGTCTCCAACAATTGGCTGATCACCATGGTCGCCCCGGAAATGGCGTCGCGCAAAGACGGGGCGATCGTGATCATCTCCTCGATCGGCGGCCTGCGCGGCACCGGGGTGATCGGGGCCTACGCCATCTCCAAGGCGGCCGACATGCAGCTGGCCCGCAACCTCGCCCAGGAGCTTTCCCCCGACAACATCCGGGTCAACTGCATCGCCCCGGGCCTGGTCAAGACGGACTTCGCCCGCGCCTTGTGGGAGACCCCGGAGGCGGAAACCCGTGCGAAATTCGCCACCCCCCTGCGCCGCCTGGGCGAACCGGACGACATCGCCGGCGCCGCGGTCTTCCTCGCCTCCCGCGCCGGGGCCTGGATGACCGGCCAGACCATCGTCATCGACGGCGGCACAACCAGTTGAGAGGGGAACCCCACCCGTCCCGGCTTCGCCGGTCCACCCTCCCCATGAAGGGGAGGGAGAAAAAAACTCACTAATCAGGTTCCTCCTCCCCCTTGATGGGGGAGGTGGCCCGAAGGGCCGGAGGGGGTGGGAGCGCCGCCCTTCAGCGACAGCTCGCGGGCCTTGGCGAGGCGGCGGGCGCCTTCCTCGAGGGTCTGGCCGCGCTTGGCGAAGCACAGGCGGATGGTGGTGCGCACCGGATCGTCCTCGTAAAAGGCCGAGATCGGGATCGCCGCCACGCCGGCCTCCTTCACCGCCCGCAGACAGAAAGCCATGTCGTCCTCCGCCACGCCCGAGGCGGCGAGGTCGATGTTGAGGAAGTAGGTCCCCTGGCACGGGAGGGTGACAAAGCCTTCCCGTTCCAGCGCCCGGCTCAGATGATCGCGCGAGGCGGCGAGATCGGCGGGCATGGCGGCGAACCAGGCCTCGCTGTTGGCCAGGCCCCAGGCCACGGCGCTCTGCAGATTGGGCGCCGTGGTGAAGGTGAGGAACTGGTGGGCCTTGGCCAGGACCTCGGTGAGGGGCGGGGCGGCGACGAGGAAGCCGACCTTCCAGCCGGTGAGAGCGAACATCTTGCCCGCCGAGCCGATCTTCACACAGCGATCGCGCATGCCGGGCAGCCCAATCAGCGGGACGTGGGCGGCCCCGTCGAAGACCACCTGCTCCCAGACCTCGTCACACACCGCCACGGTATCGAAACGCAGGCAGAATTCGGCCAGCAGGGCGAGATCCTCGGCCGGACACAGGGTGGCGGTGGGGTTGAGCGGGTTGTTGAGGACGACGAGGCGGGTGCGCGGGGTGAAGGCCGCCTCCAGATCGGCGCGGCCAAAGCGCCAGTGCGGCGGGGCGAGGCGGACGAGACGCGGGACGCCGCCGGCCCGGCGGATCATCGGCGCATAGGCGTCGTAGACCGGGGCGAAGAGCACGACCTCGTCGGCCGGTTCGATGAGGGCCAGGAAGGCGCAGGCCAGGGCCTCGGTCGCCCCTGACGTGATCGTCACCTCGCGCGCCCAGTCGATCTCAAGACCTTGATAGCGGGCGTAGTGGCCGGCGACGGCCTGGCGCAACTCGGGAATCCCGGGCATCGGCGGATACTGGTTGTCGCCGTGGAGCACCGCCTCGGCGGCCGCCCGGCGGATGGCCTCGGGTCCCGGCTCGTCGGGGAATCCCTGGCCGAGATTGATCGCCCCGTGCTCGCGGGCGAGGCCGCTCATCACCGTGAAGATGGTGGTCGGCAGGGCGGCGTAGACGGCGTTGGCCATGGGCGAGCCTTAGCATGGCTGCTCGGCGACAGGGATTTGCTGTAGGATCGGGCCGGCGCCCCTGGGGGGAGGATATGTCCGCGCAAATCGCCGTCTATTGGCTGTGGGGCGTCTGGTACGTGACCTGGCTGGCCGCCGTGGTTTTCTCAGGCCGAACCAAGGTCCAGATGGGCCGCGAAGGATTCGGCCTGCATCGCCTCGCGGCGAGCGTCGGAGTTCTGCTGCTGTTCATGCCGGCGACCTGGGCCGGCCCGCTCGGGACGACGCTGTGGCCCGAGCCCGCGGCCGCGCAGTGGGCGCTGGTCGCCCTCACCGCCGCCGCCTTCGCCTTCTGCTGGTGGGCGCGGCTGCATCTGGGTCGCCTGTGGTCGGGGTTCGTCACCCTGAAGGAAGACCACCGCATCGTCGACACCGGCCCCTACGGCCTGGTGCGCCACCCGATCTATTCCGGGGTGATGTTCGCCGCCCTGATGACGGCCCTGATCGAGCCCACCCCGGTCTCCCTGGCCGGCTTCGCCCTGCTCACCGCGGGCTTCGCGATGACCGCCAAGGTCGAGGAGGGCTTCCTGCGCGGCCAGCTCGGCGTAGAGGCCTATGAAGCCTACGCCCACCGTGTGCCAATGCTGGTTCCGAAGTTCTCTTAGGCGTCCTCCTTCACCCGGCGCTTGCGGAAGGTGGGGTTGAGGACGGCCTTGCGCAGGCGGATGGCCCTGGGGGTCACCTCGACCAGCTCGTCGCTTTCGATGTAGGCGATGGCCTGCTCCAGGGTCAGGCGGCGCGGCGGGGTGAGGCGAATGGCCTCGTCCTTGCCGGAAGCCCGCACATTGGTCAGCTGCTTGGCCTTCATAGGATTGACGTCGAGGTCGTCTGGCTTGGCGTTCTCGCCGATGATCATGCCCTGATAGGTCTTCTCGCCGGCCCCCACGAACATCACCCCGCGATCCTCCAGGTTCCACAGGGCGAACGAGGCGGTCTCGCCGTCGGAGTTGGAGATCAGGGTCCCGTTGCGGCGGCCCTCGATGGCCCCCTTGTAGGGTTCGTAGTGGCTGAACACCCGGTTGAGCACGCCCGAGCCGCGGGTGTCGGTGAGGAACTCGCCCTGGTAGCCGATCAGGGCCCGCGAGGGGGCCAGGAAGGCCAGGCGCGTCTTGCCGGCTCCGGATGGGCCGATGTCCTTCAGCTCGGCTTTCCGCCCCGACAGCTTTTCGATCACCACCCCGGCGAAATCGTCGTCGACGTCGATGACCACTTCTTCGATCGGCTCGAGGCGGACGCCCGATTCCGGATCGGTCTGGAAGACCACCCGGGGGCGGCTGATCGACACTTCGAAGCCCTCCCGGCGCATGGATTCGATCAGCACGCCCAGCTGCAGTTCGCCGCGCCCGGCCACCTCGAAGGCATCTTTCTCGGACGTTTCGGTGACCCTGATCGCGACATTCGCCTCGGCCTCGCGCAGCAGGCGCTCGCGGATCACCCGGCTCTGCACCTTGTCGCCGTCACGGCCGGCGAGCGGGCTGTCGTTGACCGAGACGGTGATGGCGATGGTCGGCGGGTCGATCGGTTGGGCCGGCAGGGCCCCTTGCGCATCGAGGCCGCCCAGGGTGTCGGCCACCGTCGCCTTAGCAAGGCCGGCGACGGCGACGATGTCGCCGGCCAGGGCCTCCTCGATCGGGGCCCGCTTGAGGCCGCGGAAGGCCAGCAGCTTGCTCACCCGGCCGCGCTCGACCTCGACGCCGTCGCGGGAAAGGGCGCGGATCGCCATGCCCGGCGTGAAGCGCCCCGATTCCACCCGTCCGGTGAGCAGACGGCCGAGGAACGGATCGGCCTCGATGAGCACCGCCAGGAGCTGGGCCGGCTCGTCCAGCCGTCCCTCCGCCGTCGGGGCCGGAGTGTGCTCGACGATCTTGTCGAAGAGAGGGGCGAGGCCGGTGCGCGGATCGGCGAGGTCGGCCACCGCCCAGCCCTGCTTGCCGCTGGCGTAGAGATGGGGGAAGTCGAGCTGCTCATCGCTCGCGCCTATGGCCGCGAAGAGATCGAAGGCGTCGTTGAGCACCCGGTCGGGATCGGCGTGCGGGCGGTCGACCTTGTTGAGGACCACGATTGGCCGCAAACCGAGCTTCAGGGCCTTGCCGAGCACGAACTTGGTCTGCGGCATCACCCCTTCCTCGGCGTCGACGAGCAGCAGGGCGCCGTCGACCATGCCCAGGATCCGCTCCACTTCGCCGCCGAAATCAGCATGCCCAGGGGTGTCGATGATGTTGATCCGCGTCTCGCCGGCCGCCCCGTGCCAGAGCACCGAAGTGGCTTTGGCGAGGATGGTGATGCCGCGCTCGCGTTCCTGGTCGTTGGAATCCATGGCCCGTTCGGCATGGGCTTCGTTGGCGCGGAAGACGCCGGACTGCGCCAGCATCTGGTCCACCAGGGTGGTCTTGCCATGATCGACGTGGGCGATGATGGCGATGTTGCGCAACGACATGAGAGGCTCGGGGGTGCGGGGAGGGGGCGCCTTGTAAGGGAAATCACCCGCCAAGGCCACAGGCCATGGCCACATCCTACCGCGCTGCAACAATTTGCATTGCGTCGTGTTTCAGCCGCAGTCCCGAAACGAACCGTTCCAGTCCCTGCGTCGCGCGGGATTCAGAGAGGAAAAGGAAAAGCGCTGCAGCGCGTGGATTTTGACTTGATCGATTGTGCGCCGCACAGTAGCTTGAGTTCATGAGGCGTCGCTGACGACTCTGCCCTTCCTGGGCGTTTCCTCCCTAATGCAACTGGCCGCGCCGCCGTGCGCGGCCATTTTTTTGCCCGCCGCTTTAGAGTCTTCCCCAGTCCACGGCCGCCAGGGCGGCGAAAAGCCGGGCAAGGTCCGCCTTGAGCCCGGCGAAACCGGCCGTCGGCGCGAGCGTGGCCTCATCCACATAGAGCGCCCGGTTGACCTCGATCTGCAGGGCGTGGACGCCGCGGGCGGGGACCCCATAGTGCTCGGTGGTGTAGCCGCCGGCATAGGGGGCGTTGCGAGCCACGGCGTAGCCCAGGGCGGTCAGCTCGCGCTCCACCAGGCGAGCGATCGACGCCGCGCAGGCCCCGCCGTAACGATCCCCCAGGACCACGTCGCAATGACCGCCGGCGGCGTGGCGCGCCGCGGCGCTGGGCATCGAGTGCCAGTCCAGCAGGACGGCGACACCGTGCGCCGCGAGACTCTCCTCGACGAGGTCGGCGAGAGCGGCATGGTATGGGCCATGCACCGCCTCGATGCGCGTGCGCGCCTCGGCGAAGGTGAGCTTGCGGGCGTAGATCTCCTCACCCTCGGCGACGATCCGGGCGATGGCCCCGAGCCCCGCCGCCACCCTGGCCGTGCGGCCGCGGGCATAGGCCGGCAACTCGTCGCAGAACATGGCCTGATCGAGTTCGAAGGCCTCGCGATTGACGTCGAGATAGACCCGGGCCAGGCGGGCGGCGATAACGCTCGCCCCAAACGCCGGGCCGTCCTCGATCAGCTGGTCGACCCACGCGTCCTCCGAGCGGCGGATGGCGGCGGCGTCGAGACGCGAAGCCTCCATCATGCCGGCCGGATAGATCCGCCCCGAGTGGGGCGAGGCGAAGATCAGTGGACTCCCGGGCGGGGCGGGGCGGACGATCTCGAACGGCGCCTCGCTCTCGGCGAAGCCCAAGTCGCGCGCCAGGGCCACGGGGGCGTTCATGCCCGCCATATTCGGGAAACCGGGCGCGCGGTCAAACCGCGATAAAAAGCCTTGCCTTGCAGGCCGAAGCCCGGCGTCTTGGCAGACCTTCATGCTGACCAAGGGAGCCGCCGTGTTTACCCGCCTGGCCGCCGTTGTCGCCCTGATCCTCTCGGGCCTTGCGCCCGCCGCCCTCGCCGCCCCCGTTCTCGAGCGGGTGGTGATCGTCCAGCGGCATGGCGTCCGCCCGCCCACGTCCAGCAATGCGGCCCTGGCGAAATATGCCGAGAAGCCGTGGCCGGCCTGGCCGGTGGGGCCGGGCGAACTCACTCCGCATGGGGCGGAGACGGTGCGTCTGATGGGGACGAGTCTGCGCCGGTCCTGGCGCGCCGCGGGCCTGCTTCCCGCCGGCTGCCCGCGTGCGGGCGAGGTCGTGGTGTGGGCCGATGGGGCCGACCAGCGCACCCGCCGATCGGGAGAAATCCTCGCCGAGGCCCTGGCGCCGGGCTGTGGGGTGAAAGCGGCCTGGGCGGCGCCGACGCCGCGCGACCCGATCTTCAACGGCGATCGCTCGACGGCGGCCTGCCGCAGCGATCCGGCAGCGGCCAGGGACGCGCTCGTCAGCGCCATCGGCCCGGGCGGGATAGAGACGCCGGCGACCCGCTCGGCGCTGAAGCGGCTTCAGGCCATTTTGGCCCCCACCGCTTGCACGGGCGGCGGCGGGACCTGTTTTTCCGGCCCCGACCAGGTTCTTCCCGGCGCTCGGCTGGAAGGGCCGGTCGCCACTGCCGCCAGCCTTCCCGAGGACCTGCTGCTCGAATACGCCGAGGGCATGCCTGTGGCGCAAGTGGGCTGGGGTAAGGCGGGGACGGCCGCCGAGGTCGCCGCCGTAATGGCCGTGCACGAACGCTCCTTCCAGATCTACGGCGCCGACCGCTACGCCACCGGCCGCGACGGCGCCCTCATGGCCCGGCTGATCCTGGCCGCCCTGGCCGGCGAACCGGCCGCCAAAGCCCCCTCCTTCGGGCCGCGCACCCGCCTCCTGGCCCTCGCCGGCCACGACTCCAACCTGATCGTCGTGGGCTCGCTGTTCGGCCTCGCCTGGACCCTCCCCGGCGAGCCGGACGCCTCCGCGCCGGCCACCACCCTGGCGTTCGAACTGTGGACTGACCGCGGGGCCCGCTTCGTGCGGCCGGTGATCTACTACGAGACCCTCGATCAGCTCCGCACGCTCGCCCCGGCGGGCGCCCGCCGTCAGGCCGTGACATTCGCCGGCTGCGCTTCGGGACCGATGGGAAGCTGCCCGTTGAGCGAGGTGCGTCGCCGCGTCCTGGCGCTCATCCCGCCCGGCTGCGGCGAGACCTGAGGCGCGCCGCCGCGCCGCCTTGCCTCGGCCAGGACGCACCGGTATATCCGCCCCTTCCCACCCGCGGGATTGCACTCGGACGCGTAGCTCAGCGGGAGAGCACTACGTTGACATCGTAGGGGTCGCTGGTTCGATCCCAGCCGCGTCCACCATTCCACTTCACCTCTGGCCGCCTGGACGCCGCTTCGCCCGCTTGGCGAAGCGGCCGGGATCGACGAGGGCGGCGATGGCGGCGGGCAGGGGCGAGGGCCGGCCGAGGGCGACGGCGGCGATGTGTTCGGCGAGCAGCGGGGCGAGGGTGAAGCCGCGTGAGCCCAGGCCGGTAAGGACGAAGAGACCATCGCCCACCTGGCCGGCGATGGGGAGGTAGTCGGCGGTGGTCGCCCGCACACCGACGTGGGCGCTGAGGGTGGCGAGTTCCAGCCGCGCCGCAAGGGCCGGGAGAACGGCGCCGAGGGCGGCGAGGTTGCGGCGGTGGTCCGCTTCGCGCGCATCGAGACCGATGTCGTCGCGGTCGTGGGTGGCCCCGAAGAGGACACCGCCGGCGGCGGGCGCGACATAGCCGCCGAAGAGGATGCTGATCGGAGCCGCCGCGCCGGGCGCGAAACTCGCCTGGCCACGCACCGC
>DASZKO010000161.1:0-2463 GCA_035605655.1 Caulobacteraceae bacterium | reverse complement strand
TCATCTCGGCGACGTTGGCGCCCTTGCCGCCGAGCAGGTCGCGCATCTCCCGCGAGCCCTCGGAAAAGTCGTAGACAAATTTGATCGGGCTCTCCCCGCCCCCCGGAACAGCCGCCATGCGGGACTTGTATACCAGTTCGTCGCGAACGTTTGCGGTACGCCGGTGTGCGCCGCCGGGGACGCGAGAGCGGGCGAACGGCGCGGCGAACCGTTGCGTTCCGGCGGCCTGCTCAGGCGGCGGGGCCGGTCGAGCGCCGCACGATCAGTCGCGCCGGCATCTCGACCATCTGGCCCCACCGACCCGTCTCTTCGATCGCGGCGAGCGCCATCCGCGCCGCTTCCGCCCCGAGTTCCTCGGCGGGCATGTCGATCGTGGTCAGTGGCGGCGAGACGTAGCGGCTCACCGGGATGTCGTTGTAGCCGACCACGGAGACGTCCACGGGGCAGCGCAGCCCGTGCGAGGCGATCGCGTCGAGCGCCCCGACCGCCATCACGTCGGAGGGCGCGAAGACGCCGGTCGGACGGGTGGGAGCGTCGAGCAGCGCCCCCATCAGTCGCCGGCCTTCGATGAAGGTCGGGGTGACGCTGCCGGGGGCGGGCGCCGCGATCTCCTCGATCCCGGCCTCCCGCGCCGCTGCGCTGAACCCCTCGGCACGGCGGATGAAGGTGTCGATGTCGGCGGGCCCGGAAAGCTGGGCGAGGCGCCGGTGCCCAAGTGAGGCGAGGTGCCGCGCGGCGAGTGCGCCGCCGGTGATGTCGTCGTGGAGGACGGAGCTGTAGCCGGCGCCGGGGAGGCCCCGACCGGCGAGGACGACCGGGATGTCGTCGTCGACCAGCCGCGACAGCACCTCGGCGCCGTCGAGATGGACGGCCGAGGTGATCACCGCATCGACCCGCCGGCCGACCAGATGGCCGAGCAGTCGTTCGAAGCGCTCCCGGTTGTCGTTCGTCTCCGCCACCAGCGGCACGAAGTCGTCGGCTTCAAGCACCCGCGAGATGCCCCGGATCACCCCCGTGTTGTAGGGATTGTCGAGGTCGGCGATCACCACCCCGACGGACTGCGTCACCCCCCGCTTCAGCCCCGCCGCGAGCAGATCCCGTGAGTACCCCAGCTCGACGGCGGCGCTCCTCACCCGCTCCGCCGTCTCGGTCCCGACCCGGCTTTCGCCCACCAGATCGAGCGCCCGCGAAGCGGTCGACACATGCACCCCGGCGCGCGCGGCGACATCCCGCAGCGTCACCTTCCGCCGCGTCCGCCCCTCGCCCGGACCGCTCAAGACCCCCTTGGCCACCAGCAATGCTTACCGGCTGAGACCCCGTCTAGTCAAATTCTCTTCGGCCGACCACCGCGTTCGTACTTAGACGTCCATGCTGGACGAAGTACGAACGCCGCCCGTGAGCGTTCGTCGTTGGTTCGAGATGCCGAACCTAGGACGAACGCCGGCCAGGTGGAGGGTTCGTCGCTTGACCGTCGATGCCGTCCAAACGACGAACGCTCAGAGCGCCAGCGAAAGGGGCTCCTCGAGCAGCGCCCTGATCCGGGCGAGGAACTCGGCGGCGGGGGCGCCGTAGAGGATCCGGTGATCACAGGCCAGGGTGACGCCGAGGATGTGGGCGGTCGTGATCTGCCCGTCCTTGACCACCGGCTTCTCGGTGATCGCGCCGACCGCGAGGATCGCCGCCTGCGGGGCGTTGATCACGGCGGAGAAGTTGGTCACCCCGTACATCCCCAGGTTCGAGACGGTGAAGGTGCCGCCGGAGAGCTCCGGTGGGGTGATCAAGCCGTCGCGGACTTTCCCGGCCAATGCCCGGGCGTCGGTCGCGATCTCGCGCAGGCCCTTCCTGTCGGCGTCGAAGACCGTGGGGACCACGAGCGCGTCCTGGGCTGCCACCGCGACGCCGACGTTGACCCGCGAGTAGAGCTCGAAGCGGCCGTCCCTGTAGGCGCCGTTGGCGAGGGGGTGCTCCTTCAGGGCCAATGCGCAGGCCTTGACGACCATGTCGTTGAAGGAGGGCACCACGTCGCGGTCCGGGGTCATGGCCTTGATCCGACCGCGGGCCTCCACCGCGGCGCTCATGTCGATCTCGGTCTGGAGGTAGAAGTGGGGAGCCGTCGCCTTCGACTCCGCCATCCGCCTGGAGACCACCTGCTGCAGCCGCGTGAGGTCCTGGTAGGTCGTCGTCCCCTTGGCCGTCTCCCCGGCCGCGCTCTGGGTCCCCGCCGCATCCGCCCCCCTACCCGCAGGTGCGGGGGCGGATGCGGCGGGGACATCGGCGCGCGCCGGGGCACCAGCCGCGTCTCCCACCGGTGCGCTCTCCACATCCGCCTTGACGATCCGCCCGCCGGGGCCCGAGCCGGTGAGGGTCGAGAGGTCCACGCCCCGCTCTTTGGCGATCCGCTTCGCGACAGGCGACGCCTTCACGCGTCCCTGGTCTTCCCGATCTTCACCAACCGATACGCCC
>DASZKO010000140.1:0-18883 GCA_035605655.1 Caulobacteraceae bacterium | reverse complement strand
GAAATCCGAACCAAGCTGACCGACTCCCACGTCTGGGACCAGGTCGCCGGCTACCTTTTTGTCGCGGGCGGCGACCAGATCACCTTCACCGGCAAGGGGAACAGCTTTTCCGGCACGATCGCCGGGCCCGGGGCCGTGGTCGTGAACGGCGGCTCGGACACCTTCGCCAATGTCGAACTGGCCGCCGGGAAGACGTCGATCAAGAAGGCCGCGGCGGTGACCTTCTCGGGGACGGTGGACATCGCCGGTACGGTGAGCGCCACCAGCGCCAGCCTGGTGGTCGCCGCCGGCGGGGCGAGCTTCACCGGCGGCGGTGAGCTGCTGCTCTCCAACACCGCCACCAACAGCCTGAGCGGGGCGAGCGCGGCGGCTGTCCTGACCAACAAGGACACCCTCCGCGGGGCCGGATCGCTCGGTGGCGGGACGATGGGCCTCACCAACGCCGCCGGCGGGATCATCGAGGGGGTCGGCTCGGCCGGCCTGGTCATCGACACCGGGGCCAACACCATCGCCAATGCCGGGACCATCGAGGCCCTGACCGGCGATGTCACGACCGTCGCCAGCGCGGTGGCCAACAGCGGCCTCCTGGCCTCCTCCGGCGGGACTCTGGTGCTGGAAGGGGCGGTGACCGGCGCGGGGACCGTCCATGTCTTCGGCGGGGTGGTCTCCCTCGCCAAGACGTTCAACGAGCACGTCTCCTTCGGTTCTAGCGGACGGCTGGTCCTGGCCCACAGCACGGGTTTCGCCAGCACCGTGTCGGGCTTCTCCCACACCGGAACCACCTCGCTGGATCTGCGCGACATCAAATTCGCCAGCGCCGCCGCGAGCTTCTCGGGAACCACGGCGTCCGGCGTGCTGACCCTCACCGACGGAACCCACACCGCCCACATCACCCTCACCGGCGACTATACGGCGGCGGCCTGGACGCTGAGCGACGACGGATCGGGCGGCACGGTGGTGGTCGATCCGACCGTCCGGCCGCACATGATCGTCGCCGCGATGGCGGCGATGGCCGCGGCGCCCGCCACCGTCCACGCCGGCCCCGCGCCGCCCGCGGCGCCGCAATTCCTCTCTCCTCCTCGGGCTTGATCCTCCCCCACGCCGCGGTGGAGGATTCGAGCGGCCGAGGCCGCTTGCCGGCAGCCGCGTCGTGCTATGGAGGCCATCCGGCCGAGGGAGGGGATGGACGTGACCGCCGTCGACGAACTGATCGCCCGCCGCGACCGCGCGTTCGGGGCCGGGGCGCAGCTCTTCTACGAGACGCCGCTTCACCTGGTGCGCGGCGAGGGGGTGTGGGTCTTCGACGCCGAGGGACGGCGGTACATGGACATGTACAACAACGTCCCCTGCGTGGGGCACGCGCGGGCGGAGGTGGCGCAGGCGATCGGCCGAGCGCAGGCCACGCTCAACACTCACAACCGCTATCTGCACGAGGGGGCGATCGCGCTGGCCGAACGGCTGGTGGGCCTGCATCACGGCCCGAAGATCGAAAGCGTGGTCTTCACCTGCAGCGGCACCGAGGCGATCGAGGTCGCCCTCAGGATGGCCCGCTTCGCCACCGGGCGGCGGGGGATCGTCGCCACCGACGCCACCTATCACGGCAACAGCGAGCTCGTCGGGGGCCTGACCCGGACGGAGCATCCGGCCAATCCGCAGCTGGCCACCTTCCCCTTCCCCCAGACCTATCGCGAGCCCACGGACGCGGCCGCCTACCTCGCCGCCCTGGAGGGCGCCATCGCCGCCCTGGAGGGGGGGCTGGCGGCCCTCATCCTCTGCCCGATCCTCGCAAACGAGGGGCTGCCGGACGTCCCGGCCGGATTCATGGCGGCGGCGGCCGAACGGGTGCGGGCGGCCGGGGGCCTGATCATCGCCGACGAGGTCCAGGCGGGCTATGGCCGGACCGGCCGGTGGTGGGGCTATGAGCTGGCCGGCCTGACGCCGGACATCGTGGTCACCGGCAAGCCGATGGGGGCGGGCGTGCCCCTGGCGGCGGCGGCGGCCAGCCGGCCCCTCGTCGAGGGCTTCCGGGCCGCGACGCGCTACTTCAACACCTTCGCCTCGAGCCCCCTGCAGGCGGCGGCGGGGATGGCGGTGCTGGACGTGATCGAGGCCGAGGACCTGGTGGGAAACGCCGGCCGGGTCGGGGCGGCGCTGAAGGCCGGGCTGAAGGCGCGGGCCGGGCAGGCCGATTTCATCGGCGACGTGCGCGGATCGGGGCTCTTCATCGGCATCGAGATGGTGGCCGACAAGGCCGACAAGGCGGCGGACCGGGCCCGCGCGGTGACTGTGGTCAACGCTCTGAAGGACAAGGGTTTCCTGACGTCCAACGCCGGGGCGGCCGGCAATGTCGTCAAGATCCGCCCGCCCCTCGTGTTCAGCGACGCCAACGCGGCCGAATTCCTCGCCGCCTGGGACGAGGTGATTGGCGCCTTCTGATCCCCCTCCCTCGGAGGAGGGCGACCGAGAGGCGGAGGCGGCGGCCGCGCGGGCGGCGCTGGCGGAGTTCGGTGTGGCCGCCGAGAGCGTCGAACTGGTGGCGCGGTCGGAGAATGTGACCTTCCGTGTGCGGACGAAAGACGCCGACTTCGCCTTGCGCCTGCACCGGCCCGGCTACCAGTCGCTGACGGAACTCAATTCCGAGCGGACGTGGACGCGGGCGCTGAGCGAGGCCGGGTTTTCCGTGCCGGCCGGGGTGCGCGCCCCCGACGGGCGCGACTTCGTGACCGCCGGCCCGTGGCTGGCCGGCCTGGCCCGGTGGGTGGCCGGCGAGGCGGTGGGAAGCGAGAACCCCTCCCCGGCCCTCTACTTCCGGCTGGGAGAAATGGCGGCCGATCTGCACGCCCATTCGGCGCTGTGGGCGCCGCCGGCCGGCTTCAGCCGCCGGGTGCTCGATGCCGACGGGCTGATGGGGGCGGAGCCCAACTGGGGCCGGTTCTGGGAACATCCGGCCCTGTCGGCCGGCGAACGGGACCTCTTCGAGCGGGCGCGCGCGGCCCTGCGCGGCGCCCTCCTCGACCTGCCCCGCGACGGCCGGCGCTTCGGAATGATCCACGCCGACCTGCACCCCGGCAATCTCGTCGTCGACGGCGAGCAGCTGGGCCTCATCGATTTCGACGACGCGGCCTTCGGCTGGTATCTCTACGACCTGGCGGTGGCTCTGGTGCATCACCAGGGCAAGGCGGGGTTCGACGATCTGGCCGCCGCCCTGCTGGCCGGCTACCGCTCGCGCCGCGCCCTCGGCCAGGAGGAGGCGGCGCGCCTGCCGATGTTCCTGCTGGTCCGGCGCCTGGCGGTGATCGGCTGGCTGCACCAGCGACCGGAGATCGACGCGGCCCAGCACCTCGCCTCGATCACGCCCCTCACCGCCGCGCTGTGCGAGGAATTCCTCTCCTGAGGCAGGGCTACCTCGGGGCGAGCAGGAGGGGGGTCGAACCAGGCGGGGCGGGCGATGGGCTGGCGGCGGCCGGGCCGGTCGCCATGGCCGCCGCCGCGGCGACGATGGCGTGGGCCTTGGCGGCGGTCGGATCGACCACCACGGTGCCGCCCGATCCGTCGTCGCTCAGCGTCCAGGCCGCCGCCGTATAGTCGCCGGTGAGGGTGATGTGGGCGGTGTGGGTTCCGTCCGTGAGGGTCAGCACGCCGGACGCCGTGGTTCCCGAGAAGCTCGCGGCGGCGCTGGCGAACTTGATGTCGCGCAGATCCAGCGAGGTGGTTCCGGTGTGGGAGAAGCCCGACACGGTGCTGGCGAAACCCGTGCTGTGGGCCAGGACCAGCCGTCCGCTCGAACCGAAGGAGACGTGCTCGTTGAACGTCTTGGCGAGGGAGACCACCCCGCCGAAGACATGGACGGTTCCCGCGCCGGTCACCGCCCCTTCCAGCACCAGAGTCCCGCCGGAGGAGGCCAGGAGGCCGCTGTTGGCCACCGCGCTGGCGATAGTCGTGACATCGCCGGTCAGGGCCTCGATGGTCCCGGCATTGGCGATGGTGTTGGCCCCGGTGTCGATGACGAGACCGGCCGAGCCGACCCCCTCGATCACCCCGGAGGCGGCGTTGGTGAGGACCATCGTCCCGCCACCGAGCGATCCGGCCCCGCGGATCGTATCGCCATTGGTCAGGGTCGCCCCCGAGTTGGCGCCATGCAGGCTGTTCGTGGCGGTGTTGGAGAGCAGCAGCTCACCGCCGCCCGAGAGGGTCGCCCCACCGGCGGCGACCACCAGGCTGGGGCTGGTGGCGCTCACCGTGCCGGTGATCGACACCGAGCCGGAGAAGGTCACGGCGGACTTGCTGATGGTCATCTTCCCGGCCGAGATGGCGACGTTCGACAGCGTATCGCCGCCACCGCTCAGCGACACCTTCCCCGGGCCGGTCACCGTTCCGGAGAAGCTGTTGTCCGCGCCGGTGAAGGTCATCTGGTCGCCGGACTCGACCGTCAGGGTTCCGCCGCTCTGGGCCCACACCTTGCTGTCGGTGAGCTTGGTCTCGACGAAGACCTCGGCGCCGCCGGTAACCTCGATCTCGGCCACGGTGAGGCTGGCGCCGGCGTAGAACAAGGTTGGGCCACCACCAAGGCCCAGGGTTCCGGCGCCGATGACCTTGCCGTCTGTCTCGACGCCGTTGGTGAAGGCGACGCCACCCACTACGTCGATGACCCCGCCCGCCGTGACCCTGATGTCACCGATGATCGATGAGCCGCCCTCCATGTCGAACCGAGCGGTGGCGTCGTTGAGCCTCACCGCTTCGCCGTTCAGGCCGCGGATCGTGCCGAAGTTGGTGGCCGTGCAGCCGACGCCGATGGCGACGCCCTCCAGGCCGGAGATCACCGCGCCGGCGTTGTTGGTCAGTTTCGCCGCGCCGACGAGGCTGACGCCATAACTGCCGGTGGCGAGATCGCCGCTGATGGTGGCGTTGTTGGTCACCGCCGCCGCGGCCCCGGCCTGAACGCCGATGAAGCCGGAGATCAGCGCCGCATGATCCGTGGCGGAGCCGTTGGTGAGGACCCCGCCGTTGACCATCGCCACCCCATCGTAGCCGACCAGGCCGCCACGGATGGTTCCGAAATTGATCACCGTTCCCGCCGTGGTGGCGACGTCGACGCCGGCGTTCGGGCCGACGATGCTGGCCGCCGTGTCGCTCGCCGAGCCATTGGTGATCTTGCCGCCGGCGGAGGTGTAGACCCCCACGAGCTCGCCGACGATGGAGCCGAAGTTATTCACCGTGGCGGCGATGGTCTGGGCCGTGACACCGAACACTCCGGTGAGGAGAGCCGTGGTGTCGGTCGACGATCCGTTGGTGACCAGACCTCCGGCCATCAGCGCCACCGCGCCTTCCTGCAGAGTGAGGACGCCTGGTCCGCCGCCGGCCTCGATGGAGCCGAAATTGTGGACGGTGATCGCGGCGGCCTCTCCCACAACTCCGATGTAGCCCTGGATGAGGGCGATGGTGTCGCTCGCCGAGCCGTTGACGATGAGGCCGCCCTTCTGCAGGCCGACGCCAGCTGCCGAATTGGCGCCGCCCACGGTTCCGAAATTGGTTACCGTGCCCACCGCGTTCTTGATGTAGACGCCGACGAACCCGCCGATACGCGCCGTGTTGTCGCTGGCCGATCCGCTGGTGATGATGCCGCCGGCGATCATGTAGACGCCGAATTCCAGCCCGTCCGCCGAGTAGCCGCCGAGCACCGTGCCGAAATTGGTCACCGTGCCGGGGGCGCCGCCGACCGCGACGCCGAAGGCCGAGCCCTGGATGAGCGCGGTGGTGTCCAGTTTCGAGCCGTTGGTCACCGAGCCGCCCGCCATGAGCGCGGCGATTCCGGCCGTTCCGGTGGTCTCGATGGTTCCGTAGTTGGTCAGCGCGCCGCTGACGCCGGAGATGCCGACCCCCATTCCGACGGTGTCGATGAGAGCGCTGGTGTCGGCGGCCGAGCCGTTGGTCACCGTGCCGCCGGCAGTGAGATACACGCCGGTCACGCCGGCGCCGGCGCCATATCCGCTGATCAGCGTGCCAAAGTTTCTCACCGTCCCGGCTTGAACGCCCACAATGATCGCCGCGGCCGTGGCCTCGATGACGGCGGTCGTGTCGGCCTCCGAGCCGTTGGTCACCAGGCCGCCATCCCCGAATTCGACGCCGATGGCGGCCGTACCGGTTGCGATGATCGATCCATAATTGGCCAGTGTGCCGGCGGCGTTGTTGAAAAGGAAAGCGATGGCGTGCCCGCTCATGGTGGCGCTGGTATCGGTGGCCGAACCGTTGATCGCCAGGCCGCCAGCCTTGAAATAGCCTGCCGCGCTTTGGGTCCCCGCACCGGTGAGGGTTCCGTAATTGTGCAGGGTGGCGGCGTGGTCGGCTTCGATCGCGATCACGCCCCGGATCGTCGCCGCGGTATTGCCGGCGCCGCCGTTGGTGACGAGGCCGCCGCCGGCGAGGTAGACGCCGTATTTCCCGGTGGCCGCGATCAGGCCCTGATTATCGACCACCCCGGAGCCAGCGGCCATCACCACGCCACTGTAGCCGGTGATCGCGCCGCCCGCGGCATTGGTCACCTTACCACCGGCCGCAAGTTCGATGGCCGCGCCCTTTAGCGTGGAACCGGCGCGGATGGTCGAGGTGTTGGTTATGGTACCCGAGCCGGCCAGGGAGATTGCGTAGTAGCCGCCCTTCACCACCCCGGCGTTGACGATGTCGTAGCTCCCCACTCCCGCCGAGAAGAGCCCGGCCCCGAGGTAGCCGCTGGCGGAGATGCTCAGCGTAGTGACCGGGGAGGTGAGGTTATAGGCGACGGCGTAGACGCCGTTGAGAATCTTGGTGGTCATGGAAAACTATCCTGTTCAGCCCAGGGGCATTGCCGCCTCGGAAGGCAGGGCCTGTCAAGTCCGGCCGTGGGGGAGACGCGGGGCCCCTTCGTCGAAGAATCGTCGATTGTCCGCCGACGCTCTCCGTGCGGTAAGGTGCGCCGACGTGCACGAAGGTGCATCGCGGACGCTCTCCAGCTCTTAAGGAACGCGGGTAATGCAGATCAGGGACAGGATCATCGTCGTCACGGGTGGGGCGAGTGGGATCGGCCGGGCGCTGGCCCGGCGCTTCGCCGCCGATGGGGCGCGAAAGGTGATCGTCGCCGACCGCGACGAGGCCGGGGCCAGGGCGGTCGCCGAGGAGATCGGCGGGGCCGCCTACATGGTCGATGTGTCGCGCGAAGAGGAGATCGGGGCCCTCGTGGAGGCGGTGGAGCGCGACCACGGTCCGATCGACCTCTTCTGCTCCAACGCCGGCATCGGCATCGGCGGGGGGGCCGAAACCCCCGACAAGGGCTGGCAGAGGATCTGGGAAGTCAACGTCATGGCCCATGTGTGGGCGGCCAGGCACCTCGTGCCGCGAATGATCGCCCGGGGCGGCGGCTATCTGATGAACACCGCCTCGGCCGCCGGCCTGCTTTCCCAGATCGGCTCGGCCCCCTATGCGGTGACCAAGCACGCGGCGGTGGGCCTGGCCGAATGGCTGGCCATCACCCACGGCGACGACGGCATCAAGGTGAGCGTCCTCTGCCCGCAGGCGGTGCGCACGGCGATGACCGCCGGCAACGAGGACGGGGTGGCCAGCGTCGACGGGATGATCGAGCCGGAGGAGGTCGCCGAAGCCTGCGTCAAGGCCATCGAGGCCGAGGAATTCCTCATCCTGCCGCACCCGGAGGTGCTCGACTACATGCGCCGCAAGAGCGCCGACTACGGGCGGTGGATCGGCGGCATGCGCAAGCTCAACCGGCGGTACAAGGGATAGGTTGGTAATCCACCGCTCTGTAACCGGTCCTTTGCCGACCTTGCCGCGCCCACTTGCGGGGAGATGACCTTTTGACGACCGTTCGTTTGAACACCTCTCCCATTCGACCCGTCGCGATCTCCTCCCCGCTTGGCGGGTTAGGACCCGGGCGGCTAAGGTCGGCGCAAAGAGGGAGCAGTC
Source organism: Caulobacteraceae bacterium (assembly GCA_035605655.1). Lineage (GTDB taxonomy): Bacteria > Pseudomonadota > Alphaproteobacteria > Caulobacterales > Caulobacteraceae > Acaudatibacter. The sequence continues at coordinate 10,933 of DASZKO010000140.1, read as the reverse complement.
GATGAAATGGGCGGGATGGATCGCGGCGCTGGCGCTGTTGGCGGGCCCGTCGTGGGCGCAGAGCGTGCGGACCCAGCAGGGGCTGGTGAAGGGCGAAAGCGCCGATGGAGTGGCGGTCTACAAGGCCATTCCCTTCGCCGTCCCGCCGGTGGGGCCGCTGCGCTGGCGCGCGCCGCAGCCGCCGGCGCCGTGGGCGGGGGTGCGGGCGCAGACGAAATTCGCGCCTCTATGCATGCAGAAGGGCGGCTCCAACGCCATGCTGGGCCTGCCCGCCTGGCCGATGAGCGAGGATTGCCTCTATCTGAACGTCTGGACCACGCCGGGGGCGCGGGGCGCGCCGGTGATGGTGTGGATCCACGGCGGCAGCTTTACCAGTGGCGGCACGGCGATCCCGCTCTATGACGGGGCCAATCTGGCCAGGAAAGGCGTGGTGATGGTCTCGGTCGCCTATCGGCTGGGGCCCTTCGGCTTCCTGGCGGCGCCCGGCGCGACGGGCAATTTCGGCATCCTCGACCAGATCGCGGCGCTCAAATGGGTCAAGGCCAACATCGCCGGGTTCGGCGGCGATCCCAAACGGGTCACGGTATTCGGGGAATCGGCTGGGGCGATCAGCGTCAGCATGCTTTGCGCCTCGCCGGCGGCGAAGGGCCTCTTCGCCCGGGCGATCGCCGAGAGCGGCGCCGATTTCGCCCCGCCGGACCGCGGCGCGAATGAGGCCGGCTCGTTCATCCCGACCCTGGCGGTGGCCCAGGTGCGCGGGGCGGAATTCCTGAAGAACCTCGGCGCGGCCTCGGTGGAGGCGGCGCGGGCGATTCCAGCCGAAAGAGTCGAGGCGACCAGAGGCGACCTCGGGCCGGCGGCCGACGAGGCGGTGGTGGCCGCCGATCCGTGGGCGGCCTACGAACGCGGGGCCTACGACGCCACCCCGATCCTGATCGGGACCAACGCCGACGAGGGGGCGTTGTTCGTCCCGGCGATCAAGCCGGCCGCCTACGAGGCCCAGGCGCGACGGGCCTATGGTCCGTGGGCGGACAAGATGCTCGCCGCCTATCCGGGTAAGGACGATGTCGCCGCCCTGCGTTCGGGACGCGATCTCTTCGCCGACGCGGTGTTCGTCTGGCCGACCCGGGCGTGGGCGAGGCTGGCCGCCCGGGGCGGGGAGCCCAAGGTGTGGCTCTACCGGTTCGAGCATGTCCCGCCGTGGCCGGCTTCGCCCGTCTTCGCCGGCTGGGGAGCGATCCACGGCTCGGAGATCGCCTACGTCTTCGAGAACATGCCGGCCGCCGGCTTCGTTCAATTCAAGGACGAGGACCGCGGCCTGGCCGGCAAGGTCTCGGACTACTGGGTCAATTTCGCCAGGACCGGCGACCCCAACGGCCCGGGCCTGCCGCGCTGGCCGGCGTTCACGCCGGCCGCGCCCCGCGAGATGCATCTCGATCTCGCCCCCGCGGACGGACCGGTCGCCGACCAGGCGCGGCTCGATCTGCTCGACGACTATTTCGCCTGGCGGCGGAAAGAGGCCGCGGCGAAGTAAGGCTAAAGGCCGGCGAGTTTCGCGGCGGCCTGGCTGAGCGAGGTCTCGATGATGGCGACGAGCCGATCGATCTCGGCGTAGCTGACGACGAGCGGCGGGCTCATCACGAGGGTGTCGCGGACGGCGCGGAGCATCAGGCCGTTCTCGATGCACAGGTCCCGGACGACCGGACCGGCCTTGCCCGGCGTGCCGCCGAAGCGTCGGTTCGTTCCCTTTTCGGCGACGATCTCCACCGCCGCGATGAGGCCGAGCGAGCGGACCTCGCCGACCAGCGGATGCTCGGCCAGGCGGGCGAGGGCGGCGGCGAGGTACGGGCCGGAGTCGTTACGCGTCCGCTCGACCAGCGCCTCGCGCTCGATGATTTCGAGGTTCTTCAGGGCCACGGCGGCGCAGGTGGGATGGCCGCTGTAGGTGTAGCCGTGGACGAAATCGGTCCCCGCGCCGCGGATGGTCTCGACCACGTGATCGGCGACGCCGACCGCGGAGATCGGCAGGTAGCCGGAGGAAAGGCCCTTGGCCATGGAGACGAGGTCGGGGGTGACGCCGAAATGCTGGAAGCCGAACCAGGCGCCCAGGCGGCCGAAGCCGCAGATGACCTCGTCGCAGGCCATCAGGATCCCGTACTTGCGGCAGATGGCCTCGACCCGGGGCCAATAGTCGGCCGGAGGAATGATCACGCCGCCGGCCCCCTGCACCGGCTCGCCGACGAAGGCGGCGACGTTCTCGGGACCAACCTCCAGGATGCGCTCCTCGATGGCCTCGGCGGCGCGGGCGGCGAAGGCGGCCGGATCCTCGCCGAAGCCCTCGCCGAACAGATAGGGCTGCATGACATGCTCGATACCGGGCACCCAGGGGCCGCCCTGGTCGTGCATGGCCTTCATGCCGCCCAGGCTGGCCCCGGCGATGGTCGAGCCGTGATAGCCGTTGACCCGGGCGATGATCGTGCCGCGCCGCGGCTGGCCGCGCACCTGCCAGTAGTAGCGGGCCAGGCGGATCAGGGTGTCGATCGCCTCCGAACCGGAAGAGTTGAAGAAGACGTGATTGAGGGGCGGGCCGAGCAGCGAAGCGACCTTGGCGGCCAGGGTGACGGTGGGCGGCGCGGCGGTCTTGAAGAAGGTGTTGTAATAGGAAAGTTCGAGCATCTGCTCGCGGGCCGCCTCGGCCAACTCGGCGCGGCCGTAGCCGACCTGGACGCACCACAGTCCAGCCATGGCGTCCAGCAGGGCGTTGCCCTCGCCGTCATAGATGGTGCAGCCCTCGGCCCGGGTGATGATCCGGCTGCCGCCGTTGTCGCGCTGAGCGCGCCAATCGGTCTGGGCCGGCAGGTGGTGGGCCACGTCCAGGCGGCGCAGCTCGGCGATGTCGTGATTCCTCAAGGTCTGAACTCCGGAAGTCATAAGGCTTCGCCCCTCAGGGCGCGGCCGAGGAGGCGGAAGAAGGTCTGCGATTGCGGGTTGTCGGGCGCCCGCCACTCGGGGTGCCACTGGACGGCGAGGATGGGGGCGGCCCCGGACCGACCCGACACCGCCTCGACAAGCCCATCGGGAGCGGTGGCTTCGACGCTGAGGCCGTCGGCGAGGCGCCCCAAGGCCTGATAGTGGACCGAATTGACCGTGAGGCGGGGGGCTTCGAAGGCCCGGGCGAGGATTCCGCCAGGGGTCAGATCAACCTCGTGGACATGGGCGAAGGTCTGATCGAGGGCGACCCCGTCGTTGGCGTGATGGCCGGCGACGTCCCGCTTCAAAGCGCCGCCCAGCGCCACGTTGATCTCCTCGAAACCGCGGCATACGCCGAAGATCGGCCGTTCGGCCTTGGCCATGGCCTCGATGAGACCGAACGTCATGGCGTCGCGGCCGGGATCGAAGGGGCCGGCGGCCGGATCGCTTTCGCCGTAGCGCCAGGGCTCGACGTTGCTGGGGCTGCCGGTCAGGAGCAGGCCATCCAGTCGCGGTGCGACCTCGGCGGCGCTCATCAGATCCGGCAGGGCCGGAATCAGCAGGGCGGCGACGTCGGCGTATTCGATCGCCGCGCGCACATAGCGATCGATGACGACCTGGGCGGTTTCCTCGCCGAACGGCCGCGTGCAGCAGGTGATGCCCAGGACCGGGCGGGTCGCCGTCATTCGATAGCTCCTGGGAACCTCAATCCTCCCCCGTTTACGGGGGAGGGGGACCGCGAAGCGGTGGAGGGGGCGGTTGCCGCGCGGTGCGGTCGCCGCCTCCTCCCCGGCGGAGCCTGTCCTCGGGCCGGCCTCCGGCCGGACCGGGGGGCCGTTCCTCCCACGCTCAGCCTGAGGCAGCTTCCGTGATTTCGGCGAGCAGGCCATGCAATGCGTCCCGATCGAGAACAGTGCGCGCCGGAACCCTCAGCACACGCACATTTCTGGAAGCGAGCCAGGAGTCCCGCAACCGGTCGTGTCGTTGCTGGTCGGGATGGCCATGCGCATCCCCATCGATCTCGATCGCGAGCCGAGCGGAGGGGCAGTAAAAGTCCAGAATGTACTGGCCGATCGGGTGCTGCCGGCGGAATTGAAGTTCGTTCAGGCGACCTTTTCTCAGACGGTCCCAAAGGGCGATTTCCGGCAGGGTCATCCCCCGCCGGAGTCGTTTGGCGCGTTTGAATGTGAGAATCGCGCCGCGCAACCGCCCCCTCCACCACTTCGTGGTCCCCCTCCCCCGCTACGCGGGTGAGGATTTGGGTGCAAGCCACCCTCATGACAGCAGCACCGCGGGAGAGCAGGCGTGCCAGGCCAGCCAGACGGGTTCGGTCAGGGTGAAATCCTCCTGGTCGCGGCGGGTGAGATTGGAGCGCAGCACCTTGACCATCCGGCCGCCGGCCAGCTCGACGTCGAACACCGACTCGCTGCCGAGATAGGCGATGTGGCGGATGACGCCGGCGACGGCGTTGGCGCCGGCCGGGGCGTCCTCGAGACGAGGGGCCGGCGCGCCCTTCGCGCGCTTGTGGAGCTCGATCTTTTCCGGACGCAGAGCGACCCAGACGGTGGCGGCGTGGGCTCCGCTCACCCCGTGATCGAGGAAGACCGGCGCTTCCAGCTCGGCCGCCTCGACGACCGCGTGGTCATGCTCGTCGACGCTCAAGGCGCCTTCGAAAAGGTTCACCTGACCGATGAAGTCGGCGACGAAGCGTGAGCTGGGAAACTCGTAGAGGTCGGACGGCGTGGCGACCTGCTGAAGAAGCCCGCGGTGCATCACCGCGCAACGGCTGGCCATTGCCAGCGCCTCGTCCTGGTCGTGGGTGACGAAGAGGAAAGTGACCCCGACCTTCTCCTGGAGCTGGGTCAGTTCCGAGCGCATGGCCTCGCGCAGCTTCGCGTCGAGAGCCGAGAGCGGCTCGTCCAGAAGCAGGACGCGGGGCCGCTTGACGAGCGCCCGGGCCAGGGCGACGCGCTGGCGCTGGCCGCCGCTGAGCTGATCGGGCTTGCGGGCGCCCAGGCCGTCGAGCTTGACAAGGGCCAGGGCGTCGGCGACCCGGCGGGCGCGCTCGGCGGCCGCAACCCCGTCGACGGCGAGGCCATAACCGACGTTGGCCGCCACGCTCATGTGCGGGAAGACGGCGTAGGACTGAAAGACCATGTTCACCGGGCGGCGATTGGGCGGGGTCGCGCTGACGTCCTCGTCGTCGATGAGGATGCGACCTTCGGTTGGGGTCTCGAAGCCGGCGACCATGCGCAACAGGGTGGTCTTGCCGCAGCCGGACGGGCCGAGCAGGGCGAAGAACTCCCCCTCCTCGATGGAAAGGGTGACGTTGTCCACCGCCGTCACCTTGCCGAACCGCTTGGTGACGTTCTCGAAACGGATGATCGACTTGCGCTCGCTCACGCCAGCCCCTCGCCGATCTCGGCCCGGGCCACGTCGGTTCCCTGCAGGCGCAGGGCGACGGCGGTGAGGGCGACGGTGAGGACGATGAGAATGGTCGAGGCGGCATTGACCTCGGGGGTCACCGAGAAGCGGACCATCGAATAGACCTTGATCGGAAAGGTGATGGTGTCCGGCCCGGAGGTAAAGAAGGTGATGACGAAGTCATCGAGGCTGAGGGTGAACGCCAGGAGCGCCCCGGCCAGCAGCCCCGGGCGCATGTGGGGAAGGATGACGTCCCAGAACACCCGCCATTCGCCGGCCCCCAGATCCTTGGCGGCCTCCTCCAACTCGCGGTTGAACGAGGCCAGGCGTCCGCGGATGACGATGGCCACGAAGCTGAACGAGAACGAGATGTGAGAGATGATGATCGCGCCGAGGTTGAGGGGCCAGGGAAGCTCCGTTGGCCAGGGCATGACCTGGGTGAAGAAGACCAGCATCGCCACTCCCATGCAGATTTCCGGCACCACGATGGGAAGGCCGAGGGCGCCTTCGAGGGCCGCCTTGGCCGGGAAGCGGAAGCGCCACAGCAAGAGGGCCGTCAGGGCTCCCAGGACGAGGCTGACGGCCGTGGAGACCGCGGCGATGGTCAGGGAGTTGCCGAAGGCGGCGATGAGGTCGGAATCGGCGAAGGCGGCGGCGTAATACTTCGTCGTGAAGCCGCGCCAGACGATGTTGCGCTTCGAATCGTTGAAGCTGAAGATCATCAGGCTGATCAGCGGGGCGTAGAGGAAAACGGCCGTGGCGATCAGCCAGGCGCGCAGGGGCCAGCGGCGCAGATAGTCCAGGGGACCAGGCGGCGGCGCGCGGCGGCTCACGGCCGCGCCTCCCGCCGGGCGCGGGCGGCCATGCCCTGGACCGCCATGGCCACGAAGGTCATGTACATCAGAAGGAAGGACAGGGCGGCGCCGAAGGGCCAGTCGTTGGCGGTCTTGAACTGGTTCTCGATGACATTGGCGATCATCTGGCTGGATGGGCCGCCCAGCAGGTCGGGGGTCAGGTAGGCGCCGATCGAGGGGATGAACGTCACCAGGACCCCCGAGACGATCCCCGGGATGGCCAGGGGAACGACCACCCTGGCGAAGGTGGTCAGATGGCCGGCCCCGAGATCGAGGCTGGCTTCCAGCAGGGATCGGTCGAGGCGGTCGAGGGCGGCGTAAAGCGGCAGGACCATGAACGGCAGCTGGACGTAGACGAGGCCGAAGATCACCGCGAAATTGTTGTGCAGCAGAGGCAGGGGATGAAATGCGCCCAGGGGGTGGCCGACGGCGGCGCCCAGATGGCTCGCGCCGCGCCAGGCGAAGGCCAGGGCGGTGTTGATGTACCCCTCGTCGCGGAGCACCGCCATCAGGGCGTAGGTGCGGATGAGCAGGTTGGTCCAGAACGGCAGCATGATCAGCAGCAGCAGCCAGACCTTGGTCTTCTCGGAGGCGAAGGTGATGGCCACCGCGATCGGGAAGCCGGCGATGAGACACAGGACGGTGGTGGCGGCGGCGAACCACAGGGATTTCCAGATGATCCCCAGATAGAGCGGTTTCAGGGCATGGGCGTAGTTGGCGAAGGTGCCGTCGACCGCAATCCGGGTGAGAGAGACATTGTCCCCGAAGCTGAAGGCCCAGATAACCGACAGGGGAATGAGGAAGAAGGCGGCCAGCCACACCACCGGCGGCCCGAAGACCACCGCGAATACCCCCTTGGCCCGGGACCACGGCTCATCCATGGCGTGGGTTGCCGGGCCGTCTCACGCCGCGAAGATCCGGGTGACGGTCTCGTCGTAGAGGTGGGCCCGGGCGAGGCCTTCGAAATCGGCGTATTCGCAGCGGGCCATGACCCGGGGCGGCGGGAAGATCACCGGGTTGTCGCGGTAATCGGCCGGCATCCGGGCCAGCGCCGCGGCGTTGGGCGTGGGGTACTTGATCGTCTGGTAGATCTCGGCCCCGTTCTTCGCATCGAGAATGAAGTTGATGAAGGCGTGGGCGTTCTTCGGGCGGGGCGCGCCGGCGGGAATGCACAGGCAGTCCGAGTTGAGGATCGAACCCTCGCGCGGGACCGTGAAATCGAGATCGGGGTCCTCGCTCATCACCTGGGCGATGTCGCCGTTGTACTCCATGACGATGTCGATATCGCCGGCGGCCAGCAGGTCCTGCCCCTCGTCGTGGTGGAAGATTTTCACGTTGGGCTTTTGGCGGATGTACATCTGGGCCACCCGCTCGATCACCGGAGCGGGAATGTCGCGCACCGAATAGCCAAGGTACTTGGCCCCCAACTCGATCATGTCGTCGGACTCCGAAAAGAGGCCGATGCGGCCCTTGTAGCGGTCGCTGTCCATCACCCATTTCCAGCTGTCCGGCACGCCGTCGACCTTGGACTTGCGGTAGCCGAGGCCGAGCACCAGCCAGGTGTAGGGCATGGAATAGCGCCGGCCGGGGTCGAACGGGGGGTTCTGGAACGCCGGCAGCAGATTGGCCCGGTTCGGGATCAAAGCGAGATCGAGCGGCTGGAGGAGGCCCGCCAGGCGCAGGCGGGTGACGTACTCGTTGGACGGGACGATCACGTCGAAGCCGGGATTGCCGGCCCGCAGCTTGGCGAACAGTTCGTCGTTGGTGGCGAAGAGGCTCATCTTCACCTTGACCCCGGTGGCGGCGGCGAAATCGGCCAGGGTGGTTTTGCCGGTGTAGGTGTCCCAGTTGTAGAAGTTGAGGCGCTTTTCCTCGCCGTTGGCCCCCACCGCCGCCTTGCCGGCGCAGGCCCCGAGGCTCAACCCCGCCGCCGCCGCGCCCAGGCCGGCGAGGAGCGAGCGGCGGGAGGCGCGCTCAGGCATTCTTGAGATACCAGTCGTAATCGAGGGGCGAGACGACCTCGTTGAAGCGGTCCTGCTCGGCGCGCTTGACCTGGGCGTACATGGCGCAGAACCGCTCGCCGAGGTAGCCGGCCATCACTTCCGAAGCGGCGAAGAGGTCGACGGCCGCGTACCAGTGAGCGGGAAGACGATTCTGCGCCCGGGCCGCGGCGGCGTAGCCGTCGCCGACCACCGGCGGTCCGGGATCGAGCTCCCGGCTGAGGCCGTGGTGCACGCCGGCCAGGAGGGCTGCCAGCGCCAGGTAAGGATTGGCGTCGGCTCCGGCCACCCGATGCTCGATGTGGCGGCTGTGCGGCGGCCCGGCCGGCACGCGCAGGGAGACCGTGCGGTTGTTCACTCCCCAGGTGGGTGCGACGGGGGCGTAGGAGTTGGGCTTGAAACGCCGGTAGGAGTTGGCGTTGGGGGCGAAAATGGCCATGCCCTCGGCCAGGCTCGCCTTGAGGCCGCCCACGGCGTGGCGCAAGGCCGCCGAGCCCTCCGGTGCGTCGGCGGCGAAGATATTGTTCCCATCGCGGTCTTCGACGCTGACATGGAGGTGCAGGCCGCTGCCGGCCAGATCGGCGAAGGGCTTGGCCATGAACGTCGCCTCGACACCATGGCGGGCGGCGACGCCCTTGGCGAGGCGCTTGTACATCACGGCCTCGTCGGCGGCCCGCAGCGCATCGGGGCCGTGGCGCAAAGTGAGTTCGAGCTGGCCGGGGGCGTATTCCGAGATCGCCCCCTCCAGCGGGATGCCCTGGGCGTCGGCGCCGGCCCACAGCTCGCGCAGGAAGCCGGAGAAGTCCTCCAGTTCGCGCAGGCCGTAGACGCCGTGCAGGGTGGGCCGCGGACCGTCCTTGGGGGCGGCGAGGACGAGGCCGCCGCTTCGCGTGCGCTTGGGATCGACGAGGTAGTACTCGAGCTCGCAGGCGACCACGGGGGTGAGTCCGTCGGCCGCGAAACGGGCCAGCACGCGGGCGAGCACATGGCGCGGGTCGAGGTCGTTGGCTGTCCCGTCGAGCTCGTACATCGAGGTGATGACCTGGGCGGTGTCGTCGCCGAGCCACGGCGCCGGGACCAGGGTCCTGGGGGCTGGGCGGGCCAGGCGATCGGCGTCGCCGTCCTCCCAGACGAGGCCGGTTTCCTCGACATCGCGCCCGGTGACATCACAGACGAGGACCGAGCCGGGGAGGAAACGCCCTTGCTCGTAAACGGCCATCAGCTCATGGCGGCGCAGGCGCTTGCCACGCGGCACGCCGGACAGCGCCGTGAAGATGATTTCGAAGAAGGCGATGTGCGGATGGGCTTCGAGGAAGGCGCGGCCCTCGGCCGGATCGGCGATCATGCCGCTGGCGCGGCCGGCCATGGATTCCAACTCGCCCTCCTCCATCTGTGATCACTCTTTGGCGCGCCAGGGCGGCAAGTCAAGGGCGGCCGCTATCGACGTCGCCCAGCGCGGAGACCGGCATTTTCTGCTACCCATTCGCCCGTTCGGAAAGAGGCTAAGCGACATGGAAGCAAGGGATGCGGATGGCCTGGCGACGAAGCCGGACCTCAGCTACGGCGGCTATCTGGAGCTGGACAAGATCCTGTCGGCCCAGCATCCGCGCTCGGACCAGCACGACGAAATGCTGTTCATCATCATCCATCAGGCCAGCGAACTGTGGATGAAGCTGTCGATCCACGAACTTTCCGCCGCCCGCGATCACATCGGCGCCGACGATCTTCCCGCCGCCTTGAAGATGATCGCCCGGGTAGGTCGCATCCAGGCTCAGATGATCCAGTCATGGGATGTCCTGGCGACCCTGACCCCCAGCGAATACCGTCGCATCCGCCCGGCCCTGGGGCAGAGCTCGGGCTTCCAGTCCTATCAGTACCGGCAACTGGACTTCATCTTGGGCGTCCGGCGCGAGGGCGTGCTCGAGGTCCATGAGGAGAGCCCTGAGATTCACGCCCGCCTTTTGGCCATGCTGGGTGAGCCGAGCCTCTACGACGAGGCGATCCGCCTGCTCGGCAGGCGGGGGTATCCCATCGATCTGGCAGGCGTCGCGCGCGATTGGGGCGCGCCCTACCGAGAGAGCGCCACCGTGGAGGCGGCGTGGCTTGAAATCTATCGCGACCCGGAGGGCCACTGGGATCTCTATGAACTGGCCGAAAAGCTGGTCGACCTGGAATACCGGTTCCAGCAATGGCGGTTCTCTCACCTCAAGACGGTGGAGCGGATCATCGGCGGCAAGATGGGGACGGGCGGCAGTTCGGGCCTGAATTATCTCGCCAGGGCGCTAGAGACGCAGTTTTTCCCCGAACTCCTCAAGGTGCGAACATCCCTCTGAAACGACGCCTCCCTCCCCGAGAACGAGGAGGGAGGCGAATCTGCATCGAATCGATTCGGTGGCGATCGACTATTTCAGGTGTTGGGCGAGATGCTTGTTCATCTCGAACATGTTCACCCTATCCTTGCCGTGGAAGATTGGCTTGAGCTTGCCGTCAGCAATGATCTCCCGCTTGTTGGCGGGATTCTGCAATTTGTTGGCTTTGATGTAAGCCCACATCTTCGAGACGACTTCACCGCGAGACAGCGACGCCCCCCCGACAATTGCGGACAACTCAGCTGACGGTTTCAGAACCTGTTGAAGGCCGTTGGGCTTTTTATCCGGCATCTTGGTATTCCCGCTCCCAGTAGTG
>DASZKO010000137.1:0-5914 GCA_035605655.1 Caulobacteraceae bacterium | reverse complement strand
TCGAAGAGGCCGCTGGCGAGATCCCCGGCCTCGCGGACGATCGGCGAAAAGGCGATGCGCTGCAGGGCCTTGGCCTGCTCGGAGACGATCCCGATCAGGTTGGACCACAGGATCTCCAGCTCGATACCGTCGAGGATCATGAGAGGTCACCCTCCATCTCGGCCACGATGCAGCCGAGGTCGTTGATCGTCGCCGTCCAGGCGGGGGGCAGGACGATCGTCGTCTCGCGCTCCTCTATGACGGCCGGGCCGGCGAGGGTCTGGCCAACGGCGAGTGACGAGCGGTCGAAGACCGGAACCTCATCGATCGCCGGCCACAGGGCCACGTGCCGGCGTGTGCGCGGCGCGCCCGGAGCGGCGGCTGCCGGCGGGGCATGGGTGAGGGCGATGTCCGGGCCCCGCGCGGTGAGGCGCCAGCCGACGATCTCCACCGGCACGTGGGAGGGATTGACGCCATACTGGGCCCGGTAGGCGGTCTCGAAGACGGCGCGGATCGCCTCGATGTCGCGCCCCTCGCGGGGATCGGCCTCGAAAGCGACGGTGAGCTCGTTCTGCTGGCCGAAATAGCGCAGGTCGGCCCCGAACCGCAGGCTGACCTCAGCGCGCCCCACCCCGGCTTCGGCGAGCGCCGCGAAGCCCTCCTCGCTCATTTCGGTGAGCAGGGCGTCGGCCTCGACCCAGTCGAGGGCGGCCAGATCGCCCAGAGCGCTGCGCACCAGGTCGAGGCGCACCGGAGTGACCAGGGCCCCGAAGGCGGAAAGAACGCTGGCCTGGGGCGGAAAGATCACGGCCGTCGAATCCAGGAGGGCGCCGACCGCGCAGGCGTGCACCGGCCCGGCCCCGCCAAAGGCGAGCAGGGCCAGGCCACGGTAGTCGATCCCGCGGTCGGTGGCGTGGGCCCGGGCCGCTCCGGCCATGGTCTCGGCGACGATCCGATAGATGCCGGCGGCGGCCTGGGCCGCATCGACCCCGAGCTTGTCGCCGAGGCCGGCGAGCGTTCGCCGCGCGGCGCCCTCATCCAGCCTCATGTCGCCGCCCAGGAAATTGTCGGCCGCCAGGAGGCCCAGCACCAGGTCGGCGTCGGTGACGGTGGGCTCGCGTCCCCCCTGGCCGTAGCAGGCCGGCCCAGGCTGGGAGCCGGCGCTCCTGGGCCCCACCTTCATCAGGCCGAGGTCGTCGACCGCGGCGATGGAGCCCCCGCCGGCCCCGATCTCGATCATGTCGATGGAAGGCAGAGTGAGCGGCATGCCGCTGCCTTCCTTGAAGCGGTACATCCGATCGACCTCGAAAGTCCCGGCGACGAGGGGCTTGCGGTCTTCGATCAGGCAGGCCTTGGCGGTGGTGCCGCCCATGTCGAAGCTCATCAGGCGATCGAGTCCCAGCCTTTGGGCATACCAGGCGGCGGCCAGCGCCCCGGCGGCCGGGCCGCTCTCGATCATTCGCACCGGGTGGGCGGCGGCGATCTCGGCCCCGATGATCCCGCCGGAGCTGAGCATGATCAGGGCCTTGTTGGGGATGGCGGCGGCCTCGAGCCCGCTGGCCATGCCGGTGAGGTAGGGCCTCGCGATCGGCATGGCGTAGGCGTTGATGGCGGTGGTCGAGGCGCGGGGGTATTCGCGGATCTGCGGGGCCACGCGGCAGGAGAGGGAGACGTGCAGCCCCGGCCCGTGCTCGGCGATCACCGCCGCCACGGCGCGCTCGTTCTCGCCATTGCGGAAACTGTTCAGCAGGCAGACGGCCACCGAGACGACGCCTGCGGCGCGCATCCGGTCAATCAGCACACGAACCTCCGCCGCATCGACCGGGCGCGCCACCGAGCCGTCGGCCAAGACGCGCTCATCGAGTTCGAAGGTGAGTTCGCGCGGGATCAGCGGCGCCGCGAACTCGATCTGTGGATCGTACATCTCGTAGCGGTGCTCGTTGCGGATGGCGAGCACGTCGGCGAAGCCGGCCGTGGTGACGAGGGCCGTGGACGCCCCCTTGCGCTCGATGAGGGCGTTGGTGACGATGGTCGTGGCGTGGACTACCAGACCGCCGACGTCGGCGGCCGTGACCCCGGCCCTGGCGAGCACCTGATCCATGCCGCCGAAGAAGCCGCGCAACAGATCGTCATGGGTGGTGAGGACCTTGTCGACGCTGAGCGAGCCGTCCTCGCCGCGCAGCACCACATCGGTGAAGGTGCCGCCGATATCGACGGCCAGGGAGTGAGTCATGCCGCCCTCGTGCGCCAGCCCAGCGCGCGGGAGGCCTCGTCCGCCGCGCCGGTGACGGCGGCGACCTGGCGCGCCGCCGGCCTGGCCGGGATGGCCTGCGAGCCGCCGACCGCCGCGATGGTTCCGGCCCACGCGCCCGCGTGGTCGAAGACCGGAGCGGCGAGGGCTCCGACGCCCGGCATCATCTGATCGGGGGCGCTTGCCCAGCCCTGGGCGCGCACCGCCTCGACGGCGGCGACAAGATCGGCCTTGCGGGTGAGGGTGGCGGCCGTCCAGGCTTTTAGCGGCTTGGCCAGGGCCGCAGACATCAGGCCGGCCGGGCCGAAGGCGAGCGCCACCTGGCCGTGGGCGGTGGCGTGCAGGTCGAGCGCCGCGCCCGGTCTCACCCCGAATTCGATGAGGTTGCGCCCGGGCAGCAGTTCCAGCACCACGACCTGGCCCTCGACGAGCGCCGAGGCGGTGATCGCCAGGCCGCTGGCCTCACGCAGGGTGGCCATCGGGCCGCGCATGGCGGTGAGGACGTCGAAACGGTCGCGCACGGCTTCGCCCAGGACCATCAGCTTGACGGCGATCTCATAGCGCTCGCTGGCCACCTCCTGGCGCACATAGCCGTGGGCGACGAGGGCGCGCAGGTGACGGTGGGCGCGGGCCTTGGAGACCCCGAGCGCCCGGGCGATTTCGCTCACCCCGCGAGGCCTCGGTGAATGGGCCAGCAACTCGATGAGGGTCAGTACGAGGTCCACCGAGGCGAGGGAGGACTCGCCGGAGACGGCGTCGGTGAACGGAGCAGGCGTCAGCTGGGACATTTGTTCCGGTGAGTGGAACGATGGTTCGGTGAGTGGTCCAGACTAGTCGCGCCCGACAGACGACGTCAAGCTCTGACATGGCTCTTGCCGGGCGACAGTGTCGCCGGCTCCGATAAGAACAAAGAGAGAACTTTCGCTTGCCACGAACCGCCCGGCGGAGCAGGGATGGCGCTGCAGCAAGGAGGTCACGTGGTTCCCGTCCGCTACACCGGCATCCCCAATCCCGGCGAGGCTTTCGGCCGCCTCAAGCCATTCCGCGACGAGATCATCCGCATGCAGGGCAAGCTCCGGCCATTCGCCACCGATTACCTGATCCTCGACGCCCTCAAGAAGGCGCTGGATACGGCCGCCTATCACTTCACCCGCGAGCCGGACTTCTATTCAATGCGCCCCGAGCCCTCGCGCTGGCGAAGGCCCGGGGATTAAAGGACAGGCGCCCGGCTAGCCGTAGTCGGGCCAATTCGGCGGCGTGAAGCCGATGCGATATTCGGCGTCGGTCATGGCGTCGCGCACCGCCCGGTCATAGCAGTCGCGCGGGGCATCGGCGCTGACCGCGATATGGCGGTCGAGCTCGGCGCAGGCCGAGCGGGCGGCCCGCTCGATCCGCCACCGCATGGCCCTGGCCCCGTCATAGGTGGACAGGTCCAGGTCGGCGGAGTGAACCACCCTGGATTCCCTGAACACCTCTTCCTGGGTCCCCAGCGGCGAGCCGTAGCGGGTCCGCGGACGGGCGTAGACGGTGATCTCCCCGGTCGAGGTATAGCCGGTGTCCGCCTGATAGTCGTTCGGGGAATAGGCGGGTTGGTAGTCATCGCTCGGTGCATAGGCGGGGGGAGGCGGATAATTCGGATCGCCGTAGTACTGGGCCGCCGCGGTCCCCGCGGCAAGCGCGAGGGCGGAGGCCAGGCCGGCGAAAAGAAAAGTTCTGGTCATAGCAGGGGGTCCTTGTCTTTAGCCGTTGTGGGGCCAGGTGGGCGGGGTGAAGCCGCCTCCTACTCGTAGTTCGGCCAAGTGGGCGGCGTGAAGCCGAGGCTGTATTCGGCCTCGTACATAGCGTGGCGGACCGCGCCGCCCATGCAATCGGGACCGGACGGGTCATTGATCATCGGGAATCGAGGATCGACCTGATCGCAGGCCTCGCGGGCGGCCCGCTCGATTCGGGCGCGGGCCTCGCGGGCGCCCCAATAGGTGGAGAGGTCGAGGTCGCCCATGTGGGCCAAGCGCGAGGCGCGGACTCGGTACGTCGGGGCCCCTTCATTGGTCCTCGGCTGATAGCGCGGCGCATAGACGGTGATGTCGCCGGTGGTATAGGCCGGCTGATCGTAGGCCGAAGGTTGGTAGTAGGTCTGCGCCGTCGCCCCGCCGGCGATGAGAGCCGCCAGCGCCGCGGCGCCGATCAGGCCAGGGTGAACACGGGTCATTCGACTGCTCCTTGATTTCCAGAAGCGCCAAGTGCAGTGCGCTCCCGCCGCCCCGACGGGGAAAAAACGGCTAGCCGAGGGGCGGGTTCCGGGTCGCCGCCGCGGCCGTGGCCGGATTTGGCGGCGCGCGGATCTTAGAATCTCGACGAGGTGAGCCTCACGTCGGCGAAGCGCCAGGCGCTGGCGAAGGCGCGGCGGGTGTCGGCGGCGTCCTTGTGCTGGGCGTCGAGCGCCTGGGCGAGGCCGAAGAGCGCCCAGCCGTCGAGGCGGTAGGATTTCAGGCTGGCTCGATAGACCGCCTCGGCTTCGGCGGGGCGGCCGGCTTCGAGAAGAGCGGCGCCCAGGACATGAGCGACCGGCTGATGCCAATAGGGTGGCTCGGTGTAAGGCAGGGCCGCCTCCAGACCGGCGGCGTCCTTGAAATGGCCGATGGCGGCGTCGAGCCGGCCGGACTTGCGGGCGATCTCGCCATCCAGCAGGGCCATGGCCATGCCGACGAGTTGGCGAGCGGGGATGCCGAAGCCGTCGTAGGCGGAATAGTCGGCGCTGACGAGGTTGCCCAGACGGTCGCGGTCGGCCTGGGCGGCGGCCAGATCGTCCTTGTTGGCGTGGGCGAAGCCGCGGGCGTAGAGCCAGACCGCGAAGTCGAGGCGCTCGGCCTCAGGCGGCGCCGGCTCGGCGAGAATCGCGTCCCACTGGCCGAAACGCAGCAGGGTCGCCACCGGGGTGAACACATAGAACTGGGCCGGCGGCAGGGTCTTGCCGGCCTCGACCGCGTTCACCGCCTTCACCAAGCGCCGCGCGGCATCCAGCGACGCATGGTAGCGGCCCTGCATCTCCGAGGAGGTCCACAGGAAGTGGATGTTATGGCCGTAGTAGCCGACCGGATAGAATCCCTGGGCGCGACAGGCCGTGATGTAGGCCTCGTCGATGCTGGCCGCCTTCTCGTTCACCCGCACCGCGTCCTCGTAGCGGCCGACCCGGTAGTAGATATGCGAGGGCATGTGGACGATGTGGCCGGCCTGCGGCATCAGGACCAGCAGGCGGTCGGCGGCGGCCTCGGCCCGCTCGGGCCTCGTCGAGGCCTCCACGGCATGGATGTAGAGGTGCAGGGCGCCGGGGTGCTCTGGGGCGCGGCGGATGATGCCCTCCAGGGTCGCGATGATCTCGGCCCCATGGCCCTTGGGGGTGGTCCAATCGGCCTGCCAGTAGTCCCACGGCTGGGTGTCCATCATCGCCTCGGCGTAGAAGACCCCGGCGTCGAGGTCGTTGGGATGGGCGCGCCAGAGCCGGCCCATGGCCCCGCCGAAGGCCTCGTCGAGGACCTTGCGGTCGGCCTTGGGATCGGCGGAATAGCGCGTCGCCAGGGCCTCGATCCATTCCCGCTCGGCCGGCGAGGCCCTGGGTTCGAGAGCGCGGGCCCGGGCGAGCGCTTGCCACGCCGGGGCGACGGCGTCTTCGCCCATCGGCAGGTT
>DASZKO010000116.1:0-39438 GCA_035605655.1 Caulobacteraceae bacterium | reverse complement strand
CCGGGGAGGCGCTGGTCCGTCGCCGCGCCAAGGCCCTCCTCGCCCGCGACGACCTCGATGTGGCGGGGCTGCGGGAGGCGTGGCCGGAACTCTAGATCAGGCCCTCGAGCTTTTCGACCGGACGAGCGAGGACGGTGGCCCCGGAAGTGACGACGATCGGGCGCTCGACGAGGATAGGGTGTTGCGCCATCGCCGCCAGGATCGCCTCGTCGGAGACGGTCGGATCGGTGAGGCCGAGTTCCTCGGCCGGCGTGCCGCGCACTCTGAGGATGTCGCGGGGCCGCGCCTTCATCGCCGCCAGCAGGGCCTTCAACTGGCCCACCGTCCAGCCGGCCTTGAGATACTCCACCACCTTGGGCGAATGGCCGGCGGCGCGGATCGCCGCCAGGGCGTTGCGTGAGGTTCCGCAGGCCGGATTGTGGAAGATGGTCACATCGCTCATGGCGCGCCTCCGGTTCGCCGCTAGACTATCATCGGAAGAACCAAGGGGAACGCCATGTCGCTGGGGCTCAGCCGGTTCGCTTATGAAAAGGGTCTGCAAGACTTGGGAAACGGCGGTTACGCCTGGCTGCAGCCGGATGGCGGCTGGGGCTGGTCCAACGCCGGCCTGATCGTCGACGACGGTCAGTCCCTGCTGGTCGACACCCTCTTCGACGTGCCCCTGACCCGCGAGATGCTCGAGGCCATGAAGGGGGCGGAGCCGAAGGCGGCGGCGAGGATAGGAACTCTGGTCAACACCCACCACAACGGCGACCACTGCTTCGGCAACGCGTGCTGCGAGGGCGCCGAGATTATCGCCCATACGCTAGCCGCGGAGGCCATGGCCCACGAGGGGCCCGAGCGCCTGGTGCGGATGATGGCCGCGGCCCCGGGGCAGGGCGAAACCGGGGCCTATCTGCAACGGATCTTCGGCCCCTTCGACTTCGCCGGCGTCACCCAGACTCTGCCGACCACCACCTTCGAGCATGAGATCACCCGCCGGGTCGGGAACAAGATGGTGCGCATCTTCCACGTCGGCCCGGCCCATACGCCCGGCGACGCCCTGGTCCACGTGCCCGCCGACAGGCTGGTGTTCACAGGCGACATCCTGTTCATCGAGGGCCATCCGGTGATGTGGGAAGGCCCGGTAGGCAACTGGATCGCCGCCTGCGACGCGATCATGGCGATGGACGTCGAGACCGTGGTTCCCGGCCACGGTCCGATCACCGACAAGCGCGGGGTCGCCGCCGTGCGCGACTACCTCGCCTATATCCGCGACGAGGCCAGGAAGCGGTTCGAAGCCGGCCTCTCGGCCTTCGAGGCGGCCCGCGAGATCGACATGAGCGACTACGACAGCTGGGGCGACGGCGAACGGATCGTCGTCAACGTGGCCACGCTCTATCGGGAGTTCTCCGGCGGGGGGGCCCCCCACGACCCTGCCGCTCTGTTCGCTCAGATGGCCCAACTGGCCAGACTGCCCTGACCGACGTTCAGAAGTAGATCGGGTCGATGTGGAGGCCGTTGCCGGGCGCGCTGGGCGGAGGCGGAACGCCGGGCGACCGGTGATTGAATGCTTCGACCTCATCGGCGAGGGAGCCAAGCAACTCGACGCCGGGCGCGCGCCATGGCGGCGACGATCTCCTCGGGGGGTCGTGGGAGCAGGCTCGGACATCGACGCATATGATCGCATATCGCAATCTAACACGTCAAGTGCAAAATGCAAGTATCATTCTATAGGGGGCGGACTTGCTTCGGCCACGCATGGGCAATCCGCAATGAGGCGCGCTTTTCTTCCGCCTCCAAGAGAGGGGACGCAGCCTTTAGCCCCCCGGGAGGTCCATGACGAACCATACGGTGCGGCCGGCTTTCTCGCTCTCCAGTTCACGCCAGCCGTAGGCGTGGTAAAACTTCACGCCCCGGCTGTTGGCGGGGCCGACGCCGAGATGGGCGCCTCGGGAGCCCAGGGATCTCACCCGGGAAAGCCACGCGTCCATTAGAGCCTTGCCCATGCCCCGGCCTTGCCGGCGCGGCAGGAGGTTGACATGGAGGTGCGAGGGATACGGCTCCGAAAGACGCCGCGGCGTGCGCCAAGGGTGGTGGATCTGCCAGGCGCGTATCTCGTCGGCGGACCACCCGGCCGGCGGCGTTCCGGACGGATCTTGGTAGCGCGCTCTCAGCGCCGGCCACCAGCGTTCTTCGAGCAACGCCTCGAAGGCGGTCGTGTCGAGCGCGCCCACGATGTAGCCGGCGACTCCCGCCTCGTCCTCGGCGACGAAGGCCAGCTCGGGCGCGAGGGTGAGATAGGGGGCGGCGTAGATGTGGCCGATGAGCCGAGGATCGCCGTGCAGATGGCTGGCGTCGGCCCCGCTCGCCCCGGTCGCCAGGGCGATAGCGTAGAGGGCGTCGAGATCGCCGGGCCTCGCCTGGCGGACCCAGCAGCTGTCGCCGGACATTCACCGCCTCCTTCTTTTTCGCCGCTCGCGCGGGTATGGCCTCGAGCCTAGCCGATGATTCAGCTCGACGCCCAGCTTGCCGACCGCCTCGCCGCCCTGGCGCTGGGCCACGTCGCCCGCCCGTGGCCCTATGCGCCCGGCCATGTACTGACTGGTCCGGCCGATCTCGTCCCACCGCGCGAGGTCCACCCGATCTTCTTCGGCAGCTTCGACTGGCACAGCTGCGTACATGCCCATTGGCTGCTCGCCCGCCTGATTCGTCTGTACCCGGACATACCCTCGTCCGCCTTCGTTCGCCGTCATTTCGACCAGGCCTTCACCAAGGAGAAGGTCACGATCGAGGCCGCCTGGTTCGAACGGCCGGCCAACGCCGGGTTCGAGCGGCCGTATGGCTGGGCCTGGCTGCTCGCCCTGGCCGCCGAGTTGCGCGCCGATCCATCCAGCGCCGCCTGGAACGAGGCTCTGGGGCCCCTTGCCGCCGTCATCACCCGCCGCTTCGCCGCCTGGTTCCCCAAGGCCGACTATCCGGTTCGCGCCGGGACGCGTGGCAACACCGCCTTCGCCCTGGCCCTGGCCCACGATTTCGCGCGGGCCGCCGCCGACGAGGGCTTTCGCCGGCTCATCGAGGAGAAGGCGCTTGCCTGGTATCTGGTGGACGCCGATTGCCAGGCGTGGGAGCCGTCCGGCGACGACTTCCTTTCCCCGGCCCTGGTCGAGGCCGAGCTGATGCGGCGGGTGCTGGGCCGGGAGGAGTTTTTGGCATGGTTCGCCGCCTTTCTGCCCCGCCTGGCCGCGGGCGAGCCGGCCGCCCTCCTCGTCCCAGCGCTGGTGAGCGATCGAAAGGACGGCAAGATCGCCCATCTCGATGGATTGAATCTCTCCCGGGCCTGGTGCTGGCGAAGCCTGGCCGCAGCCCTGCCGTCGGACGCCCGGGCCGTCGCGCTAGAGGCGGCGGCGGCCCACCTGGCCGCCAGCCTGCCGCACCTGGACGCCGACTATGCCGGAGCCCATTGGCTGGCGACCTTCGCTCTCCTTGCGGTCGATCCCGGCGAGGGCCTCAAGGCTCCTGAAACATGACGCCTTCCGCCGCGTGGCTGCCGTCGCAGAACGGCTTGTTCTTCGAGGCGCCGCAGCGGCAGAGGGTGACCCGGTTGCGCACTTCGTAGGGCTTGCCATCGGCCCCGACGATCTCGATGCCGCCGCGGACCCAGATCGGCCCGGCGACGCCCTGCGCCGGATCGGACACCAGGGCGATGGAGGGCGGCAGATCGGGCTCGACCCACGCGTCGTTCGACCGTTCGGCGGCGGCGAGCCGCCCCGAGGGGCATTGCCCCACCTGGCGCATGAAGGCATCGCGCGAATTCTGGCCAGTGAGTTCACCGACCGTGTTCCAGACATTGCCGTCGCGGTCGCAGAAACGGGCGAAGGCGCACAGGGCCTCGGCGTCGGTCAGCGCCGCTTCGGGACCCTCCATGGTCCCGGCCTGCTCTGCGTAGGGCGCGCGGCTGGCCGTCTCGGTCCCGTCGAAGCCGACATTGGCGTGATTTCCGTCGCAGAAGGGCTTGGTCGCCGAATGACCGCACCGGCAGAGCTGATAGGCGCGCCGGCGGGTTTCCTCGGGTCCGGCAATCCACTCGGTGCTGTCGC
The DNA here is from genome assembly GCA_035605655.1 of Caulobacteraceae bacterium. Taxonomy (GTDB): domain Bacteria; phylum Pseudomonadota; class Alphaproteobacteria; order Caulobacterales; family Caulobacteraceae; genus Acaudatibacter. The sequence goes on along the minus strand of DASZKO010000116.1, from coordinate 35,359 downwards.
CGGCCGCATTGGTGCCGATCGTCTCGCGGCCGAGAGGCACGCGGCCGGTCACCAGATAGGGACCGTTCTCGGTGATCGTGATTTTCATCCCCGCCGCCGCGTTGGACATGGCTTTATTCTCCCTGGTCCCAGATCGAGCGGAACGCGCCGGCGCCGGTGAGCAGCTGGTCGGGCTGCTGGGTCGGCGGATGAAGGGGACGCCTTCGCTCATCGGGGAGCGGCCATGGTCGCCAGGCGGCTCGCCGCGGCGCTCGGGGCGGGCGAGCCGATCGCCGGCGCGCCGCCGCCAGCCATGGTCGCCATGGCCTGGCCGAGCATCGCGGCGGGGGCCGCCTTGAAGAGGGTGATGTTCACACCCCCCGCGCCATCGCCGGCCAGCACGAGGCGGCCCGCCGAGGGGTTGGCCAGCGTGTAGTCGAGGGTCCCGCCGCCGAATAGGCTGATCTGCAGCGTATTCCCGACGATCTGGGCCGAGGTGGCGTCCGTGGCGAGGAGATCAATCGTGTCGCCATAGAACCAGTTGGTGAGGGTGCTGGCGAAGGCGTCCGGCTCGCCGATCTTCAGGCTCTCGTGGGTTCCGGTTCCGAAGAGCACGTCGACGGTGGAGGCGAGGCCGCCGCCGATCTCCAGCGTCGAGGAGCCGTAGATCTTCAGCGTTCCGGTCCCGGTGACATCGCCGGTGATGTCCAGAACGCCGCGATAAGCCCGCACGAGCCCATTGTCCCGGGTCGGCGCGGCGAGGGTTCCCACCGCGCTCACCGTGCCCGCGGCCCCCACCCTCAGCCCGGCGGCGGCGAAGGTCCCGCCGATCAGCTTCAGCTGGGCGTTGTCGGTGAGGGAGAGCGCGCTCGTCCAGCCCCGGCCGTTCAGCAGCTCCAGATCGCCGCCGGCGGCGATGGTCGTCAGGCTCGCTTCCAGCAGGGTCGATCCACCGGTCTCCATCATGCTGCCCGCGCCGGAGAGCTCGACCTTGCCGGCCAGGGTGGTGACCGCCGCGCCGGAGAGGGTGAGGCTCGCCCCATGGCCGCCATCGGTGACGAACCAGTGGCCGCCGGCCAGCTTGCCGGCCACATCGTTGGTGATCGTGGCGCCGGAGCCGAAGGTGACGCTCGATCCATCCCGCGCCTGCACCGTGCCGGTGTTCTTGACCGTGCCGCCCGCGATGGAAAGGCCGCCCGGGCCCGTGGCTTCGAGCACGCCCGCGGCGCCGTTGGTCAGCGTGCCCGTCGCGATGTCGATCACCAGTGGATTCGTCCCGCTGGCGTCGATCACCCCGCGGTTGACCACCCGCATCGCCGAGCCGCCGCCGATCCGGCCGGCCCCGGAGATGGTGTTGGACTCGTTGTCGAGCGTGTCGGCGGAACCTGTTGCGAAAATCAGATTGGCGGAAGTGTCGGAGAGGACGATGGAACCAGCCGCCCGCAACACCACCGTGCGGGTCACAGTGGATTCCTTCTGACCCGCCCGGTAGTCGTCGAGAGAGGTGATCGCAAGACTGGCGACGTCGCCGCTGGTCGACTCCAAGGTGATCACGCCGGAATTGATCAGAGTCTCGAAGAGCATCAGCTTGTCGCCGGCGCCGACCAGGACGTCGGCGGCATCGACCGTGTACCCGTAGAACGAAGCATCGGAAGCAATGCGGATGACGCCGCCACCGGAAGTTGAAAGGGTGCCTGCACCGCCGAGCAATCGCAGATTTTCAAGCTCGACGTAGGAGCCCGTCCCCACGGCTTGAACCAGACCAGCCTGTCCCAGCACGGGCTTAGAAGAAACGCCGCTACCTGAAAGGATCAGACCCGCACCGTTCGTCGCTTCCAACGTCCCGAAGTTGTTCGATGGCGGCAACGTGAGCGGGCTTGCCGGAATATCGGCGTCGATGAGAGAGCTTTTTTCATAGTTGACCACACTGCCGCTGATTTCTCCGCCGCCGGTTATGGTGCCAAAGTTCCCAAGGCCGGTGAGTTCCGCCCCAGAGCCGCCCATGGCGATCTCGCCCGCTGCCAACCCGCTCGCCCCAGCGAGGGTCCCGCCAGGGGCAATCGAAAAATAGCCCTGGATTGATCTGTTTTCTCCGGCGGCCAGGAATTCCGCGCCGTCACCAATTGTCAGCAGCCCGAATTGAGCAATCGATATATTGGGATTGCCATTTTCAATATAGTCCGTGACACTGAAGATACCCCCTGTGACGGCGAGAGTAACATGGGATCCCAAAAGCAGGCCGGTCACCGTCTGGTCCTGATCTGAAGTGACCGTGAACGTACCGATGTTGGTGATCTCGGCGAAATCATCGGAGCTGGGAACTACACCACCGCTCCAGTTGGACGCGATATCGAAGTAGCCTGAGGTCGGAGACTTCCAAGACGTCACTGGCCAACGCCCCCCACCTGAACCGCCACGCTATATACTCCAGTGAATCCTTGCCCGTCCGCGGCTTCGCCCACACCCGCTATCAGGCCAGATACTGGAATAAGGCGCGACGCGCCGTCGGCGAAGTCGCCGCTGATGGCGCTCTTCAAGGTGATCGTGGGAATTGTCATCCAAGCCCTCGAACCTCGCCGGGTCGCGCGAGGGCGGGCGGGTACGTCGATAGTATACGCCTATCCGGACCCCTATCGTGACCTACCTCTACGCTCCCTGATCCCAGAGCGACCTGAACGCGCCGGCGCCGGTGAGCAGCTGGTCTGGGCTCTGCTTGTCGATATGGCCGATCAGCCCGCGATAGACGCCGTAGCCGATGAGCTGGCGCAGGCGCGGCTCGAAGCCGCGCACGAGCTCGGGCGCGAGGCCGAGCTGCTGATTCTCCTGCTGGCGGATGAAGCCGGTGCAATAGTTCATGGCCAAGCCCGTGCGCCGCGCGCCGCTCGAATTGGCGCCGCCGCCGTGCCACAGGGCGCCGTCCCAGATCAGCACCGAGCCTTGGGCCATCTCGGCGGCGATGGTCTCATAGGCCCCGCCGTACTCCGGGCTCGGCCGCCGGTGGCTGGCCTGTACGAGCCGCGTCGCGCCATTTTCCTCGGTGAAGTCGGTCAGCGCCCACATGGAGTTGCAGATGATCGGCCGGTGCGGCTTTTCCAGCGGGATGACCTGGTCGTCGGCGTGGATCGGCTGGGCGCTCTCGCCCGGATCGATGGCGATGGAGGAGAGGGAGGAGATCAGGCAGCCGTCCCCGATCACGCCCTCGACGATCGGCAGCACCCGCGCGTGCACGGGGACAGCGATAAACGGCGCGCCATGGGACAGGAGGTTGTAGATCCGCACCGTGCGGGCGCCCTCGAAGGCGTTGCCGGCCGGCTTGGCGGCGAGATCGCGCTCCAGCCGCTCGAGAGCGCCGGCGAGGGCGGCGACGAGATCCGGTTCGATGGCGTCCTTCACGATCGTGAAGCCGTCGCGGGCGATGGCCGCGAGGTGGCGATCGCGTTCCGTGGGGTCCATGACCGATCGCTCGCCTTGGGCTAGAGAGTGCGCCATGGCCCCTACTATGACCACCACGGACGCCCGATGAGAAGCCTTTGGGACGACGGCGCCGCCGCCGAGGCGGTGGCCCGCTACGCCGCGGCCGGCGTCGGCGAGGACCTCGCCCTGCGCACCTACAGCGCCCGGCTGCTGGGCGCCGATCCGGCCCTGGTGCTCCACGGCGGCGGCAACACCTCGGTCAAGACCACCGCCCGCGATCTCTTCGGCGAGACGATCGAGGTGCTGTGCGTCAAGGGGAGCGGCTGGGATCTGGCGACCATCGAGCCGGCCGGCCACCCGGCCGTGCGCCTCAGCCCTCTGATGCGGCTGCGCGCGCTGGAGCGGCTCTCCGACGAGGACATGGTCAATGTCCAGCGGGCCAACCTGATGGACAGCGCCGCCCCCAACCCGTCGGTCGAGACCCTGCTGCACGCCTTCCTTCCCGAGAAGTTCGTCGATCACAGCCACGCCACCGCCATTCTGGCCCTCGCCGACCAGCCGGACGCGGCGGCGGTGATCGAAGAGGTGTTCGGCGAGCATGTGGCGATCGTCCCCTACGTCATGCCGGGCTTCGATCTGGCCCGGCGGGCGGGGGAAGCGTGGCGCGCGGGGCTCGACGGCATGGTGCTGATCAACCATGGCCTCTTCACTTTCGGCCAGACGGCACGGCAGAGCTATGAGCGGATGATCGATCTGGTGAGCGTGGCCGAGGCGGCCATCGCCGCCCGTCCGGCGATCCGCGCGCCAGCCGCGCCAAAGACGGCCCCGGCCTCTGTCGTCCTTCCGATCCTGCGCGGCGTGCTGGGCGCGGGCTGGATCCTCGACCTGCGAAGTGGGCCGAACGCCATGACGCTGGCGAACGACCGTCGCCTTGGCGACTGGGCGGGGAGGGGCGTGGCGACCCCTGACCACGTCATCCGCACCAAGCGCGAGCCGCTGGTCCTCGCCGCGCCGGCCGGCGATCTGGCGTCCTGGCGCGGAGAGGCGGCCGCCGCCCTGGCGGCCTACGCCGGTGAGTATCGCGCCTATTTCGCCCGCCATCAGGCCCGGGTCGGCCGGACACTGACCATGCTCGATGAGGCGCCGCGGGTGATCGCCCTGCCGGGTTTGGGCCTCGCCGCTGTGGGGCGCAGCGCCGCCGAGGCCGCCGTCGCCGGCGACATCGCCGAGGCCTGGGCCGCGACCCTGCTGGCCGCCGAGGCGGTGGGCGAGTTCCGGCCGCTCGGCGAGGCCGACACCTTCGACATGGAATACTGGTCCCTCGAGCAGGCCAAGCTCGGCAAGCGGGCGGCCAGGCGACTGGAGGGCAAGGTCGCCGTCGTGACCGGGGCCGGCGGGGCCATCGGCGCGGCGACCGCCCGGGCTTTCGCGGCCGAGGGCTGCGAGGTCGCGCTGATCGACGTCGACTTGGCGGCGGCGCGGACAGCCGCGGCGGCGATCTCGCCCCGGGCCCTGGCCATCGGCTGCGATCTGACGTCCCCTGGCGAGGTGGAGCGGGCGATTGGCGAGGTCTGCGCCCGTTTCGGCGGGGTGGATATCCTCGTCTCCAACGCCGGCGCGGCGCTCACCGGGGCGATGACCGAGATTTCGGACGCCGACCTCAGGGCGAGTTTCGAGATCAACTTCTTCGCCCATCAGGCGGCGGCCAAGGCGGCGGTGGGCGTGATGCGCGCCCAGGGGTTCGGCGGGGTGCTGCTCTTCAACGTCTCGAAACAGGCGGTGAACCCAGGTCCCGACTTCGGGGCCTATGGCGCGGCCAAGGCGGCCCTGCTGGCGCTGGTCAGGCAATACGCCCTCGAACACGGAGCCGACCGGATCCGGGTCAACGCCCTCAATCCCGACCGCATCCGCTCGGGCCTGCTGACGAAGGACATGATCGCCTCGCGGGCGGCCGCGCGGGGAGTCGGCGAAGCGGCCTACATGGCCGGAAACCTGCTCGGCGAGGAGGTCACCGCCGAGGACGTGGCGGCGGCCTTCGTCCATGCCGCCCTGATGGCCAAGACCACGGGCGCGGTCATTCCGGTCGACGGGGGCAATGTGGCGGCGATGATGCGGTAGATCGCCTGACCGGCCGCCCTAGTTTTTCGGGCAGCCCTCGAAGCGCCCGACCATGGCGACGGTGACGGTGGCGAGATTCAGCGGCATCAGCGGGGTCATGGAGCGGGCGCCCTGGCCGGTGAAGAGGTCGATGCGGCCGGTGTGGATCGCCCCACCGGTGTCGGAGGCGTACCAGTAGCCGTCGTGCCGGCGGCCGTCGGGCATGCGCAGGCCCACGGTTTCCTTGATGAAGAGGACGCTGTGGCGCGGCACCTTCACCCCGTCGACCGCCGCGGTGCGCATCGGCACCACCTTGCAGCCCAGGGAGTCGCGGTCGCTCATTGGACCGCCGCCGTGATAGAGGGTCGCTTTGAGGCCGAAGGTCGCCAGGATGGGCTCGACCTTGGCGGCCACCTTGCCGATCAGATCTCCGATCGGGTCGCTCGTTTCGGCGCTGGCCCCGGCGGGCGCAAGCATGGCGACGGCGGCCAGACCGAGGAGAAATCGTTTCAAGAGGGGCGCCCCCGGCGGCGGCCCGAGGGCCCGATCGCCGCAACCTAACTGTCACATTTGAGCGAATCAAGCCGTTTTCGCTGCATCCGCGGCATGCGGGCCGCAATGCGAAAAGTATCGATTCAGTATTCGTAACGAAGCGCGGCCGCACACGTTACTTATTGTCATCTTTATTGGCAAGTGTCGGGAAGTTCTTGGGCACGGCTGTCGATGGATTGGCGCGGGGCCAGTTTGTTCCATCAAGAATCTGTGAGCCGGCCATGGTGCGGCGCGAAAATCCTGGGCATCCGGATGGGCGCTTGCCGGACGCGTCGCCGAGGCTCAATAGGGTCTAACGGATTGTATCAGGACGTTTCATGAGACTTGGCGGGCGACATTTCGAGGCGGTTCTGGCCGCCGCGGCGATCGTTGCGGCGCCGCACGCCGTCGGCGCCTGGGGCGCCACCGGACACCGGATCATCGGCGCCCTGGCGGTGGAGAGCTTGCCGGCCGACCTGCCGCCCTTCCTGCGCACGCGCGGCGCCGCCGAGGCGGCCGGCGAGCTGGCCCGCGAGCCGGACCGCTGGAAAGGCTCGGGTCGCACCCACGACGCCGATCGCGACCCTGGCCACTTCCTCGATCTGGGCGACGACGGGCGGGTGATGGGCGGTCCGGCGCTGGCCGCCCTGCCGACGACCCGCGAGGGCTACGATTCCGATCTGCGGGCCATCGGCGCCGACAGCTGGCGGGCCGGCTATCTGCCCTATTCGATCATCGACGGATGGCAGCAGCTCGCCAAGGACTTCGCCTACTGGCGGGTCGCGGCCGCGGCGGCGGTCTCGGTGGCCGACCCCGCCCATCGCGCCTGGCTGGGCGCCGACGCGGCGCGCCGCGAGGCCCTGATCCTGCGCGATCTGGGCGTGCTGGGCCATTATGTCGGCGATGGCAGCCAACCCCTGCACGTCACGTCCCACTTCAACGGCTGGGGGCCCGGCCCCAATCCCGACGACTTCACCCTGGACCGAATTCACGCCCCGTTCGAAGGGGCTCTGGTGCGCCGCTATATGAGCGAGGCGGAGGTGCGGGCCGACATGGCCCCATACCGCGACTGCGCCTGCTCGATCGAGCGTCGCACCGTCCGCTACCTCGCCGCCACCAGCCGGGAAGTGACGCCTCTCTATCGCCTGTGGAAGGCGGGGGCCTTCGTGGGCGGCGAAGCGGCTGGCCGGGCCTTCACCGCCCATCGCCTGGCGGCCGGCGCCGACGAGTTGCGCGACATGATCATCGACGCCTGGCGGGCCAGCGCCGCCGGCGAGGTCGGCTACCCGCCGGTGAGGGTCGCCGATGTCATCGCCGGCAAGATCGATCCCACCGACTCGCTCTATGGCCTCGACTAGAATGAGCGGCGCAATCATCATCGACGGCAAGGCGCGGGCCGAGGCGCTGCGCGAAGAAGTGACGCAGGAGGTCGCCCGCCTGAAGGCCGAACACGGCCTCACTCCCGGCCTTGCGGTGGTCCTGGTCGGTGAGGATCCGGCCAGCCAGATTTACGTACGCTCCAAGGGCGAGCAGTCCCTGGCCGCCGGCATGCATTCGGTGACTCACCGGCTGGACGCCTCTGCTTCGCAAGGCGAGATCGAGGCCCTGGTTCGCACCCTCGGCGCCGACCCGGCCATCCACGGCATCCTCGTCCAGCTTCCCCTGCCGGCCGGGATCGATTCGGCCGCCGTGATCGCCGCCATGGATCCGGACAAGGACGTCGACGGCCTCTCGGTGATCAACGCCGGTCGGCTGGCCAGCGGGCTGCCCGGGCTGGCGCCGTGCACGCCGCTCGGCTGCCTCATCCTGTTGCGCGAAACCTTGGGCCCGCTCGAGGGGCGCGAAGCGGTGGTGGTCGGCCGTTCGGTCCTCGTCGGGCGGCCCGTCGCTCAGCTGCTGCTGGCCGCCAACTGCACGGTGACGCTGGCCCATTCGAAGAGCCGCGATCTGCCCGCCATTTGCCGGCGGGGGGAGATCCTGGTCGCCGCGGTGGGCAAGCCCGGACTGGTGCGCGGCGACTGGATCAAGCCGGGGGCGGCGGTCATCGACGTCGGGGTCAACCGCGTCCCCTTCCGCGATCCGGTCAAGGCGACGGCGGGGAAGACCAAGGTGGTGGGCGATGTCGCGTTCAAGGAGGCCGCCGAGGTCGCCGGATGGATCACCCCGGTCCCGGGCGGCGTCGGACCCATGACGGTCGCTTGCCTCCTGCGCAACACCGTCACCGCCGCCAAGCGCCAGGCCGGCCTGGCGGACTGAACCGTTCAGCCCGCGCCCTTGGCATCCACCCACCTGGCCAGCTGGCCCAGCGTTTGGGTCACTGCCTGGTCATAGGCGGAGGCGATCGCGCCGACGCGGTTCTCCGAGGCGGGGATGCTGGCGGTGAAGACGCGGTCGGCGGTCAGCGCCCGATCACCGTTCTTGCTCAATACCGCGTAGACCGTGACCATCGCTGTGGGCGCCGCGCCCCGGCCGCCGACGTAGCGGGCCTCGAAGGTGCGCACCTCCAGCTTGAGCACGTAGTCGGGCCGGGCCTGTTCGCCGCGGGCGATCAGCCGGGCGGGGCCGGCGTCGGCGGCGAAGGCGTTGGTGAGCGCCGATTCGAAGAGATACTGCGCCCCGGTGTCCCACCGCGCCCCCTTGATGTAGGCGGCCTCGTTGCCGCTCATGGTGAGAATGCGGTCACCCCCCGCCGCCCGGTCGAAGGTGATCGGCAGGACTTCGATGGCGAAGCGCGGCTGATTGGTGGGCGCGTTCGCCGCCGGCATGGCCTCGCCGAAGGTGTAGAGCTGGGCCGGGGCGGCCTTGGGCAGCACCGAGATGCAGCCGGCGAGGGCGGCGGAAAGCGCCGCCGCCACCAGGATCTGAGAGCGTCTCATGGCTTCACCTCGACTTCCTTGGCCGGCGCCTTGCCCAGAAGGCCGCGCGGATCGTTCTGAATCTCGCCGATCGCCTGATCGAGATGGTCGGTGGCCCGCTGCAGGCTCGAGATCGCGCCGCTGAGCTTGGGCAGGCCATTGTGGGCGAAATCGGCGGTCGGCCCGTTGAGGTTCTCGATCATGGCGTGCACGCTTTTGGCCGAGGCTTCGATCTGGGTGGCGGCGTCGGCCAGCTTGGCGATGGCCCGCTTGCCGTCGCCGTTGACCAGGGCGTTGCTCGACTTGCCCAGTTCACGGAACTGGATGACCGCCTGATCGGCGTCCGCCATGGCCTTCTCGGCATTGGCGAAGAGCGCTTTGCGACCGCGGAGTTCGGCGGTCACCGCCTGGACGTTGCTCAAGGTATCGGTGATCGACTTGATGTTCTGGTCGCTGAGCATCCGGTTGGCCCGGTCTAGGGCCTCGACCGCCCGCTGGAGCACGTCGCCGCCGCCCGCCAGCAGACTGCCGAGGGCGTCGCGCTTGGTATGGATCACCGGGATCACGCCACTGGGGACGAGGTCCCTGAGGAGGGGCTTGGAGGGGGTGCCGGCGCTGATCTGGATGTAGTTCACCCCGGTGATGCCCTGCGGCTCGAGGTTGGCGACACTGTCGGCCCTGACCGGGACATCGGAGGTGACCTCCGCCTCGGCGACGACCAAGGCGGCGTTCTTGGGATCGAGATAGATCCGCTTCACATCGCCGACCTTGATGCCATTGAAATGGACCTCGGCGCCTTGCGAGAGGCCGCGGACCGGCCCCTGGAAGACGATATTGTACTTGTCGAAATTGCGGTTGAGGCCGTGGCCGGCCAGCCAGACCACGAACACGAGAAGGCCTATCGAGATGATCGCCGAGATCAGTCCCACCAGGGCGTAGTTGGCGTTGCGCTCCATCAGCTTGCTCTTTCCTCGCCCTCGTGGCGGGTTTCGGAGGCGCCGCTCCGCGCCCGTTCGCCGTGGAAATAGGATTTGATCCACGGGTGATCGGATTTCTCCAGCTCCCTGACAGGGGCCATGGCCACCACCTTCTTGTCGGCGATCACCGCCACCTGGTCCGTAATCTTGTATAGGCTGTCGAGATCGTGGGTGATCATGAACACCGTCAGCTTGAGGCTGTCGGAGAGATCATCGATGAGATCGTCGAACGCGGCGGCGCTGATCGGGTCCAGGCCGGAGGTGGGCTCGTCGAGAAACAGCAGCTCCGGATCGAGCGCCAAGGCCCGGGCGAGGCTGGCGCGCTTGATCATCCCGCCCGACAGCTCCGATGGCTTCAGGGTTCCGGCGTGGATCGGCAGGCCGGCGAGGGCGATCTTCAGATCGGCGAGCTGGCCGATCTCGTCCTTGCCCATGTTGGTGTGCTCGAGCATCGGGGCGGCGACATTCTCCTTGACCGTCAGGTTGGACCACAGGGCCCCTTGCTGAAAGAGGACCCCCCAGCGCCGCTCGATCGCCGTCCAAGTGCGCCGGCGCGCGTAGCGGATGTCCTGGCCGAAGATTCGCACCGAGCCGCCGTCGGGGGCTTTGAGACCGATGATGGTGTTCAGCAGCACGGACTTGCCGGCCCCGGAGCCGCCGACCACTCCCACCACCTGGCCGCGCGGCACGGTGAGGTTGAGATCCTCGTGAATCACCTGGTCGCCGAATCGCGAGCAGAGATCACGCACCTCGATAGGCGGCGCCTCTAGGTCCAGGCCTCCGTCGCTCTGGGTCTCGGCGGTCAAATGTCGAGTTCCATGTAGATCAGGGCGAACACCGCATCGATCAGAATGGCGGCGAAAATCGCGTGGACCACCGCCGCGGTCACCTTTCGACCGAGGGATTCGACGTCGCCGCCGACATCCAGGCCCTGGCGGCAGCCGATGCCGGCGATAACCACCGCCATCACCGGCGCCTTGGACATCCCGACCCAGAAGGAGGTCGGCCCGATATTGTCGGTCAGGCGCTGGAAAAAAGCGGCCGGGGCCAGACCGAGGACCGACCACGACACGGTGAAGCCGCCGGCCAGTCCCGCCAGCGTGGCCACGAAGGTGAGGAGCGGGATGGTCATCAGCAGGGCCAGGAATCTCGGAAACACCAGGGCGTCGAACGGATCGATGCCGAGCACCTGCATGGCGTCGATTTCCTGGTTCATTTTCATCGCCCCGATCTCGGCGGCGAAGGACGAGGCCGAGCGGCCGGCCAGCAGCAGGGCGGTGATGAGGACGTTGAACTCGCGCAGCACCGATATGCCGATCAGCTCCACGGCGAAGACCTGGGCTCCGAACTTCGAGAGCATGTTGGCGCCCAAGAGCCCGACCACCGCGCCGATGAAGAACGTCGTCACCGCCACGATGGGCATGGCGTCGAGGCCGGCCCGCTCGGCCAGGGAGAACACCGCCGGCCAGCGGATCTTGTGGGGCGCGCGGATCGCCCGGCCGGTGGCCACCAGCAGGTGGCCGTTGAAGACCAGGGTATCGACGAAGTTAACGCCGACATCGACTACCCCATGCCCCAGGCGGTCGAAAAGATCGTAGAACGAGCGCTTGCGCGGCGGCCGCAACCGCGGCGTCGAGATCGCCCGCCGAACGAGGTCGATCAGCCGCTGGGTCGCCGGTGGAGCGATGATCCGGCCTGGCCGGCGGCTCCGGTCGGCGGCGCGAATGACCCCCCACACCCCGGAGGTGTCGCAACGTGCGACCCCGGAGAGGTCGATATCGACGCCGCTTTCCCGACTGAGCGTCTCGCCCAGGCGATCATTGGCCTCGCCCATGTCCACGGCGGTCCAGTCGCCCGTCAACAGGGCGACCTTGCCGTGCTCCCTCTCTTCGAGGCGAAAGTCAGCGGGTTGGGTCATGGGTCCCGGCAGCCTGATCCAGCAAACTCAACCCTATCAGAGGTTTTCGCAATCGCCACCGCAGGCGGACCATCGCCCGCGATTAAGTCGGCGTGCCGCCGAATGGTTCCGCTTACCGCGCGTTGCGGCGCCGTTGCAACCGGTCCCTTCTTGGCTGCGGATGAACGCGCGCCCTGTCCTGTGCGGTCAGGGTATCCTGTCCGCCCGCGCCCGCGGCGCATGGGTGATGCGCAGGAGGTTGGCGGCGCCGGGCGCCCCCATCGGTGGGCCGGCGATGATCAAGACCCGCGCTCCCGGATCGGCCAGGCCAAGGTCGGCGGCCAGATGGGCGGCCTCGTCTGTCATCGCCGCGACGCCCCGCGGCTGAGAGGCGACGCGGGGCTCGAGGCCCCACACCAGGCCGAGGCGCCGGGCCACATCGATATCCGGAGCAATGGCGAGGATCGGGTGGGCCGGCCGCTCGCGGGCCAGGCGCCGCGCCGTGGCGCCCGTGGTCGTGTAGGCCACCAGGCAGGCGGTGGAGCGGGCCTCGGCGGCGCGGGTGGCGGCGGCGATGAGGGCGTCGACATCCTCGTCGGCGTCGTCGCCATGTTCGGCGCGCATCAGGCTGGGCCAGATCGGGTCGGCCTCCACCCGCCGGATGATGGCGGCCATCATCGCCACCGACTCCCGGGGATAGGCCCCGGCGGCGCTTTCGCCGGAGAGCATCAGGGCATCGGCGCCCTCGTAGACCCCGTTGGCCACGTCGGAGGTTTCCGCCCGGGTGGGGGCCGGGTTGAAGGTCATGGAATCGAGCATCTGGGTGGCGATGATCACCGGCGCGCCCCGCCGGCGGGCGGCGCGGACGATGGTCTTCTGGGCCACCGGCACCTCCTCGGGGGCCAGTTCGACCCCGAGGTCGCCGCGGGCCACCATCAGGCCGTCGCTGACATCGAGGATCGCCTCGAGCTCGCGCAGGGCGGCGGGCTTTTCGATCTTGGCGAGGATCGCGGCCCGGCCGTTCACCAGCCGGCGCAGATCGGCCATGTCGGCGGCGTTCTGGACGAAGCTGAGGGCCACCCAGTCCACCCCGTGGCGCAGGGCGAACTCGAGGTCGCCGCGGTCCTTGGCGGTCATCGCCGGCAACGGGATGGTCAGGCCCGGCGCGGCCACGCCCTTGCAATCAGACAGGGTTTCGCCGGCCACCACCTCGACCTTGGCGAAATCGGCGCCGGCCTCCGTCACGGTCAGGCGCACCTTGCCGTCGTCGAGAAGGAGGGCCGCGCCGGGCTCGAGAACCCTCAGGACCTCGGGGTGAGGGAAGGGGACGCGCCGCTTGTCGCCCGGTGCGGGGTCGAGGTCGAGGCGCAGGACCTGTCCCCGACGGATGGCGATCTTGCCCGAGGCGAAGACGCCCAGGCGGAATTTCGGGCCCTGGAGATCGGCCAGGGCGGCCAATGGCCGCTCGACCTCGGCCTCGGCGGCGCGCACGGCGGCCAGGGCCGCGGCGTGGTCGCTCCGCTCGCCGTGACTGAAATTGAGGCGGAACACGTCGACACCGGCCCGCGCCAAGTCGACGACCATGGCCGGATCCCGGCTGGCCGGTCCCAGGGTGGCGACAATGCGGGTGCGACGCTCGCGAATCATCGCCGCTCCTTAGCGGCAATCAGCCGGCGGAGGGAGGCCTAGCCGTCGGCGGGCAGGCGGATTTCGAATTCGGCCCCTTCGCCCCCGGCGATGGTGAGGTCGGCGCCGATCTGATCGATCAGCGAGCGCACCAGGCGCATGCCCAGCCCGCCGTCGCCGCGGACGATGCCGGCTGGCAGCCCGGGTCCGAGGTCGCGGACACTGAGCGTCACCTGGCCCTTGTCGCGCCGGAAGCCGACGTCGATCGTCCCGCTTTGACCGGCCGGATAGGCGTATTTCACCGAATTGGTGACCAGCTCGTTGACCACCATGCCCAGGGGGATTGCGACGTCCACCGACAGGATGACCGACTCGGTCTCGACGCCGAGGTGAATGCGCTCGTCGGTCATGAGGGTGCGGCGCAAAGTGGCGCACAGGTCCTGCAGATAAGCTCCAAAGTCGACGGCTTCCCGGCTCGCCCCGCGACTCAGCGCGTCGTGCACCTCGGCGATGCCCTGAACCCTGGCCGCCGCCTTGATGAGCTGTTCGCTCACCGCCTTGGGCGCCCCACGGGCCTGCAGCTGCAGGAGGCCGGCGACCATGGCCAGGTTGTTCTTCACCCGGTGGTTGAGTTCGTCGAAGAGTTCCGCCTGCTTTGCCTCGCCTGCCTTGCGCTCGGTGATGTCGAAAAAGAACTGCGCCATGCGGGTTTCGGTGAGGCGGCTCAGATGCACCTCGTGCCATTGGCGGCTGGCGCGATTGTAGCGTTCGAAGCTGATCGGCTCACCGCCGGTCAGCACCCGGTTGCAGAGGCTGAGCCAATTGGTCCAGTTGCCAGGGGTGTCGCCGAGGCGGGCGCCGACGGAGTCGGGGCCGACATTGAGCATGCGCTGCAGGGCCGGATTGATCTCGACAACGGTGTAGTCGACCAGCTGGCCGGCCTCGTCGCGGATCGCCTCGCAGATGGCGAATCCCTCGGTCATGGTCCCGAACAGCGTCCGATAATTCAGCTCCTGATCGGCCAGGACATCGCGGCTTCGCTGCAGGCGGTCGACGAGGGTGCGGGCATAGGCGCCGATGGCGATCACCCCGGCGGCGCCGACGATGAACAGGAGGTAGTTCGGCAGAGCCGTGGCCGGCGGCAGGGCGAAGGATCCCTGCAGACCGAACGGCCACGCCCTGGCGATGAGCGCCAGGGCGCCGGCGGCGACTCCGGCGCGCCAGCCGCCGATCAAACTGACCAGGAGCATCGCCGGGAAGAGCAGCGCCGCCGGCAGGGCGCCGGGCGCGATGAGGCGCAGGGTCCAGCCGACGAGCGTGATCGCGGCGATCACCGCGACCGCCAAGCCCATCTGGGTTGTGAAGCTATTGAGCCGCAGGGCTATCAGGCGATCGCTGAACAACCGTCCTGCGTGCGCCGTCCTCGGCGGCCTCTGGGAGGACGCCACGTTCACCCCGCGAGCGCCCTGGCGGCGGCGTCGATGCGCGCGCTGGCGGCCATCAGGACCTGGGCCGTGCGGCCGATGTAGTCGCGCGCCTCGTCCCAGCGGCCGGCTTCGATTGCCTCGCGCACACCCGGAAGAGTCTTGGCGCCATAGCCGGTGAGGACGCCGGGCGCGTAGAGAAGGTGACGGTACCAGGGTCGCCGGGGCAGGCCGGCCTCGCTGGTGAGGGTCTGCTCGACCCTCTGGAGGATGAGATTGGCCGCGGCGAGCGACCGCGGGCTCGAGGGCCCGGTGGCGGCCGCGTCGAACGCCTGGGCGCTGGTCCTCAGCGCCGCGGCGGCCTGTTCGAGGGGCGTAAAATCAATCGGCGCGGGGACGCTCTCGCGGTCGGGTGGACCCCAGCTTTGGGTCGGGTCGGCGGCCAAAGCGAAGGCTTTGCGGTCGATGAGGGCGTTGACGGCCAGGGCGTGCTCTTTGCGATTGACCACGAGGCGCTCGAGCTCGGCGGTCTCGCTCGCCACCTTGGCGGCGAGATTGTCGAAGCGGAACGGCAGAACCTCGGCGTCGGCGGTGCGCAGCACGATGCGCCCGACCGTGCGAGCCAGGGCCACGCCGTACACGAAGCCGGGATCGCCGAAGCGGTCGAAGTGTTCGAAGGTGTCATAGGCCGAGTGGTAGACACCGTTCGACTGGCCCTCGCCGCCGAAGCCGAGGTTGATCGAGGCGATCCCCAGGTGCTGGACAAAGGGCGTGTAGTCCGATCCCGAGCCGAGGTCTCCCAGGGCCAGGCTGCCGCTCTCGGCGGCCTCCCGCACCATGGCCCGAAACTCCGGACTAGCTGTGGGCGCGAGTGCCTCGACCTCCAGACGGGCGAGGGCGCGGTCGCGTACGCTGGCGCCGGTTTCCGGATCGGGCACATCGGCGGCAGCCTGGTCGACCAGGCCGCGCAGGGAATAGCTGGCTTCGCCGTTCAGGAAGCCGCGATCGTTGGTGTCGGAATTGATGTAGAGGACCGCCTTGGCCTGAAGTTCCGCGGCATGGGCTTCAGCCCACTCGGTGGACCCCACCAGGCCGGGCTCCTCGCCGTCCCAGCTGGCGTAGACGATGGTCCGGGCCGGACGCCAGCCAGACCTGACCTGGGCTCCAATCGACTTGGCTTCCTCCATCTCGGCGGTTTGTCCGGAAAGCGGATCCTGGGCCCCGAAAACCCAGCCGTCGCGGTGATTGCCGCGGACCACCCACTCGTCGGGGACGACCGAGCCGCGCATCATCGCGATGACGTCGTAGATCGGCTTCTGGCTCCAGTCGGCCTGGATGACGAGGTGGGCGCGTGGTCCGTCGCCGCCCACGTGGTAGGTGATCGGCAGGGCGCCGCGCCACGCCTTGGGCGCCACAGGTCCGCCCAGGGGTGCGAGGAAGTGGATCGCCTCGCCCCAGGAGATGGGCAGGGTGGGGATGTGGAGGAGAGTCTTCGCCTCGGCGGGGGAGATACGCGGCGCGCCCTCCACGGCCCCGTAGCCGGGTGTGAGGGGATCGCCGGTCTCGACGGCGACATCCTGGACCGAGCCGCGCTGCAGCCCGTGCTCCGGCCGGGCCGGGCCTTTGGGATAGGGATCGGCGGTGGCGAACCCGTCCTCGGCGGGATCGGAATAGATGATGCAGCCCACCGCCCCGTGCTCATAGGCGAGCTTGGGCTTGAGGCCGCGCCAGCCGCCGCCATAGCGCGTAATGACGATCTTGCCCTTCACCGAAAGGCCCATCCGCTGGAGGGCCTCGTAGTCGGCCGGCATGCCGTAGTTGACGTAGATCAGCGGGGCGGTGATATCGCCGTCGCCGCCGTAGGCGACCCAGGCCGGCAGGCCGCCGGCCTGGCGGGTGCTGGTGAGATCACCCGGCAGGGGCGGCTCGGTGAGCACGGCCGCGTAGGGCGCGGGATCCAGCAGGTCGAGGGATTCGACCTTGGGAGTCGGATAGAGGGCGCTGAACGTCTCGATGTGGGCGTCCCACCCCCAGGCCTGGTATTGGGCGAGGGTGTATTCGGCGTTGGCGCGGTCGTGCGGCGAACCGACCTGGTTGGGCTCGGCCGCCATCAGCTTCATCCGTTCACGGATGGCCGGCGCCGACAGTCCGGCGTCGAAGCGAACCTCGAGAGCCCGCTCGGCGGCGGCGGCGGGAGGGGAGAAACCCAGAAGGCCGGCCGGCTGAGCCGTCGCCGGGCCGGCGAGGGCCAAGGCCGTGGCGGCCGTCGTCAGCGTGTGAATTCGAATGATGATCGACATCGCGCCTCCCGACGCCCCAAGCCCCTAGCACCCGACGGCCGGTGCGCCTAGGCCGCCGCCGCCAGGATATAGCCGGCGCGGGGAAAGTGGACGTGGAGCCGGCCCAGGGAGTCGTCCCGGCGCTCGATGACCACACGCTCGCGATTGGCGGCCACCAGACGACCGGGAATGGGATCGCGTCCGTAGTCGTCGGCGCCGACTGTGACCGCCGCGCCGGGCGCAAGGCCGGAGGGATCGGCCGGGTCGTGGGAAATCTCGCTTCCCGGCTCGGCCGCGCGGGCGATCTCCAGGGCCTCGGCGGTCGTCATCTCGCTTCGGACGCCATGACCAATGGCTTTCACCCGTTCTCGCCAAGCGGCCAGGGCTGGTAGGTCGACGAGCAGAGTCTCGCCGATGTGGGGAGCGAAACTCACCATGAACCAGACGTTCATATAGGCGGCGAAGTCGGCGATTCCGGCCGCCTCGCCGGCCAGGAAAGGCCGCCCTCCGGCCAGCGCGGCATCGATCCAGCCGGCCTGCGCCCGCCACTGGCCGCGCATCGGCGCGCCGGCGGCCTTCATGGCCGCCACGTCGAAGGGCCGGCCCATCAATTTCTCTCGGTCTTCGATGAAGGCGCGCGGCACGCTCGCCCCGATCTCGCCGAAGATCACCGCCACCGACGACTGGAAGAAGACCCGGTCGGCCCACAGATTGACCGCCCAGGCGACACCGTCGACAGCAGTCCCGGCGCGGCGTTCGATCTCGGCGAGGATCACCTGGCTGTCGCAGAAAATGTCGGCGCCGATCTGCATCACCGGCGCGCGCCGGTAGCCGCCGGTCAGCGGGACGAGGTCGGGTTTGGGCATGATCGTCGGCTGGATCACCGACCGCCAGGTCACGCCGCGCAGGCCGAACAGCAGCCGCGGCTTCTCCGAAAACGGCGAGGTATCGTAGTGGTGGAGGATGATCTCATGGCTCATCGGGCGGCCTTCTCAAGGATGCAGGCGGCGGGCGAACAGGGCGAAGAGGCGCTCCCAGTGGCGTTCAGCGGCGTCCCTGTTGAATGCGGCGCGGCCGGGGAAGGCGAAGCCGTGCTCCACGCCCGGATAGATTTCCACCTCCGCCTCGATGGCCGGATCGGCCACCGCGGCGGCCAGGGCCTGGACCATCGGCAAGGGGGCCCAGTGATCGCGCTCGGCGCAGGCGAAGTAGAGCTCGGCCCTGGCCTTGGCGGCCATCCGGTGCGGACTGTCGGCGAGGTCGGTGACCAGGCGCACGCCATAGATCGAGGCGGCGGCGGCGAATCGGCCCGGATGACGGGCGGCGGCGTTGATGGCGAACTGTCCGCTCATGCAGTAGCCCACCGCCCCGGCGGACCCCTTCGAGGCGTCGGCCCGACCGTCGACCCAGGCCAGGAGGGCGTCGGTGTCCTCCATGACCATGGCGATGGAGAGACCGTTCATCAGCTCGAACATCCGCTCGCGGTCGGGCGGCTCGACCACGCCGGCCCGGTAGTAGAGGTTGGGCAGCAACACATAGTAGCCGACGCTGGCCAGGCGACGCACCATGTCGCGCAACTCCTCGCGGATCCCGGGCGCGTCCATGTAGAAGATGATCAGCGGATGAGGGCCGCCTCGCCCGGGGTGGCAGACGAAGGTGGTCGTCGCGCCATCGCTGGTCGGAATGTCGACGGTCCGCTCGATCATCTCCGCTCTCCCGTCGCCTCGGCGAAGGCGAGCGGCGCGGCGCCGTAGGGGGTGAGATCGATCCCCGGGTAGCGCAGGGCGACGTCGCGCAGGGTCTGGCCGTTCCAGTAGTCGCTGCCGGGCGGCGGCCAGCCGAAAAGGTCACGCTGGCGCGCCGTCATCCTGATCATTGCCTCGGTCATGCCCGGCTTTTCGGCGTGGTCCGGCCAGCTCATCTTGCCATTCCAGCGCCAGCCGCGCTCCTGAAAATCGACCAGCATGACGAACCGCGACCGCCCCGGGGCGGTGAAATCGGACCCCCGGTGAAAGACATCGGTCTTGTAGATCAACAGGCTGCCCGCCGGCGCCTCGGCGCTCACCTCCTTGTCGGCCATCGCTCCAGACGGCAGCCGACGAGTGGGAAGCGGTATCTCGCGGCTGTGCGCGAGCGGCACGAGCTTGGTGGGCCCGTCCAGCTCGGTGACGTCGGACAGCAGGATGAAGGTGGTCATCTGCGTGTGGCGGGCGTCGGCGCGCGGAACCACGAGGGTGTGATTGCCGTAGTCGCGATGGTGCATCTGGTCGTAATCGATCGCGCCGGCGTACTTGGCCCACAGCTCGACCTTGTAGATCTCGATGTCCGGGGCGTTCAGCAGCCGCTCGGCGGCGTCCACGAGGTCGGGATAGACGGCGACCCTGTTCAGGCTCCAGCTGTCGTAGGGAAAGTAGCGCAGGCCGGCGAACTGGCTCTTGGCGAAGCGCGGATGGGCGGCCGGGTCGGCGAAATAGTCCTGCGGCCTGGGGTAGATTCCCCACAGAGCCTCGCGAGCGGCGGCGAGCGTCTCGGCGTCGAGGAAGTTCTCGACGACGGTGAATCCCCGGTCCCACACCTCGGCCAGCTTGGCATCGCTCACGCGCATTCGGACGTTACTCCCAATTGCCGCCTGGGCTTAAGTTGGCCATGGTCGGCTTTCAAGCGCCGATCACAGGAGAGCCCATGCCCAGTGAATTTCGATCGTTCACCGCCGCCGCCGCCCTGGCCCTGCTTGCCGCCGCGCCCGCCATGGCGGCCGCCGGCGATCCGGCGGCGACGCGGATCGAGGCCTTCGACCATAGCCTGCTGGGCGTGATGAAGGACGGCCCGGCGCTGGGCGCGCGCGGCCGCTTTCGAAAGCTCGAGCCGGTGGTGCAGAACGCCTTCGACCTGCCGCTGATGACCCGCTACGCCGTCGGCCCGACGGCCTGGGCGGCGATGAGCGAGGCCGACCATCAGGCCCTGATCCGCGCCTTCACCAAGCTGACCGCGGCGAGCTACGCCCACACCTTCGATCGCTTCGCCGGCGAGCGCTTCGACGTCGTCCCCACCGTGCAGACGCGCGGGGGCGACAAGGTCGTCCAGAGCCATCTGACGCCGGGGAGCGGGGCCTCGGTGGACCTCACCTACCGCATGCGTGAATCGGGCGGGACGTGGAAGATTGTCGATGTCTACTACGGGGCGATCAGCCAGCTCACCACCCGCCGGGCCGATTTCGCCGCTCCCCTGGCCGCAGGCGGCGCCAAGGGCCTGCTCGCCCACCTCGACACCGCCAGCGCCAAGCTCCTGCAGTAGGGGCTATGGCGCTCAGCCGCGCCGATCCTGCGCCGGCGGCCCCATCAGGGCCGGCTGGAAGAGCAGGGCGGAGACAAGCGTCCACAGGAGCGAGATCATCAGGAGCTTGCCCATGCTGGCCGTGCCGGGGTGGCTGGAGGCCCACAGGCTGCCGAACCCCGTCGCCGTGGCCATGGCGCTGAAGAAGATCGCCCGGGTGAGGCTGGAGGCCAGCAGGTGGCCGGCGCCGCTCCGCCAAGCCATGACAAAATAGATGTGGAAGGCCACCCCGATGCCGAAGAGCAGAGGCAGGGCGATGATGTTGGCGTAATTCAGCGGCTGGGCGATGACCACGCAGCTACCGAGAGTCAGAAGGCCGGTCAGGACAATGGGAGCCATGGTGATGGCCACGTCGCGCGGGCGCCGGAGCACCGCGATCAAGAGGACGGTGATCGCGACGAACGACAGGATGCCGGCCTCCAGGAAGGCATTGGCGATGGTGCGTCCGCCCTCGAGGATGCCGATCGGATCGCCGGTGGCGTTCGGCGCGAACGTCCTCACCGCGGCGATGAAGTGCTCGAGCACCGAATTGTCATTGCCATCGCCCCTGGGCGAAAGGGAGACGCGCGCCTGTCCGTCGGGGGTCAGCCATTGGCGGACCAACTCCGGGGGCAGAGTCTGGCGGGTGACAGGGCCGGCCTGGAGGGCCAGGCGCACCTGAGCCAGCATGGTCTTCAGGCCCGGAACGAGGGCCTGATCGGCGCGCGCCCGGACCGCCGGCGAGGCGACCGCCAGCCAAGCCAGATCGTCGGCAAGGCGGCGCGCGGGCGCCGCCGTCGGACCGGTGTCGGTCAGGGCGGCGGCGCGGAGATCCCGAGCCGTGGCAGCGAGGCTGGCCGCGACCTCGGCGTCGGTGGGCGGCGGCGGCGTCACCAGGGGATCGAGGGTGAGGCCCAGGAGGTCGGAGGCGTCCTTGATGGCCGCCAGTTTGGCGGGCTGGTCGGCCGGAATGAAGCTCGACAGCGTGCGGGCCTGGATCACCTCCGGCAGACGCGCCAGGCGCGCCGCCATGGCGTCGGCGGCGACGAGCGAAGGGGCGGCCAGCTCCAGGGTGTTGGGCGACTGGTCGGGATCCCTCATCAACTCGACGAGCGTCGAAGGCGCCTCCGCGCGGGTATTCTGCAGGTGGAAGGGATTGAAGTCGAAATGCAGCAGCGGCAGCAGGGCCGCCGAGACCAAGGCCCCGCCGAGCGCGATCCCCAGCACCCAGCGGCGATGGGAGAGGATGAAGCCGTCGAGCCGTTCGAGCCCCTTGCCAGGTTCGGCGAAGGAGCCGTCGTGGGGCGGATCGACCAACAGAATCAGGGCGGGCAGGAAGGTGAGATTGAGGGCGACGGCCATGAACATGCCCGTCCCGGCGATCACCCCGAGCTGGGAGAGGCCGAGGTATGCGGTGGGGGCGAAGGCGAGGAACCCCACCGCGATCGCCGTGGCGGCCAGGATAAGCGAACGGCCCATGCCCCCGGCGGCGGCCAGGAGGGCCTGCCGCGACGTTCGGTCCGGACCATGCTCGGCGCGAAAGCGGACAGTGAACTGGATGCCGAAATCGATTCCCAGGCCGACGAACAGGGGGATGAAGGCCACCGAGATCACATTGAACCGGTGAAAGATCAGCAGGCCGCCGGCCATGGCCGCGGTGAGGCCGATGAGCATGGTGAGCAGAATGGCGCCGATCAGGCGGGGCAGACGCACGGCCAGCCACAGCATCAGGAGGATCGCCGCCAGAGCCATGGCGGCGATCAGGACGATCCCGCGCGTCAAGGAGCCGAACTGCTCGTCCTGGAGGGGAATCGCGCCGGTCAGACGGACAAAGACCCCGTGGAAGGGATCCAGGGCGAGATCGTGGACGCTCTCGCGGATAAAATCGCTCGCCTTGGCGCCGGGTCGCAGGGTGGTGAAGTCGAGCACCGGTGTGACCAGGACGATCCGGCGCAGCGACGCGCGCGCGGGCGGCTTGCCGGAGACGAGCGCGCTCCAGGAGAAGAAGACCGGCGCCCCGGCACGCAGCTTGTCCATCGCCGCGGCCAGGCTGGTGATCGGCCCGTCGAGATCGGCGAGCTTGGCCTGACCGGCGGTCACCCCTTTGGCGGCTGTCGAGAGGCTGCTCATGACGCCCCGCAGGCTCGGATCCTCGGCCAGCGGACCCAGGAACGGCTGGGCGGCGATGAGCTTGCTCATCTGTTCCCGAACCGCCGGCAGGCTTTGGTAGAGAAGGCCTTCGCGGGCGAAGAAGCCGGCGTCGGGGCGTTCGACCTCGCCGAACAGTTCGCGATGGGCGGCCAGCCGGGCGGCGAGGGCCGCCGCGCCCGATTCGGCCAGCTCGGGGGTGCGGCCGTCGACGACCACCACGATCTGGGCCGCGCCGGTGTGGAACTTCGCGTCGAAGGCGGCGCCGCGCTCGAGGTAGGCCAGGTGAGGCGAGAGCAGGCCCTCGGTATCGCTCGTCATGGCGAAATGGCCACCGATGTAGATTGCCGCACAGGCTGTCAGCATCAGGGTGAGAGCGACCACGATCTTCGCCCGCGCGCAGCACAGGGCCACCCAGGCTTCGACCAGCGAGCGGCGCCCTGAGGTAGGTCCGGCCTGGCTCAAACGGGTCTCCAGCAAGCGCAGCGCGTCGCGGAGGGGCCGCTGTCCGCCAGTTGAAACACCAATGCTCCGCACGGTATGCAGAGCCCAGACCAAACAGTCTCGCAGGCGAATGTTTCCATCTGCTTGCGAACCGGTCCGCCGGAATCAATCGCTTGTGGCGCCACAGTTCAAGACCCCCGGCGCGCGAACCAGGAGCCGCCTTGCGCGCAAGGATCATCGCCATCGGCCTGCTGCTGGTCGCGGGAGCCGGCCACGCCGCGCCACGGGGCGGCGGGCGCGTCAACGATCCGTTCGAGCCGCTCAACCGCGCCGGATTCGCCCTGCAGAACACCCTCGACCGGTTTGTGGTCGGGCCCCTGGCGGCGCTCTATCACGCCCTGACCCCGGGCCAGATCGGCAAGGGCATCCACCACTTCCTGGTCAATCTTTCCGAGCCGGTAGTGGTGATCAACGACATGCTCCAGGTGCGGCCGGCGCGCGCCGCAAAGGCGGCGACCCGCTTCGTGGTCAACTCCACGCTCGGCGTCGGCGGGCTGCTGGACCCGGCGGCGAGTGTCGGCGTGCCGCATCATCTCAGCTCGTTCGGCGATACGCTGGGCCGCTATGGCGTCGGCCCGGGACCCTATCTCTTTCTCCCGCTGATCGGGCCCTCGAGCGTGCGGGACCTGTTCGGCAACGCCGTCGACGCGACGATCGATCCGATCCACTTCACGAGATACAACTATCGTCAGAACATCAGCATCGGGGTGGCCGTGGTCGGCGGTCTCGACCAATGGGTGCAATCTTCCGGCGCCCTGGCCGCCCTCTTGAGCGACGCCACCGATCCCTACGCCACCTTGCGCTCGACGTGGCTGCAGAACCGACAGGCCGAGATCGAGGGCAATACCGCCCCGCCCGTCGTCCTTCCCGACCTCGACGAGGGCTCTCCCGCGACCCTACCCTCGCCGGGCGATCAGCCGGCGCCCCTCCAGGCCCTGCCAGACGAAAAGAACCGGCAGGCCGATCAAGATGTCGCGCGCCCGCTTGATCAGGGATACGGCCAGGGCGACCTCCGGTCCCAGGCCGAACAGGGGGCCCAGCAGGGCGTAGCTGGCCTCCTGCACCCCGATTCCCATGGGCGCGACGAAAGCGGCGCTGCGGACGGCCATCACCAGACTCTCCAGGCCGACGATCGCCAGGGGCCCGATCTCGATCCCGGCGGCGCGCAGCGCCAGCCACGGGCCGAGGGCGCTGGCGATCCAGGCGGCGAGATGGGCTCCGACCGCCAGTGAAAAGCGGGCCGGGCGGGCGTGGAGGTCGGCGATCATCGCTCCGGTCTCGGCCGCCCCGGCCGCCGCGGCGGGGAGAAAGCGCCGGGCCAGGGCCAGGATCAGGCCCATGCCACGCCTCTGCAGGCCGATGAAGGCGGCGGCGGCGACGGCGGTTATCGCCAGGCCCGCCAAGCTCGCGCCGACCAGTCCATCCCGCGCCGAGCCGGCGTCGAGGCGGGTGAGGAGAAGGATCACCCCAACCGCGGTGAAGCCGATCTGGGCGACGAGCTCGGCGGTCACGTCGACGACGGTGGAGGCGAAAGCCCAGGGCGCGCTCAAGCCCTGAAGGGTGGCGGCCCGGGCGCCGATGAAGAAGCCGCCCACGTGCGAGAAGGGCAGAAGCTCGCCGCTGGCGTCGCGGACCATTCGCGCCCAGACGTAGCGGCCCCAGTCGGCGGCGCGCCAGGGCTTTTCCAGACAAAACCAGGCCGAACCCAGGAGGGCGATCGGCAGAACCGACCAGGCCGCCAAGACCGCGAGGCCACGCCAGCCGATCCGGGCCAGGGCGGCGAACACCTGGCCAAAGCCGATCCAGGCGACGACCAGGGTGGCGACGACAAGGCTGGACCCAATGGCGATCAGGAGGCCGCGGCGGATCCTGCCCCGCCGCGGCGCGTCAGGCGCGCTCATGCGGCGAAATCGGCGAAGCCGCCCAGCCTCGCGCCGCGCTCAGCGACGGCCGCCGCCGCGCCCGGCGCGGTCAGGGCGGCAAGCTCCTCGGCGTAGAGGTAGTCCGCGACCGCGCCTTCGAATTCACCGTGGGTGGCAGGGTGAAGATAGATTTCGGTGAGGCCCGGCGGCAGGACGCGGATCAGGCCCGCGAGGCGAGGCGCGGTCATCGCGCCGCTCCATCGGAGGCCGAAGACCCAGTCGGGGGTCAGGAGGCCAGAGCGGCGAACGGCCCTCTGCGATCGCTTCGCCCACCAGGACATCACGGTGTCGCCGCGGGACGGCGCGGCGGGATCCGCGAGCGCCAGGGAGGCGAGCGGCTCGACGGGAACCCGCATGGCCCTCAGCCCATAGCGCGCGCCGATCTCGCCGATCAGACGGGCGATGGTCGGGTGAAGCTGGAAATGCTTGTGGCCGTTGACGTGATCGAGGGGGAGGCCGGTGGCGGCGAAGGCGGCGAATTGGGCGTCGATCTCGGCGGCGAGCTCGCGCCGGGCGCGGGGATCGAAGAACATCCTGGCCCCGGCGGCGGCCATGCGATCGGAAAACCGCCCGTCGCGGCCGGTGAGCCGCCGCACCTGCTCGGCTGGCAGGACAGGCCGCCCGTCCGTGAGGACCAGATGCAGGCCCACCCGCAAATCGGGCAGGCGGCGGGCGCGCTCCACGGCGTCGGCGGCGGCGGGACCGGCGACCATCAGGCTGGCGGCCGAAAGGACGCCATCGCGATGAGCGATTTCCACCGCCTCGTTGACGGCCGGAGCGGCCCCGAAATCGTCGGCGGTGATGACCAGGGCCGGGCCGTTCACGCGGGCGATGCTTCAGGCCGCGGCGCGGCGCTCCTTGAGGAATTCGAAGAACTCCACGCCCTCGCGCAGCCGGCGCTTCATCATTTCCGGGCTGCGGACCATCTCGCCGACGATCGAGCCGATCTTCCCCGGGCGCAGGTAGAAGCGCTTGTAGAAGGTCTCGACGCTTTCGAAGATCTCGGCGTGGCTGAGATGGGGATAGTGCAGGGGGGCGATCTGGATGCCGTGCTCGTCGACCAGCTCGGCATTGTCGGCGTCCAGCCAGCCGTTCTTCACCGCCTGATCGTAAAGGAAGGTGCCCGGATAGGGAGCCGCCAGGGAGACCTGGATGGTGTGAGGGTTGATCTTCGTCGCCCAGCGGACGGTTTCCTGCAGGGTTTCCCTGGTCTCCCCGGGCAGGCCGACGATGAAGGTGCCGTGGATGGTGATGCCGAGGTCGTGGCAATCCTTCGTGAACTTCTCCGCGACCTCGACCCGCATGCCTTTCTTGATGTTGTGCAGGATCTGCTGGTCGCCGCTCTCATAGCCGACCAGCAGCAGGCGAAGCCCGCCCGCCTTGAGAACCTCGAGGCTCTTGCGCGGCACGTTGGCCTTGGCGTTGCACGACCAGGTGACGCCGAGCTTGCCCAGTTCCCTGGCGATGGCCTCGGCGCGCGGCAGGTCGTCCGTGAAGGTGTCGTCGTCGAAGAAGAATTCCTTGACCTGCGGGAAGGCCTTCTTGGCCCAGGCGATCTCCTCGATCACATGGCCGACGCTGCGGGTGCGGTAGCGATGGCCGCCGACGGTCTGCGGCCACAGGCAGAAGGTGCAGCGCGATTTGCAGCCGCGGCCGGTATAAATCGAGATGTAGGGGTGCTTCAGATAGCCGATGAAGTAGTTCTCGATGGTCAGGTCGCGCTGATAGACCGGGGTGACAAAGGGCAGGGCGTCCATGTTTTCCAGGATGGCCCGGTCGGGGTTGTGGACGATCACCCCAGACTCGTTGCGCCAGCTCAGCCCATCGATCGAGGACCACGGCTTGTCGTCGGCCACGTCCTTGATGGTGAAATCGAATTCGTTGCGGGCGACGAAGTCGATGGCCGGAGCGCTTCTCAGGCTGGCGTCGGCATCGACCGCCACCTTGGCGCCGATGAGGCCGGCCTTGAGGTCGGGATTGACCGCCTTGAGGGCCTCCACCGTCTTCACGTCGGAGGCGAACGACGGGGTCGAGGTGTGCAGGACGACGAGGTCGTAGTCCTTGGCGAGCGGGGCGACGTCGGCCAGGGACTGCCGATGCGGCGGGGCGTCGATCAGCCGGCTTCCCTCGACCATGGCCGCCGGCTGGGCGAGCCAGGTGGGATACCAGAACGACTTGATCTCGCGTCGCGCCTGGTAGCGCGAGCCGGCGCCGCCGTCGAAGCCATCGAACGACGGGGCCTGGAGGAAAAGTGTGCGGCGCATGCTGCCCTTTTTAGGAATGAATCAGGGCGCCTTCGCGGCTCACCCGGAATCGGGCTCCCCGCCAGCCGACGCGATTGACCGCGAAACTGGCGACGAACACCCCGAATGACAAGAGGTCGCTGACCGGAAGCAGCCACCAGGCCCCGGCGCGGGTGTCGGTGGCGACATCGATGCACAGCTTGAAAGCGATGCGCATGGTCAGCACCATGCCCACGAGGGCGAGCATGGCGGGGCTTGGGCCGAGCAGAAGGGCGCCGAGCAGGGCCAGAGGCAGGGGGTAGGTGATCACGCTGCCGGCGTAGCCGAGCGGATCGATCTGGCGCACCGTGCGGCCCCAGCGGACCTCGCGGCGAAGGAATTCGCCCGCCCGGGTTTCATTGCATTGGTGGGAGACGAGCATCGGGGGCATGGCGATGCGCAGGCCCAGGCGCCGTACCGCGCGGCCGATCTCGTAATCGTCGGCCAGATGGTCGGCGAAGGCGGCCAGGCCGCCAATGCTGGCCAGCACCTCGGAGCGCATGGCGATGGTCGAGCCGAAGCACGGCTGGGCCAGGCCCAAGGTCTTGCCCAGGATAGCGCCGGGGATGAACTGATAGTTGATGGCCATGGCCGAGAGGCGCGACCAGAGGCCGCCGGCGGACTGTCCCACATAGAGGCAGCTGACCAGACCAACGCCAGGTTCGGACAGGGCGGCGACGACCGTCTGCACATAGGTAGGATCGACGAGGATGTCGGCGTCGCTGAGGATGAGCACCTCGTGACGGGCCTTGCCGACGATGTTTATGAGGTTGGACGCCTTGCGATTGGCGCCATGGAGCCGGGAATCGACCACCAGGCCGATGTCCAGACCGGGATAGTCCTTCTGGAGGGCATGGACGATCGCGATCGCCGGATCAGCGCCGTCCTGGACACCGAAAACGATCTGGAGGCGGCCGGGGTAATCCTGGCGGCAGAAGCGCTCCAGCGCGTCGCGCAGGCCGGTGTCGGCGCCCTTGAGCGGCTTGACGATGGTGACGTCGGGGACGGCGTCATTGGCCTGCTTGGCCCGGTTGAGAACGCCCAGCGTCAGGGCGGCGGCCAGCAGCGAGTAGAGCGCGCCCAGTTGGGAAAGGGCGATAGCGACCCAGCCGAGGCCATGGACGTAAGGAATGAACGCATTCATGGAACTTTACTCCGACGCCACCTTGGCGAGGTCCGCTCCCGACCGCGCCTCGAAACTCACAAGGCGAACCGGTGAAACAGCGTGACCATGTGACAAGACGTCGCTGCGCGGCGCCCTGGAACTCTTCAACGGATGATTCACCTTTGGAAATCGAACCCCCTGCGGCTCTCACTGTGACACTTCGCGCGCGACGGGGCTCGTCAGGGCGGCCCGCCCCATAGCAGATGGCGGCCTTCCAACCAATTAATTTCGCCGCCGCGCGGCGTCGTGGCGAATGTCCGGATGCATTTCGGGACTGACACAGGCCTGCGCAATTGGCTAGGTAAGGACCGGCTGGGAAGACCCAGAGGGCGCGCGCCATGGCGGTAAGTTGCCGTGACGCCACAGGTCGGTCCAAAACGGCGCCGGCAATCAACGAGGTAACGGTCACATGGCGTCCCGTCGCCGAATTCACTGGGGGTTCGCGGTGTTGGGCGCGCTGGCGATCGCCCTGGTGCTGTGGGTGCTCCTGAAGCCCCATCCCAAGCCTCAGCGTCCCCACCTGATCCCGGTGGCGGCGGTGCGGGCGACGGTTCAGGACGTGCCGGTGTCGATCACCGCCCTCGGCGCCGCCCAGGCGTGGACGAGCGACACTATCTTCGCCCAGGTCAGTGGGCGCCTCCTCAGCGTCAATTTCACCGAGGGCGCCAGTGTGCGGGCCGGCCAGGTCCTGGCTGTCATCGACCCAGCTCCCTATCGCGCCGCCTTGATGCAGGCCGAGGGAACCCTCGCGCGCGACCAGGCCTTGCTCGCCAACGCCCGCCTGGATCTCAAGCGCTACCAGACGCTGGCCGCCCAGGACTCCATCGCCCGGCAGACCGCCGACACCCAGACGGCGCTGGTCAAGCAGGACGAGGGGGTGGTGCTGACCGATCGCGGGGCGGTGGCGGCGGCCCGCGTCAACCTCGGCTGGACGCGGATCACCTCGCCGATCTCCGGCCGCGCCGGGGTGAGGTTGGTCGACCCGGGCAATCTGGTCAGCGCGTCCGGCTCGGTGGGCAGCGCCCCGGCGACCGCCGCGGCCACGAACGGCACCGCCGCGCCCGGCGGAACAAGCGGCGGCTCGAGCTCGGGGGGATCGGGGGGCTCGGGCATCGTGGTCATCAATCAGATCGAGCCCATCGCGGTCACCTTCACCGTGCCTCAGGGACAGTTCCAGCACCTCATCGAACTCACCGACGGCTTCCGGCGGCCCCTGGCCGCCGTGGCGACCAGTCAGGAGACCGGCGATGTCCTCGATCGCGGCGAGCTGAGGATCGCCGACAACCGGGTCGACCCATCGACGGGAACGGTGGAGCTCAAGGCTCGGTTCGACAACGCCGCCCGCCGCCTGTGGCCCGGCCAGTTCGTGAATGTCGAGCTCACCCTGGAGACCTTGCACGGCGCCGTCGCCATCCCTTCCACGGCGGTCAACCAAGGGCCGAACGGGCCATTCGTCTACATCGTCGGGCCCAAGAGCCGGGCCGTGATGCGGCCGGTGAGCATCGCCTGGACGCAGGGGACGACCTCGGTGGCGAAGAGCGGGGTGCGGCCTGGCGATATCGTAGTCGTCGACGGTCAGATGATCCTCAAGCCGGGGGCCGAGGTGCGGATCATGCAGGCCCCAGCCGGCCGGGCCAAGCCGTGAACATCTCCGCTCCGTTCATCCGCCGCCCTGTGGCGACGGCCCTGATTGCCGTGGCCCTGCTGCTTATCGGTATCGTCGGCTTTATCAGCCTGCCGGTGGCCTCCCTGCCCAACGTCGATTTCCCGACCGTCCAGATCAGCGCCAATCTGCCGGGGGCGAGCCCCGAGACCATGGCCTCCAACGTCGCGACGCCTCTCGAGCGGCAGTTCTCCCTGATCCCGGGAATCAGCCAGATGACCTCGGCCAGCACCTTCGGGGCGACCAGCATCACCCTGCAGTTCGAACTCAACGAGAACCTGAACAACGACTTCGAGCAGGTCCAGGCGGCGATCAACGCGGCCAGCGCCCAGCTGCCCAGCAATCTTCCCGCCCAGCCGACCATCCGCAGGGTGAACCCGGCGGTCGCGCCGATCATGATCCTGTCGCTGAGCTCCGACAGCCTGCCCCTCGACCAGGTCGACAACTACGCCGACATCATTCTCTCCCAGCAGGTCTCGCGGATCAGCGGGGTCGGACTGGTCAACATCGGCGGCCAGCAGAAGCCGGCGGTGCGCATCCAGATCGATCCGCGCAAGATCGCCGCCCGCGGCCTGCAGATCGATGCCGTGCGGAGCCAGATCGTGGCGGCCACCACCAACGCCCCCAAGGGCTCCATCGTCGGCCCGCAGAAAGGGCTGACGATCTATGCCAACGACCAGATCCTCGCCGCCCAGGCATGGAACGACGTGATCGTCGGCTACCAGGGCGGCGCCCCGATCCGCCTCAGGGACATCGGCGGGGCGAGCCAGGGCGTCGAGAACAATCAGGTCGGCGCCTGGACCTTTCCCGGCGGGGCCAATGTCGACCCGTCCTTCAAGGGCGGGCGCAGCATCCTGCTGATCATCTACCAGGAGCCGGGCGCCAACGTCATCAAGACCGTGGAGAAGATCAAGCAGGCCCTTCCGAAGCTTCAGGCGGACATCCCCCCGGGCATCAACCTGCATGTGCTGATGGACCGGACCCAGACCATCAACGCCTCGGTCAAGGACGTGAAGATCACCCTGCTGGTCACCATCGTCCTGGTGGTGATCGTGATCTTCCTCTTCCTGCTCAACGTCAGGGCCACCCTCATTCCCAGCGCGGTGATCCCCCTGGCCCTCCTGGCGACGACCGCGGTGATGCTGCCGGTGGGCTTCAGCCTCGACAATCTGTCTCTCATGGCCCTGACCATCGCGGTGGGCTTCGTGGTCGACGACGCCATCGTCATGACCGAGGTGATCTGGAAGCGCATCGAGCGGGGCGAGCCCGCGTTCGAGGCGGCGATGGCCGGTTCGGCGGAGATCAGCTTCACCATCCTGTCGATCTCGATCTCCCTGGTCGCCGTGTTCACCCCCCTGATGTTCATGGGCGGAGTCGTCGGCCTCCTGATGCGCGAATTCGCCATCACCCTCAGCGTCGCGGTGCTGATCTCCCTGCTGCTGACGCTGACCCTGACGCCGATGCTGTGCGGCAAGTTCCTCCTGCCGCCCAAGCCGCCCACGAACCGGTTCACCCGGACCATCGACAACGGCTTTCACCATATCCAGGACGGCTATGCCCGCGCCCTCGACATGGTCCTGCGCCACAAGCTGGTGACCCTGGTGGTCTTCATCGTGACGATGGTCGCGGCGGGCATTCTCTACGCCACCGCCTCGACCGGATTCTTCCCGCAGCAGGATACCGGCTTCCTCAGCGGCGTGATGCTCACCTCCCAGGACGCCTCGTTCACCAAGACCAGCGAGAAGATCGACGCGGTCGCCGGGGTGGTCGGGTCCGATCCCGCGGTCGCTGGGTTCGGCATGTTCGTGGGCGGCGGCGGCACGAACCAGGCCAACATGTTCATCGCCCTCGAGCCCAAGGACGCCGGGCGCAAGGCCAGCGCCACCGAGGTGATCACCCGGCTGCGGCCCAAGCTGGCCGAGATGGTCGGCGTTCAGACCTTTCTGCAGGCGGCGCAGGACATCAATGTCGGCGGCCGGCCCGGCCAGGCGCAGTACCAATATTCGCTGTCCGATCCGAGCCTCGCCGAACTCGACGCCTGGGCGCCCAGGCTCCTCGCCTCGATGCAGACCCTGCCGGAGATCAAGGACGCCAGCTCCGACCAGCGATCCGAGGGCGGGGCGCTCAATCTGACCATTGATCGCGACGCCGCCTCGCGGTTCGGCATCTCGCCCACCGCCATCGATACGGCCGTCTATGATCTCGTCGGCCAGGCCGAGGTCGCCCAGTATTTCACCGAGCAGAACAGCTACCACGTCGTCGTCGAAGCGCCGCCTGACCTCCTGGCCTCGCCGGACATCTTCAACTCGGTGTTCATCCTCTCGCCGCTGACCGGCAAGACCGTGCCCCTGTCACAGTTCGTCAAGGTCGATCCCAACGGCCGCGGCAGCCTGGCGGTGAACCACCAGGGCGAATATCCGGCCGCCACCCTGTCGTTCAATCTCACCCCCGGCAAAGCCCTCAGCCAGGCCACCGCGGCGGTCCAGGCGGCGCGCGACAAGCTGGGGGCCCCCTCGACCCTCAGCGGCTCCTTCCAGGGCACCGCCCAGGCCTTCCAACAATCCCTGGCCGACGAGCCGATCCTGATCCTCGCCGCCCTCATCGCGGTCTATGTGATCCTGGGCGTGCTGTATGAGAGCTTCATCCACCCCCTGACCATCCTATCGACCCTGCCGTCGGCGGGTCTTGGGGCCCTGCTGGCGCTGAAGGCAGCCGGGCAGGACCTCAATGTGATCGGGATCATCGCCATCATCCTCCTGATCGGGATCGTCAAGAAGAACGGCATCATGATCGTCGACGTCGCCCTGCGCCTGGAGCGTGAGCAGGGCATGAGCGCCGAAGATGCCGCCCGCGAGGCGTCCCATCAGCGGCTGCGGCCGATATTGATGACGACCGCCTGCGCGGCGCTGGGCGGCGTGCCGATGATCCTGATGCACGGCACCGGCTCGGAATTCCGCCAGCCCCTCGGCTTCGCCATCGTCGGCGGCCTGGCCGTCTCCCAGGCCCTGACCCTCTTCACCACGCCGGTGGTCTACATCTACCTCGACCGGGTGCGCCGCCGCTTCGGCAAGGGCGACGAAGGCCCGGCCAGGGAGGCCGCCCCAGCCGAGGCCTAACCGCCCGACTCGGCGAGAAGCTGAGCGAGATAGGCCTTCCATGCGACCGCCCAGGTGTGGGTGCCGTGCCCGTGCGTGAGCGGGGAGATCGGCAGCAGGACGAAGCGGCCGCGCTCGAGGCGCGGCGCCAGGCGCTCCGCAATGCCCAGCTCCGGCGGATTGATGAAGTCGTCGGCCGAATTGATCCACATCACAGGTGCGGTGATCGCCTCGAGGCGGGCGGACGGGTCGTAATCGCGCGAGGAATCGACCTGATAGACGAGGTCGTCGGCGTCCAGCTCGCCCGCCCCCTTGGCGATCGGGCCGGCGAGATAGCGATCGCCGTCGGCTGGCGTCGCCAGGGAGATCTGCATCTGCTGAGGCGCGCTGCCGGCGATGGCCAGGATATCCTCCGCCGTCCGCAGACCCGCGGCCGGTTCGGTGGCGTAATCGCCGCCTTTCCAGGCCGGATCGGCCTCGATGGCCTGGATGACCATCCGCCGCCACAGGCGGTTGCGCCCGGCGATCGTCACCGGCAGGCAGGCCAGCGGCATCAGCGCGGCCATGCCTTGCGGATAATTCTCACCCCACAGAAAGGCGTGCATGCAGCCCATGGACGTGCCCATGATCAGGCGCAGACGCTTCACGCCCAGGCCCTCGGTCACCAGGGCGTGCTCTGCCCGGACCATATCGCCATAGCCGTAGTGCGGAAAGCGGGCGCGCAGGGCATCGCTCGGCTTCGAGGATCCGCCGTGGCCAATGTCGTCGGGCAGGATGATGTAATACCGGTTCGTGTCGAGCAGCTGGCCGGGCCCGAACAGCTCGCCGGCGAATTGCGGCCGAAGGAATTGCGCCCCCGTGCCGCCGGTCCCATGGAGAATGAGGACGGCGTTGACGATCTGGCCGTCACGGCCGCGGATGGGCGTGCCGAGGGTGCGATAGTGCAGGCGCAGCTCCGGCAGCCTGCCGCCGGCGTCGAAGGCGAAGTCATGGACGATAAAATCGTCCTCACGGACGTCGCCAGGCGTGGGGGTCTGCCCGTGCGCGGCGGCGGCCAGGGCGAAAGCGGCCAGCGCCGCGGTGAGCATCCGGCACATGTCGAGATCCTTCCCGGGCTCAGGCGGCCAGGAGCTTTTCGAGCCGGTCGCGAATGATCAGCTCGGCCTCGCTCATGATCCGCTCGATCAGATCCCGGCAGGTCGGGATATCGTGAATGAGGCCCACGACCATGCCGCACGACCACGCTCCCGCGTCCATCTCGCCGCGCTGCATGATGGCCGGATAGACCCCGGCGACCTCGGGAATGATGTCCTCGAACTTGATCGCCGACCCCAGGGCCTTTTCCTTGGCGATCAGGCGCTCGACGCCGGCGTTGGTCAGCACCCGCTCGGTGTTGCGCAGGGCGCGCATGATCAGGCGGGTGTCGAGCTCGGAGGCCGCGACGATGGCCTGCTTGACGTGCTCATGGACCGGGGCTTCGACCGTGGCCATGAACCGGGTGCCGAGATTCATCCCGTCGGCGCCCATGGCCAGGGCGGCGACGAGGCTGCGGGCGTCGGCCATGCCGCCGCTGGCGACGAAGGGAATGGTCAGCGTCTCCCCGGCCCTGGGCAGGAGGATGAAATTGGGCACGTCGTCCTCGCCGGGATGGCCGCCGCACTCGAAGCCGTCGACGCTGACCGCGTCGCAGCCGATCGACTGGGCCTTCAGGGAGTGGCGCACCGACGTGCATTTGTGGATCACCTTGATCCCCGCCTCTTTGAGGGACGGCAGCCAGGCTTGCGGGTTGTTGCCGGCCGTTTCGACGATCTTCACCCCGCCGTCGATGATCGCCTTCACGTAGCCGGGGTAGTCGGGAGGATTGAGGGCCGGCAGGAAGGTCAGGTTCACCCCGAATGGCTTGTCGGTCATCGTCCGGCACTTGGCGATCTCGGCGGCGAGCAGCTCCGGCGTGCGCTGGGTTAGGCCGGTGATGATCCCCAGCCCCCCGGCGTTGGAGACCGCCGCGGCCAACTCGGCCAAGCCGACGAAGTGCATCCCGCCCTGGATGATCGGGTGCTCGATGCCGAAGAGTTCGGTGATGCGCGTCTTCATGCATGGTCTCCCGCTGTCCAGGCCCTCACGTTACGGGGCCGATCGCCGAGCGCGCAAGAAAAAGGGCGCGCGGCCCGTGGCCGCGCGCCCAAATA
>DASZKO010000110.1:0-13799 GCA_035605655.1 Caulobacteraceae bacterium | reverse complement strand
CACGAACACGATGCCGCTGATCACCCGGCGGTCATCGACCCTCGGAATGCCGTGCGACAACGGAAAATATGGCTCGATCCGGCGCATCTGCGCCTCCGAAAGCCAGAACAAATCACTCATGACGACGCCTCCTGACGCCGCAAGGGAATCACCGCCAACTTGACAGAGCGTTAATGGGTCCTGACCCTAGGTCTCCGCCGTCACTCCCTGGGAATCGCCGCGCAGATGGCCTCGGCCTTGGCGAAGAGCTCCGGGTCGACCTTGAGGTCCACGGCGGCGGCGTTGTCGGCGACCTGGGACGGGCGGCTGGCCCCGACGATGGCCGAGGCGACGTTCTCCTCGCGCAGCACCCAGGCCAGGGAAAACTGGGCGAGCGTGCCGCCGGCCTCGGCGGCCAGGGGCTTCAGCTTCTCCACCGCCTCCAGCACCGCCGGGCGCATCAGCTGGCCGATGAAGCCACCCATGGCCCCGCTTCCCGCGCGGGAATCGGCCGGCGGCTTGGCGCCGGGGGCATACTTGCCGGTCAGCACGCCTTGACCGAGCGGTGACCAGACGATCTGCGAGACATCGTGCGCCTTGCACAGGGGGATCACCTTCTCCTCCGGCCGGCGCCACAGGAGGGAGTATTGCGGCTGGCTGGAGACGAAGCGCTCCACGCCGGTCAGCGCGAAGGCGTCTTCGATGTTCTTCGGCGACCATTCGGAAAACCCCAGCCAGCGCGCCTTGCCGGCCCGCACCACTTCGGTCAGCGCCCCCATGGTCTCTTCGAGAGGGACGTCCGGATCGTAGCGGTGGCACTGGTAGAGATCGACGAAGTCGGTCCTGAGGCGCTTCAACGAAGCGTCGATCTGCTTGTGGACCTGGGCCGCCGAGAGGCCGCGATCGCCGCCGCCCATGTCGCCCATGAGCTTGGTGGCCAGAACGTAGGAATCGCGTGGCCGCCCGGCCAAGGCTTCGCCCAGAAAGCTTTCGGCCGCCCCACGGCCATAGACGTTGGCGGTGTCGATGAAATTGATCCCTAACGTGAAGGCCTCGTCGACGCAGGCCTTGGCGGCGTCGCGCTCCACCCCCAGCCCGTAGGTCAGCCATGATCCCAGGGAGATCTCCGAGACCATCAGGTCGCTCGCCCCGAGCTTGCGGTATTTCATTTGGCTTTTCCTTTGTTGAGGTTCGGGATCAGGCTTCGGCCAGCTCGCGCAGGGCGGCGTTGGCGATGGTGAGCTTGGCGAAGGTCCAGGCCCCAGGGGCGCGCTCGACTTCGTCGATGGTGCGGCGAACCGAGCGGATGGTCTCGGGCCGCTCGGCGCTCCAGGCGGCGACGGCGTGGGCGGCCCGTTCGCCCTTGTCGCCGTCGGCCGGAACGGCGCAGTCCTCCATGATCGTGCCGGCCAGCTCGGCCTGCTCGATGATCATGTCCTCCAGGAGGCGGCGCACCGCCAGCCGTTCGTAGGAATCGCCGCCGCCGGCCCGCGAGGCGGCCGCCGCCCGCAGCTTGTCGAAACCGAAGACCCCGCCGACCTTGTGGTAGACGGTCGCCGCGGGGCGCAGCGGCCAGCCCTTTTCCCGGGCCAGATCGCTCAAGGGCGCCGACAGGGTGAGCGGCCGCATCAGGGCCACCGAATGGGCCACCGCCTTGGGGGCGCCGGCCTTGATCCAGGCCGAGGCGCGGCGCACCGCCGCCTTCTGCTCGAATGGCGAGAGCACGCCTGGGACCATTTCCTTGAGCGCATCCACCGCCGGGCGATAGGCGCTGATCAGGTCCTGCACCCGGCTGGCCCCGGGCGGCATGTCCTTGGCGCGCCTGGCCAGCCAGTAGGTCTGGCCGCGGATCAGGTTGACCAGCTCGCGGAAGAGGACGAGCTGGCCCGGCCACGAGGTCTTGCCGTCCAGGCGTTCGACCCGCGCCCAGATGTCCGAAAAGCGCAAGGTTTGGCGGGACGCCTCGAAGGCGGTGACCAATGTCGCGGTATCGCATCCCGCCGCGGCTCTGAGGCGCCCCGGGAAGGTCGGGCCGCACAGATTGACGATGTCGTTGTCGATGACCGTGGCGATGATCTCGCGTCTCAGGCGATGGCGCTTCATCTCCTCCTCGAAGCCGGCCAGGGGGCGGGGGAAATAGTCTTCGAGAAGTCTCAGGAACCACGGATCGTCGGGCGCGGCGGACTCGACGATGTCGTCGTTGAGGTCGAGCTTGCCATAGGCCAGCAGCACCGACAGCTCGGGGCGGGTGAGGCCGCGCCCGGCCTTGGCCCGCTCGGCTAGCGCCAGAGCGTCCGGCAGGCCTTCCAGCGCCCGGTCCAGCCGGCCCAACGCCTCCAGCCGGTTCATGAAGCCGGCGGCGAATTCGAGCCCGTCGACGCCGTCGGCCTCCTGCAGGGAGAGCGCCAGGGTCTGGTCGTAGTTGTGCTCCAGGACATGGCGGCTGATCTCTTCGGTCATCGAGGCCAGCAGGCCGTCGCGATCGCCTGCCGCCAGCGCGCCGGTGCGTTCGGCCATACCGGTGAGGATCTTGATGTTGACCTCGTGGTCGGAGGTGTCGACCCCGGCCGAATTGTCGATGGCGTCGGTGTCGATGCGCCCGCCGCCGAGGGCGTACTCGATGCGTCCGGCCTGGGTGAAGCCGAGGTTGGCGCCCTCGCCGACCACCTTGCATCGCAGGTCGCGGCCGTTGACCCTCAGGGCGTCGTTGGCCTTGTCGCCGACATCGAGATTGGCCTCGCGGACGGCCTTCACATAGGTCCCGATGCCGCCGAGATAGAGCAGATCGGCGCGACTCTTCAGGATCGCGGCGATGAGTTCGGTGGGGCTCAGCGCCTCCGCCCGCACCTCCAGCATGGCCCGTATCTCGTCGTTCAGCGGGATCGATTTGAGGCCGCGGGGCCACACCCCGCCTTCGGGCGAGATGACGGCTCGATTGTAATCGTCCCAGCTCGAGCGCGGCAGATCGAAGAGGCGCTTGCGCTCCACCCAGGACGCCTCCGGATCCGGATCGGGATCGATGAAGATGTGGCGGTGGTCGAAGGCGGCGCGAAGCTTCAGGGTCCTGGACAGCAGCATGCCGTTGCCGAAGACGTCGCCGGACATGTCGCCGATCCCGACCACGGTGACGCTCTCGCGCTGGATGTCGACGCCCATCTCGCGGAAGTGGCGTTTGACCCCCTCCCACGCCCCCTTGGCGGTGATCCCCATTTCCTTGTGATCGTAGCCCGCCGAGCCGCCCGAGGCGAAAGCGTCGCCCAGCCAGAAGCCGTAGGATTGGGCGACCTCGTTGGCGATGTCCGAGAAGGTCGCCGTACCCTTGTCGGCCGCCACGACCAGGTAAGGGTCCTCGCCGTCGTGCACCACCACGTGTTGTGGATGGATGACCTTCCCGGCCGCATCGATGTTGTCGGTGATGTCCAGCAGGCCGGCCAGGAAGGTCCTGTAGGCGCTCACCGCCTCGGCCCGGATCTGGTCGGGCGTGCCGCCGCGCGGCGGGTGCTTGGGGAAGAACCCGCCTTTGGAGCCCACCGGCACGATCACCGCGTTCTTCACCTGCTGGGCCTTGACGAGGCCGAGGACCTCGGTGCGGAAATCGTCGCGCCGGTCGCTCCATCTGAGGCCGCCTCGGGCCACCGGACCCAGCCGCAGGTGCACCCCCTCGACATTGGGCGCGGCCACGAAGATCTCGCGATAGGGTTTGGGCTGGGGCAGGTCGGCGAGCTCGCGGCTGGCGACCTTGAAGCTGATGTAGGGCTTTGAGGTTCCGGCGGCGTCGGTCTGATAATAGTTGGTGCGGGTGATCGCCG
This sequence comes from Caulobacteraceae bacterium, assembly GCA_035605655.1. GTDB lineage: Bacteria > Pseudomonadota > Alphaproteobacteria > Caulobacterales > Caulobacteraceae > Acaudatibacter. The sequence continues at coordinate 10,011 of DASZKO010000110.1, read as the reverse complement.
AGACGAGGGCCGCCAGGCGTCTCAAGACCCGGTCGTCGTCCAGGCTCACCACGGCCCGCAGGCCTTCCTCGATCGCCAGGCGCAAGCGCGCGGCGGTCTCTTCCCTGACATCCAGGCTTTCGCCCATGGCGGGATCGAGGCGAGCGGCGAAGAGGTCGATGAGCAGGCGGGCGACCTCCGGGTTGGCCGCCAGGGCCTGGGCCTGGGCCGCCGGGCTCGGATCGAGACCCGACTGTGTCCGATAGCGCGACAGGGCCCGCACCAGGGCCGCCTCGCGCCAGGAGACTCCCAGCTCGAGGACGAGGCGGTTGAAGCCATCGCCCTCCGTCCGGCCGGTCCACACCGCGATGAAAGTCGCCTCGAAGGGCTCCCGCCGCTCCTCGAACGTCAGGTGCTCGCCGCCGGGATCCTCGACGAGGAACTCGTGCACCCAGACGAGGCCGCCGCCGGCCGGGCCGGCTGGAAAGCCGTCCTCCACCAGGGCCGCCAGGCCCATGTCGCCGAGGATCGGCAGCACCCGCGAGAGGTGGGCCGGCTCGCCGCCCCGACGGTAGAGCTTGAAGCGGAACTGCAGGGGACTGTCATAACTGGTGCGGAAGGCCCGCACGCTGATTTCGCCGTCTTCGCTCAGCGCCTCCATGGCGGCGGCGTCGATGACGGCTTCCTCGCCGTCGTAGCGGTCGCGGTAGCCGATCGGAAAGGCCTCGCGCCACGTCGCGAGGAGGCGCGCCGCCGCCGCGGTATCGGCCATGCTCGCGCGCACCGCGGCCTCGAATTCGTCGGACCAGGTGCGGGCGAGCCGCGCCGCCTCGGCCTCCAGGGCGGTCAGATCCGGATCGAGGTACTCGTCCGGCGGGACCCCGATGATGTAGTGAATGCGGGCCAGGGGATCGTCGGAATAGCTCGGCACGCAGGCCGACAGGTGGCCGCCGAAGGCCTTGGCTAGGAGCTGCCCGGCCCGCTCGCGCAGCCGCTCGTCATAGCGATCGCGCGGGGCGTAGAGCAGGATCGAGGCGAAGCGATCGTACGGGTCGCGGCGGACGAAGAGCTTGACCCTCGGCCGGTCGAGGAGGTGCAGGATGTCGAGCGCAGTGGGCAGAAGCTCCTCGACGGTGACCTGGAAGAGTTCGTCGCGCGGATAGGTCTCCAGGATGTAGGCCAGGCGCACCGCGTTGTGGCTGCCCTTGGCGAATCCGGCCAACGCCATGACCTGATCGATCTTGCGGCGCAGCAGGGGGATTTCGCGGGCCGGCTCCTCGTAGGCGACGGCCGTGAACAGGCCGACGAAGCGCGTCTCGCCGATCGGCTCGCCCTTGGGCCCATGGCGGCGGATGCCGACGTAGTCCATGTGCGCTCGCCGGTGCACCCGCGAGCGGAGGTTGGCCTTGGCCACCACCACCGGCGTCGCCGCCTCGATCCGCCAGCGCAGGGAGGAGGCGAGCACCAAAGGCTCGCTCGAGCGCCTCAACACCAGTCGCTCGGGGTCTCGCAGCACGCCCAGGCCCTCGGCGTGGTCGAAGACCGGCTCCTCGGCGGCGTAGGCCCCATCCGGCGTGCGCGGATAGTCGTAGGCCCTTGCCCCCAGGAAAACGAAATGGCCGGCGTCCACCCAGCGCAGGAATTCCAGGTCCTCGGCGATGTCGTCGGCCCCATGGCGCAGCTTGGGGCCGTCGCGCTCCAGCCCGTCGATGCACTGGGCGAGCAGATTGCGCATGGCCGGGAAGTCGGTCACCGCCGCGTGAACGTCGGCCATGGCCGCCAGCACCCGCTCGATGAGGCCGCTGCGGCGCTCCTCGGCCACAGGCGTAAGCCACACCTGGATCATCGAGGTCGCCGCCTTGCCCTCCTTGACCACCGGGTGGAACATCGCCCGCACGTCGGCGCCGGACTCGCCAATCTCGCCCATGACGCTGTCGACCAGGAACGGGGCATTGGCCTGGACGATCTCCAGGAGGTCGAGCATCAAATCGCCGCCATCCGCGCCCCTGGCCCTCAAGAGACGCACCGTCGGCGCCTCGCCAATGTGCGATTTGGCGAAGGTCCAGAACCGGGCCAGGATCTGAGCCAGGTCGGCGGCGTCGACGCCTTCGAGCTCGCTGGGCCGGAAATCCTCCAGAACCCCCGCCACGAAGGCCTTCTGGGCCTTGTTCGCCCGGCCACCCAGGGCTGAAACGAACGCTTTTTCGAGATTTTCGAGGGAGAATTCCTCGGCCGGCGCGGCTTTGTGCATCATCCGGCCACTCCTTAAGGCCTCACGCCGGGCTTTTGAACTCAAGTCTTCGCCGTCGTCACGGCTGGTGATGGACCGCGGCCGTGGAGTCGGGCGCGTCCTCGGCGCCGCGTCCGAGCGCCTGGGGATCGCCGTCGCCGGAGAGCAGGATGGCGATCCACCGTGAGCCGTCGAACTGGGCGAGGATGACCATGGCCAGCACCGTCAGGGGGGTCGAAAGGAACATCCCGGGCAGGCCCCAGATCGATCCCCAGAAGCCCAGGGACATCATGACGATCAGGGGGTCCATGTTCAGGCTGTTCCCCTGCATCCTGGGCAGGAAGATGTTGCCGACCACGAAGGTGATGCCGAAGAGGATGGTCAGCAGGGCGGCGGCGTGGCTCCATTCGCCGAACTGCAGCACCGTGAACAGGGTTGGCAGGAAAATCCCCGCCACGGCGCCCAGGATGGGCACATAGTTGAGGATGAACACCAGGAAGGCCCAGAAAAAGGCGTGCTCGAGACCCATAAGGGTCATGACCCCAAAGGCCGCGGTGGAGATCATCAGGCCGGTGACGGTCTGGATCCACAGATAGCGTTCGATGGAATCGCGGATGTGCAGGAAGACATTGAGCGCCTCGTGGCGCGCCTCGCGGGTGGCGAACAGCATCACCGCCTTGCGCTCGAAGGCGTGGCGCGAGGCGATCAGGAAGCCGAGATAGATCAGGACCAGGACCCCCGCCGAGCCGAAGTTCTGCAGGGCCTGGGCCACCGAACCCATGTACTGCATCGGATCGAACCGGCTGAGCAGCTGATTGACCGAGGCGGGCGCGTGCGGACCCAGCCGGGTGGCGACCTGCGCGAGCAGGATGTTGAGCTTGGGCTGATCCCGGCTCAGGGTGGCGATGAAGCTGCTGGCGTTGGCCGCCACCACCACCGACGTGCCGGCCACCAGGATCATCGAGGCCAGGATGGCGATCAGGGTCGCCGCGCCGACCGGCAGGGCCGGCGCGCGGGTGCGGATCACCCGGGTGAAGCCGTCGACCATCACCGCCAGGAACATGGCCAGCAGAAGGGGGGTGATGATCTCGCCCATCCAGTGCAGCGCCGCGCCGGTCACCACTACGGCGATGAGCACCAGGGCGTTGCGGGCGGTGGTCGATGGGGGCGGCGGCGCCATGGCCCGTTTTCGCCCGCCTCGCGCTTCGCTTCAAGAAAGGTTGTCCGATAAAACGATCCCGATGATCGCCCTCCTCACCACTCTCGATCCGATCAAACTGGGCGCGGTGCGGGCGCTCCTCGGCCAGGAGGGCGTCGCCTCGGAGGCGTTCGACACCGCCGCCGGGGCCCTGTGGACAAAGGTCATTCCGATGCGCCTGATGATCGCCGAGGCCGACGCCGATACGGCCCGCCGGATCCTGCGTGAGGCCGGGTTCGCGGAAGCCGCCGACGGCGACTGGGACCTCAGGTAGGAGCGCTCGATGGATCTCTGGCAGGACTTCCTCACCAACCAGGGCAAGGCGATCCACAAGTGGACCCACTACTTCCCGATCTATGAGCGCCACTTCGCGCCTTGGCGCGGCCGCACCCTCACATTCCTGGAGATCGGGGTCGCCAAGGGCGGCTCGCTGGCCATGTGGCGGCGCTATTTCGGGCCGCTGGCCCGCATCGTCGGCATCGACATCGACAAGCGCTGCGCCGCCCATGACGATGGAAGCGTCGCCGTGCGCATCGGCGATCAGTCCGACCCGAAGTTCCTCCAGGCGATCATCGACGAGTTCGGGGTCCCCGACGTGGTCCTCGACGACGGCAGCCACGAGATGGCCCATATCGCCGCCAGCTTCGATTTTCTCTATCCGAAAATGGACAAGAACGGCGTCTACCTGATCGAGGACCTGCATACCGCCTATTGGCCCAAGTTCGGCGGCGGTCTCGCCGAGCCGGGTAACTTCTTCAGCGTCGCCAAGGGCCTCGTCGACAGACTCAATGCCGATCACACGCAAGGCGCGGTGGTTCCCGACGCCTTCACCCGCGAGACCTTCTCCATCGCCTTCTACGATTCCGTGGTGGTCTTCGAAAAAGGCCGCATCCCCCACAAGGGCCCTCTCGAAATCGCCGCCGGCAAACCCCCCACGAAGCGGCGCTGACCACGCCCCTCCCATCGAGGGAGAGGCCCCTTGCGCCAAATCCTAGGTTGACAGTGCGCCCTCACATGGGTGATCGGCGGTCGCGGGCGGCGCTTGATCTGAGGTGTTGTTGAATGTCTCACGGCCAGGCCTCCGGCGGCGCCGCCCAGGCTCTCAGCAAGGTTCCCCAGGCGACCCTCGTCTTCTGGATCGTCAAGATCTGCGCCACCACCGTGGGCGAGACCGGCGGCGACGCCCTCTCCATGACCCTCAACCTCGGCTACGCGGTCAGCACCCTGATTTTCCTCGGCTTCTTCGCGGTCACCCTCACCGCCCAGGTCGCCGCAAAGCGCTTCCACCCCCTTATCTACTGGCTGGTGGTGGTGGCGACGACCACCGTGGGGACGACCACCTCGGACTATCTCGACCGCACCGCCGGCCTCGGCTACCCGCGCGCCTCGGCCCTGCTCTTCGCCGGGGTCGTCGCCATCCTCGCCGCCTGGCGCCTCACCACGGGGGCGATCCGCTCCGACAAGGTCTACGCCCGCCGGGACGAAGTCTTCTACTGGCTGACCATCCTCGTTTCCAACACCCTGGGAACCGCGCTCGGCGACTTCACCGCCGACAGCGCCGGCCTCGGATTCGAGGGCGGCGCCCTCATCTTCGCCGGCCTCCTCGTCCTGGTGGCGGCCGCCTTCTTCCTGACCCGGATTCCCCGCGCCATCCTCTTCTGGGCCGCCTATGTCCTCACCCGCCCGCTAGGGGCGACGCTCGGCGACGTGCTCACCAAGCCGCACGCCATCGGCGGCCTCGCCCTTGGCCGGTTCGCCTCCACCTTCACCATCGCCGCGGTAATGGTGATCATCGTGGTCGCCACGTCGCGGGCCATGCCGTGGGTTCGCCGGACCGACAGCTCCGCTTGACCCGCCGGCGCCGGGGGGGCATGGAGCCGCGCTTGAGGAACGCACTTAGGAGCACCGCCGCCATGCGGATCATCGGGCTGGCCATCGCCTTGGCCGCCGTAATCGCCGCGCCGAGCCTGGCTTTCGCCGCGGCCGCCGCCCCCGCCGTCACCAAGGAAGCCCGCGAGAAGGGCATGGCCGCCGCCCCGGCCCTGGTCAGCGCCGCCGGCTCCGACTGCCAGGTTTCCGACGCCCGCATCATCGGCTCCGCCGTCGATCCCAAGACCAAGGCCAAGACCACCGTCTACGAGGTTGCCTGCACCGGCAACGAAGGCCTCCTGGTCATGCAGGCCGGCGACCAGAAGGCCGAACTCTTCACCTGCGAGGAGGCAGCCAGCGCCGCGGCGGCCGGCAACAAAGGCGCCAGCCAGTGCATCCTGCCGGGCAATGCCGATCCCAAGGCCGGCATCCTGCTCTATCTCACCAAGGCCGGGGTGACCTGCACGCCCGACAAGATGCGCGCCCTCGGCCACTCCGCGACCGACGTCTTCTTCGAGGTCTCCTGCAAGGAGGGGGCGCCGGGCTACGTCCTGCAGATCTCCGCCCCCCCAAGTTTAGCCAAGCCGATCAAGGCCGAGCCGTGCATCGGCTTCGCCCCCACCGATAACATCCACTGTGAGTTGACCGACCGGGCCACCCAGATGGCCGTCGTCGATCGCCTGATGAGCGCGTCGGGTAAGCCATGCGCAATCAAGGACCGCGGCTATGTCGGCATCGCCCCGTCGGGCAACAGCTACTACGAAGTCGCCTGCCAGGACGGCAAAGGCTACGTCATCGAGCAGAGGCCCAACGGCGCCTACAGCCGGGTTGTCCCCTGTGCCGAGGCCGACGCCATCGCCGGCGGCTGCAAGCTCACCGACACCCGCCAGGCCAAGACAGATGAAGCCGGCCTCTACACCCAACTGGCCAAGAAGGCGGGATTCGACTGTACGGTCTCGGGCTACGCCCCCTTCGCGGTCAACCTCGAGGGCAAGGAAGTGGTCGAGCTCTCCTGCTCTAACCGTCCGGACGGGGGTATCGGCATCTTCCCGGCCAGCGGGGCCGGGCAGGTTCTCGACTGCGCCCATTCTGAGCTGAAAAGCTTCCGCTGCACCCTCACCAAACCGGCGGCCGGCTACCCCAGACTCACCGCCGATCTCAAGACGCTCGGGAAAGGGACGTGCACGGTCTCGGCGTCCCGGATCGTCGGCGTCACCGGCAGCGGCAGCGGCTACATCGAGGTCGGCTGCGCCGATGGCCTGCCCGGCTACATGGTCGAGTACAGCCTGACGACCCTCGCGCCCAAGAGCTTCGTCCTCTGCGTCCAGGCCAAGAACATCAGCGGCGGATGCACCCTGCCGGGGAACAACAAGAGCTGACGCAATTCCTTCCTCCCCACCCTCGCTTCGCGAGGCCACCTCCGCCATGGCGGGACATCGAGGGGGAGGAGGATGGGATCTAATCCCGAGGCAGGGTCTCCAGGAAGCGGGCGGGCGCGCCGAGGCCCGGCAGGAGGACCTCGCCGTCGCGCATCACCGCCAAGCCGCGGATGATCGCCGCCATCGGCCAGCCCTTGGCTTCGAAGCCGTCGAACGGCGTCCAGCCGCTGCGCGTGGCCATGTCCTCGTGGCGCAGGATTCGCCGCGCCGCAAGGTCGACCAGGGTCAGGTCGGCGTCGTAGCCTTCGGCCACCCGGCCCTTGTCGGCGAGACCGAATACCCGCTGCGGTCCGTGGCTGGTCAGGTCGACGAAGCGCTCCAGGCTCAGGCGCCCCTCCGCCACGTGGGTCAGCATCACCGGGACCAGGGTCTGGACCCCCGGCATGCCCGATGGCGAAGCGGGATAGGGCCGGGCCTTCTCCTCGCGGGTATGGGGGGCGTGGTCCGATCCCATGACGTCGGCCACTCCCATGGCGATGCCCCGCCATAGCGCCGCCTGATGCGCCGCCTCGCGGATCGGCGGGTTCATCTGGGCGAAACCCTTCAGGCGTTCATAGGCATCGGGCGCCGTCAGGGTCAGATGCTGCGGGGTCACTTCGACGCTGGCCACATCCTTGTGTTCGGCCAGAAAGGCGATCTCCTCGGCGGTCGTCACGTGCAGCACGTGGATGCGCTTGCCGAGGCCCCTGGCGAGGCCCACTAGCCGGCGGGTCGAGCGAATGGCCGACTCGGCGTCGCGAACCTCCACGTGGCTCGTCCAGTCGCCGTTCCGCGCCAGGGGCCGGCGCTCGGCCAGGCGGTATTCGTCCTCGGAGTGGAAGGCGCCCCGGCGGTTGATGTGCGTGAGGATCGCCGCCACGCCCGCGTCGTCGGGGACCAGCAGGGTCCCGGTCGAGGCCCCCATGAACACCTTCACCCCGCAGCAGCCGGGCAGGCGCTCCAGCTCGCCGAGCTCGGCGGCGTTCTCGTGGGTGCCGCCGACATAGAAGGCGTGGTCGCAGCTCATCCGCCCCTTGGCCCGGCTGAGCTTGTCGGCCAGCGCCGCCGCGTCGGTGGTGGTCGGCTCGGTGTTGGGCATCTCGAAGACACAGGTCACCCCACCCAGGACCGCCGCCCGCGCCCCGCTTTCCAGGTCCTCCTTCCATTCCAGACCCGGCTCGCGGAAATGGACCTGGCTGTCGATGACGCCGGGAAGTACGGCCAGCCCGCGGGCATCGATGATCTCCCCGGCCGAGGCGGTCGCCAGATCGCCTACCGCGGCGATCTTCCCGCCCTTGATCCCGATGTCGGCGAGGCCGCGGCCGGCGTGATTGACGAGCTCGCCGCCGCGCACAACGAGGTCGAAGGTCGTGGCCATGGTCTTCAAGTCTCCGCCAGCAGGGTCTCGGCCGCGGCGGTCACCGCGCCCACCGGCAGGTCCATCATGTGGCTCATGGCGTGGTTGAGCCCCGGATCGATCTGCCGGAATTCCTCGAAACCGCGTGGCCCGCGCACGCTGCGCGACCTCGCGCCCCACGGCCCATAGAGCCGCTCGTCCGACGGGCCGAAGAGACCCAGCGTCGCAGCGCCGGCCGCCGAGGCCAGATGCATCAGGCCCGAATCGTTGCCGATGAAGAGGCGCGCCCGCTTGAGCGCCGCGTAGCACACCAGAAGGTCGTCGATTCCCACCAGGTCGATCTGCCGCTCGCTGGGAACCGCCGCCTTGACCGTGTCGGTGACGTCGCGGTCGCGCCAGGCCCCCAGGACCATCACCCGCCCATCCGGCATTGGGCCGTCCGGGGCGGTCAGCTTGCGGGCGGCGGCGGCGAAGCGCTCGGCGCGCCACGCCTTGCCCACCCAGTTGGCGACCGGGGCCATGGCCAGGATCGGACCCTCGCCGGCGGTGATCTCCTCGGCCCGCGCCTCGGTGTCGGCGTTGGTGAAAAGGAACGGGGCCGGCGGATCGGCCTCCATCTTCAGGAGCCGCGCGGCCTCGATCACCTTGTGCTCTGGCGTCGCCGAGGGCCGGTGGACGGCCCGCCGCTTGCGCATCAAAAGGCCCGAGAGGGCCGACCCACGCAGGTCGACCACAAGGCCCCAGGCGACGCCGCGCACCTCGTTCCACAGGGAGATCCAGTGGGCCGCGAGGGGCTGCTTTTCCACGACGATGACCCGGTCGAGGCCGGGCGTCTGGCTGAACAGGGGGGCGGTGAGGGCGCTGCCGACGAAGGTGAAGCGGGCGCCCGGCGCCTTGTCGACCAGGACCTTCACGAGGCCCGAGGCCAGCACCGCGTCGCCGATCCGGCTGGGGGCGATGAACAGGATCGGGAAGGGCTTCGCCGCCATGCGGCTCCTGTATAGGCCCTACACCCCTGGCGCACCAAGGCGGACGCGGCCACATTGCGCCCATGCCCCATGCGACCCTCGCCGACCGCGCCGTGATCGACATCGCCGGGCCCGACTGGCGCGGCTTCCTCCAGGGCCTTCTCACCCAGGATGTCGAGACCCTCGCGCCTGGCGAGATCCGCTTCGCCGCCCTGCTGACCCCCCAGGGGCGCCTGCTCTACGACCTCTTCGTCATAGGCGCCGACAGCGGCTGCCGCCTCGATTGCGCCGCCGAGCACCGCGACGCCCTGATCGATCGCCTCACCATGTACCGCCTGCGCGCCAAGGTGGAGATCGCGCCCGCCGGCGATGCGGTCGGCGTGCAATGGGATGAGCCGGCTTCGCCCGGCTGGCTGGCCGACCCGCGCCTGAGCGCCCTCGGCCATCGCGGCTACGGCCTTGGCCCGACGGGGGCGCCGGGCGACTACGAGGCCCATCGCCTTGCCCTGGGCGTGCCGTCGAGCGCCGACTGGGGCGTCGATGCGTCCTATCCCATCGAGGCCGATTTCGACCTCCTGAACGGCATCGACTTCAAGAAGGGCTGCTTCGTCGGCCAGGAAACCACCTCGCGTATGAAGCGCCGGGGAACCATGAAATCCCGATTAGCCCCGATCGCCTTTTCCGGACCGCCACCCGAACCCGGCTCGGAGCTGCTCGCCGCGGGCCTGCGCGCCGGCGAAATCCGCTCCGCCGCCGACGGCCACGCCATCGCCCTTCTCCGCCTCGACCGCATGACCCTGGACCCCCGCCGCCTCCCCGACGGCCGATCCTGGGAGCCGGACTTGCCGGGCTGGATGGGCTAAGACCACCGCTCGCACGGCCATTCGTAGCCGGTCGCGCCGCCGTCGGCGAACAGTTGGGCGAGGACGTAGGCGAGCACCCGGCCGCTGTCGAAGAGGGTCCAGGTCTTGCGCCAGCCGGCTTCGGCCAGG
>DASZKO010000092.1:0-55682 GCA_035605655.1 Caulobacteraceae bacterium | reverse complement strand
GAGGATCGGCTCGGCGAGCTGGCCGCGGCGGACATGGCTCTGGACGGCGTCGAACAGGCGACCGTGGAAGGGCTCGAAAAAGTCGCCGCCCTGCAGCTGGTCGCTCAGCCGCTCATAGGCCCCGTTGTCGTAGAGGAGGATGCCGAGCAGCGCCTGCTCGGCCTCGATATTGGCCGGGGCGTGGGGGATTTCCGGCGCGTCGGCGGGGGGGCGGAGGTCGAGAAGGGGGACGAGAGCCATGACGGCGGACCATAGCCCAGGCGCGGGCCGAGGGCGCGGCGCACCTCGCAATGCTCAACAGAAAAGATGCGGCTGTGGATGATCGGATATCCGCCGCAAGAAAGGACTAGGTCAGCGCCTCTTCGTCGAAGTTCTGCTGGGCGCCGGCGCCGCCTTCGAGGAGGTCGGCGGCGGAGCTGGCGTCGCTGGCCCGATCGGCGTCGAACTGGGTGGCGATGACATCCTCGCCCTTCGCCTGGCGCTCGGCTTCGTCCGCGCTACGGGCGATGTTGATATTCACCGTGACGGTGACCTCGGCGTGGAGGCGGACCTTCACCGGGTGGACGCCCAGAGTCTTGATCGGCCGGTCGAGGACGACCATGGCGCGATCGATCCTGCCGCCCTCGGCATTGACCGCGTCGGCCACGTCGCGGCCGGAAACCGAACCGTAGAGCTGGCCGGTCTCACCGGCCTGGCGGATCATGATGTAGGAGGACCCGTCGAGCTTCTGGCCGGACTTGGCGGCCGCCTCGCGGGCCTCGGCGTTGCGCGCCTCGATGTCGACGCGCATGCCGTCGAACACCTTCATGTTGGCCGAATTGGCCCGTAGCGCCTTGGCGCGCGGCAGCAGGAAGTTGCGGGCGAAGCCGTCCTTCACCGAGACCACCTCGCCGAGCGCCCCCAGGCGCTCCACGCGTTCGAGCAGAATGACCTTCATGGCCCTTACCTCGTCACATAGGGCAGGAGGGCGAGAAAGCGGGCGCGCTTGATCGCCTGGGCGAGTTCGCGCTGCTTCTTGGCCGACACCGCGGTGATCCGCGAAGGGACGATCTTGCCGCGCTCGGAGACGTAGCGCTGCAAGAGTTTGACGTCCTTGTAGTCGATCTTGGGGGCGTTCTCTCCGGAGAAGGGGCACACCTTGCGCCGACGCATGAAATTGCGCCGCGCGCCGCCGCCGGCGGGGGACTCGGGAACGGGGGTTTCGTCGCTCATGGCTTCAAATCTCTGATCTTGAATTCAGGCCGGGACGTCGTCGAAGCGGCGCTCACGGTCGCGCTCGCGGTCGCGGCGGGCCAGCACCGGCGAGAGCTCGAGGTCGAGGGCGTCGACGCGCAGCGTGAGGGAGCGCAGGACGTCCTCGTTGAGCGAAAGCTGACGCTCCATCTCCTTGACCGCGGGCGGCGGGGCGTCGATGGCCAGCAGGGAGTAATGGCCCTTGCGGTTCTTGCGAATGCGATAGGTGAGGTTGCGCAGGCCCCAGTACTCGATCTTGGCCACGTGGCCGCCCTGGGATTCGATAAGGGCCTTCAACTCTTCGTTGAGGGCCTCGGCCTGGGCCGGGGAGATGTCCTGGCGGGCGATGAGGACGTGTTCGTAGAACGCCATGGCGTTTTTCAGCTTCCGCTTTCTCGAGGCGCGGCGGAACGGCGGGCTGGGAAGCGCCCACCGAAGCGATGGCTCTTGCCGCGGCGGCCGGGAGGCTCCCGAACCCTTTGACGTTCCGCGCAAGACCGCGCCTCATCTGAGGAGGGGCGCTGTTAGCCGCAATCGCCGCCGATGGCAAGGTGGCGGCGGCTTTTAAGCCTCAGACCGGATGCTTGGCCCGCCACGCCTTCAGGGTCTCCAGCGTCTTGGCGACATGCTGATCGGGGTTGAGGTCGGAATAGACCGAAAGGATCACGCCGTCGGGAGCGATCACATAGCTTGTGCGGTTGGACCACCCGGCGACGGGCAGGGTCGACTTGTATTCCCCAGCGATCCTGGCCTTGGGATCGGCGGCGACCGGGAACTTGGAGCGGCATTCGCTCACCGAGAACTCGGTGAGACGGTCGATATTGCCGGCGGTGACTCCGATCAGGGTGGCCCCCAGAGCCTGATATTGCGGCTGGGCCTCGGCGAACTCGTGGGCCTCGATGGTGCAGCCCTTGGTGAAGGCGGCGGGGAAGAAATAGAGCACGACCGGGCCCTTCCTGAGGGCGGCCGAGAGGGAGAAGGGAAACGCCTTGCCGGCCATGGAGGCCGGGGCGGAGAAGTCGGGGGCCTTCTCACCCACCGCCAGGGCGGCCAGGGCGCTTCCGGCCCCGGCGACGACGAGAGCGGCGGTGGCGGCGGCGAAGGCGTGTCTCATTTGAAGCATCTCCGGAGGGCCCGGCGCCACTATGCGCCCGGACCTTGGCCGCGCGCCAGCCTCTTGGGTTGTGAGGCGGCGGGGATTGACCTAACCCTCGCCTTGGCCGAGTCCGCGCTTCAATGAGAGCCACGCAGAAACCATGAGCCTCGCCTTCCTTTTTCCCGGTCAGGGCAGCCAGGCCGTGGGCATGGGCGCCGAACTCGCCGAGGCCTTCGCGGCCGCGCGGGCGGTGTTCCAGGAAGTCGACGATGCACTCGGCCAGAACCTCACGCGCCTGATGCGCGAGGGACCGGCGGAAGACCTGACCCTCACCGAGAACGCCCAGCCGGCCCTGATGGCGGTCTCCCTGGCGGTGATGGCGGCGCTGGAACGTGAATTCGGCATCGACGTGACCCGCGCCGCCTTTGTCGCCGGCCATTCACTGGGCGAATACTCCGCCCTCGCAGCCGCCGGGGCCTTGAGCCTCGCCGACACCGCCCGGCTCCTGAAGCTGCGCGGCCAGGCCATGCAGAGGGCGGTTCCGGTAGGCGAGGGCGCCATGGCCTCGCTCATCGGCCCCAAGACCGATCTGGCGCTCGCCGAAGCCGCCGCCGCCGCCGGGGCGGCGCTTGGCGTCTGTGTGGTGGCCAACGACAACAACGCCGGCAATGTGGTCATTTCCGGGGCCAGGGCGGCGGTGGACGCGGCGATCGACAAGGCCAAGGCGCTGGGCGCGCGGGCCATCCCGCTCAACGTCTCGGCGCCCTTCCATTGCCCGCTGATGCAGCCCGCGGCCGAAGAGATGGCCCGGGCTCTGGCGGAGACCGCGATCCTTGCTCCGCGCGCGCCGCTGGTGGCCAACGTCACGGCCCGCCCGACCCTGGATCCAGAGCAGATCCGCGGCCTCCTGGTGGAGCAGATCACCGGCCGGGTACGCTGGCGCGAGAGCCTGGAGTGGCTGGCCCGCGAGGGCGACGTGAACCGCTTCGCCGAGGTGGGGGCCGGCAAGGTGCTGACCGGCATGGCCAGGCGGATCGCGCCCGAGGCGGAAGCGATGGCGCTCAACGTCCCGGCCGACCTCGAAGCCTTCGCCAAGGCGCTCTGAGAGGAAAGGTTCGAGGGTGATGTTCGATCTGGCCGGCAGGACGGCCCTGGTGACCGGGGCGAGCGGCGGAATCGGCGGGGCGATCGCCAGGACGCTCCATGGCGCGGGGGCGCATGTGGTCCTTTCCGGCACCCGCGCCGATGCCCTGACGGCCCTGGCCGGCGAGCTCGGCGAGCGGGCCGGCGCCGTTCCTTGCGACCTCGCCGATAGCTCGGCGGTGGACGGCCTCGTCGAACGGGCCGAGGCGGCGGCCGGTGCGCCCATCGATATCCTGGTGGCCAACGCCGGGGTGACCCGCGACGGACTTTTGCTGCGCATGAAGGACGAGGACTGGGAAATCGTCCTGAAGATCAACCTCGAAAGCTATTTTCGCCTTTCCCGCGCCGTCCTGCGCGGGATGATGCGCCGCCGCTGGGGACGGATCATCGGGATCACCTCGGTGGTTGGGGTGGCCGGTAATCCGGGGCAGGCCAACTACGCCGCCTCCAAGGCCGGGATGATCGGTTTTTCCAAGGCCCTCGCCCAGGAAGTCGCCAGCCGCAACATCACCGTCAATTGCGTGGCCCCCGGCTTCATCGAAAGTCCGATGACCGATGCCCTGAGCGAGGCCCAGAAGAGCCAGATTCTGGCGACCATCCCGGTGGGCCGCCTGGGTTCGGGGGCCGAGGTCGCCGCCGCCTGTCTCTTCCTCACCGCCGAGGAGAGCGCCTACGTCACGGGACACACCCTGCACGTCAACGGCGGCATGGCGATGATCTGACCTTTGCGGGCCGCTAGGCGGGCCCGAAGGAACATGCTAGGCGGATTCCACACTGGATGCAGGCGGAGCCGAACGTCCGGGCCGCGCCTAAGCGGCCGTCGATGGCAAAACAGGATCGGGAAGGGGCGCGGCCCATTTTTCCGGACCCACAACGAGGGACTTGAGACCTTAGATGTCCGACATTCTCGAGCGCGTGCGCAAAATCGTCATCGAGCACCTGGACGCCGATCCGGAAAAGGTCACCGAAAAGGCGAGCTTCATCGATGATCTGGGGGCCGACAGCCTGGACAACGTCGAGCTCGTCATGGCCTTCGAGGAGGAGTTCGACATCGAGATACCCGATGACGCCGCCGAGCACATCCAGACGGTCGGCGATGCCGTGAAATTCATCGGAGAGCGCCTGGGCGCCTGATCACGCTCCGATGCGTCGCGTCGTCGTCACCGGCCTGGGCCTCGTCACCCCCTTGGGGTGGGGGGTCGATGCGAGCTGGAGCGCCCTCCTGGCCGGCAAGTCCGGAGCCGGACGGATCACTGCCTTCGATCCGGCCGACTACGCCTGCCAGGTGGCCTGCGAGGTGCCCCGCGTCGACGGCCGCGGCGGCGGCGGGCCGGACGTGGCCGGCAGCTTCGATCCCGACCAGGTGCTGAGCCCCAGGGACCAGCGGCGGATCGACGACTTCATCCTCTACGCCATCGCCGCCGCCGACGAGGCGGTGAGGGATAGCGGCTGGACGCCTACCCAGGACTCCGATCGCGAGCGGACGGGCGTGAACATCGGCTCGGGGATCGGCGGTCTTGCAACCATCGCCGAGACTGCCGTGGAACTGCACGAGAAGGGGCCGCGGCGAGTCAGCCCGTTCTTCATTCCCTCGGCCCTGATCAATCTGGCGTCGGGCCAGGTGTCGATCCGCCACGGCTTCAAGGGACCCAACCATTCGGTGGTGACGGCCTGCGCCACGGGGGCGCACTCGGTGGGCGACGCCATGCGCTTCATCCAGTACGGCGACGCCGACGTGATGATCGCCGGCGGGGCGGAGGCGGCCATATGCCCGATCGGCATCGCCGGCTTTGTCGCCAGCCGGGCCATGTCCACGCATTTCAACGACGCTCCGCAGCGCGCCTCGCGCCCCTATGACCGCGACCGCGACGGCTTCGTCATGGGTGAGGGGGCCGGGTCCCTGGTGCTCGAGGAGCTGGAGCACGCCCGCAGCCGCGGGGCCAAGATCTACGCCGAGGTGATCGGCTATGGCCTGGCCGGCGACGCTTTCCACATCACCGCCCCGGCCGAGGATGGCGACGGCGGCTTTCGCGCCATGCGGGCTGCTATCGCTCACGCCGGCCTCGAGCCGGGCGATATCGACTACATCAACGCCCACGGCACCTCCACGCCGCTGGGCGACGAGATCGAGCTGGGAGCCGTCGAGCGCCTTCTCGGCAACGCCGCGGCCAAGGTCACCATGAGCTCCACCAAATCGGCCACCGGTCACCTGTTGGGCGCGGCGGGGGCCATCGAGGCGGCCTTCTCGATCCTCGCCCTGCGCGACCAGGTCGCCCCGCCGACCCTCAATCTCGACAACCCTTCGGTCGAGACGCCCATCGACCTGGCGCCGCACCACGCCAGGCGGCGGAAGATCGATATCGCCTTGTCCAACAGCTTCGGCTTCGGCGGCACCAACGCCAGCGTCATCTTCAAGACCGCCCCGTGACACGACGGCCGCGGGCGCGCCCTGGCGGCGCGCGCCGATCCCGATCCCGCCCGCCGGCCCGCCGCTCGCGCCTGGCGATGGTCGCCCTCGCCGGCCTTCTCGCCGTGACTCTCGCCGGGGTGTCCGTTTTTCTCGCGCCCGGTCCGGCGGCCCGCCAGGGCGGCTCGACGCGGCTGGTCTTCGATCCCGGCTCCGGCCTCCCCGGCATTGCGGTTGGATTGGAGCGCGGCGGGGTGATCCGCTCGGCCCTGCTCTTCATGGCCGGGGCCAAGCTGACGGGCATGGGGGGCCGTCTCAAGGCCGGCGAGTATGACATTCCGAGCCGCGCCTCGATGGCGGCGGTGATGATCCAGATCCGCGCCGGGCGGATCGTGCGCCACTTCGTGACCATTCCGGAGGGGTTTTCCACCCGCCAGGCCATGGCGGTGCTCCGGAACAAGCCGGAGCTCGCCGGACCTGTCGACCAGCCCGCCGAGGGCTCGATTCTGCCGGAAACCTATCAGGTGGTGCGGGGCGAGACCCGCGTCCATGTGCTGGCCCGGATGCGCGCCGCACGCGACGCTCTGCTGGCTCGGCTGTGGGCGAGCCGGGCGCCGGGGCTATCCTATCGCTCGCCGGAGGAGGCGGTGATACTGGCCTCGATTGTCGAGAAGGAGACGGCATTGCCCGCCGAGCGACCCCACATCGCCGCCGTCTTCCTGAACCGGCTGAAGAGTGGCGTGCGCCTGGAGAGCGACCCCACCGTGGTCTATGGCCTCACCGGCGGCGTGCCGCTGGGCCACGGCCTGAGGGTCTCGGAACTGCAGCGCCCGACGCCCTACAACACCTATCTGGTCGCCGGCCTGCCGCCCACCGCCATCGCCAATCCCGGCCGCGCCGCCCTGGCGGCGGCGCTCGATCCGGCCCACAGCGCCGACCTCTATTTCGTGGCCGATGGGAGCGGCGGGCACGTCTTCTCCAGCAGTCTCGCCGAGCATCTGAAGAATGTGGCGCGCTGGCGCGGCATAGAGGAGGCTCGCCAGGCGGCGGCGCCGAGGACAGGGTCGCCATGAGCATTGAAGGGATGACCGGATTTTCCCGCCGCGAAGGGGTGCTCGGCGCCTGGACCTGGGCGGTGGAAGCGCGCAGCGTGAACGGCCGCAACCTCGAGACCCGCTTTCGTGGCCCACCCGGCTTCGACGGCCTGGAGCGGATGGCTCGCGAGGCCGCCCAGGGGCGCTTCCACCGCGGCCAGGTGGGGATCAATCTCCAGGCCCGGCGCAGCGAGACAGGCGGCGCGGTGAAGATCAATCACGAGCTCGTCGATCGATATCTCGCCGCCATCGACCCTCTGGTGAAATCCGGCAAGGTGAGGCCGCCCAGCGGCGACGGCCTGCTCGCTCTGCGCGGCGTCGTCGATCCGGGCGAAGACGAAGAAGACGCCGATGCCCGCGCCGCTCTGGAAGCGGCCATCGCCGCGGACATCGGCCACGCGCTCGACGGCCTGAAGGCGGTCCGGCGGTCCGAGGGCGAGGCGCTGAGCGGCATCATCGCGGGCTTCCTTGGCCGCATCGAGGCCGTGGTGGCCAGCGCGAGGGCGGCGGCCGAGGAACAGCCTGGCCTGATCCGCGAGCGCTTTGCCCGCCGCATCGCCGAATTGGCCGGCGAGGCCGTCTCGGAGGACCGCATCGTCCAGGAAGCCGCCCTGCTTGCCGCCCGCGCCGATGTCCGCGAGGAGCTCGACCGGCTGGCCACCCATGCCGAGGCGGCCAGGACCATCCTCGCCGAAGATGGCCCGGCCGGGCGCCGGCTCGACTTCCTGGCCCAGGAGTTCATGCGCGAAGCCAGCACCCTCACCGCCAAGGCCGCCGCGCCGGCTCTCACCACCGCCGGCCTCGACCTCAAGGCGGTCATCGATCAACTGCGCGAGCAGGTTCAGAATGTCGAGTGAGCCGGCCCGGCGCGGCCTCCTGCTGGTGATCTCGAGCCCAAGCGGAGCGGGGAAGACGACGCTCAGCCGCCGCCTCGCCGAGGCGCATGGCGAGATCGCCCTGTCGATCTCCGTCACCACCCGCCCGCCCCGGCCGGGGGAGGTGGACGGACGGGAATACCGTTTTCTGAGCCGCGCGGCCTTCGACGCCGAGGTGACCGCCGGGGCCTTCCTCGAATGGGCCGAGGTGCACGAGCACCGTTACGGCACTCCCCGCTTGCCGGTCGTCGCGGCCATCGAGGCCGGCGGGGATGTCCTCTTCGATATCGACTGGCAGGGCGCCGCCGCCATCCATGCCGCGGCGCCAGGGGACACCGTGCGGATCTTCATCCTGCCGCCCAGCATGGAGGCCCTGGAACGGCGCCTGCATGCCCGGGCCCAGGACCACGCCGACGTTATTTCGCGCCGCCTGGGCCGGGCCCGCGGCGAGATCGCCCATTGGGCCGAGTACGACTACGTGATCGTCAACGGGGATTTCGAGCAGGCTTACCGCCAGATCGAGAGCATCTACCTCGCCGAACGCCTGCGCCGGGTTCGCAATCCCTGGCTCGGCCCCTTCGTGAACGAGCTTATCCGATCCTGAGCGCCGCCATGGCGAGGAAGCGGTCGACCGGCACGGTTTCGGCCCGGGAGGTCGGATCGACGCCGGCCGCGACGCACAGCTCGGCCCCGCCCACCGCCTTTAGAGATGAGCGGAGCATCTTTCGCCGCTGGCCGAAGGCGGCGGCGGTCACCGCCTGCAAGGACGCGACCAGAGGCTCGGTGGGGCGCTCGACCCTCGGAATCAGACGCACCACCGCCGAATCCACCTTGGGCGGCGGCGTGAAGGCGCGCGCCGGCAGAGACAGAACGATACTGGGCGAGGCAAGAGCCTGGACGAGCACCGCCAGACGTCCGTAGTCGGCCTCGCCGTGGCCGGCGACGATCCGCCGCGCCACCTCGACCTGGAACATCAGGGTCATGGTCCGAGGTTCGAGGAGCCCCGTCAGCCACTTCACGAGCAAGGGACTGCCGATGTTGTACGGCAGGTTGGCCACGATCGAGGCGCCGGCGCCGACAACGGCGGTCTCGTCGAGGTCGAGGGCGTCGGCGTGGATCACGGTGAGCGCTCCGCCAGCCGCGATGGCCAGCTCAGTCAGCAGGGGAAGGAACCGGGAATCCTTTTCCACCGCCGTCACCCGTGCTCCGGCTTCGAGCAGAGCCCGGGTCAGCCCCCCTGGACCGGGGCCGACTTCGAGAACGCGTTCTCCATCGAGAATATCAGATAATTTAGCGATCTTTCGGCATATATTGAGGTCAAGCAGGAAGTGTTGGCCGAACCGCTTGTCGGCCCCGATCCCAGCGGCGTCCAAAGCTTCGCGCAGGGGCGGCAGTGCCGAAAGTCTCATCCCGCGCCGCGCCGGGCGGCGATGTCGGAGGCCAGTCGCAAGGAGGCGATCAGGCTGTCAGGCCGGGCCATGCCTCTTCCGGCGATGTCGAACGCGACCCCGTGGTCAGGCGAAGTGCGCACGATCGAAAGCCCCAACGTGACATTAACGCCACCCCAGAAGTCCAGCATCTTGACCGGAATCAGGGCCTGATCGTGGTACATGCACAGGACCGCGTCGTAGGACGCGCGCGCCGCTTCGTGGAACAGGCTGTCGGCCGGATGCGGGCCGCTGGCCGCCACGCCCTCGGCTTGCAAGGCATGCACGGCGGGGGCGATGATTGTCTCCTCCTCCTCGCCGATCTCGCCGGCCTCGCCGGCGTGGGGATTGAGGGCGGCGACGGCCAGGCGCGGGCGAGGGATCGCAAAATCCACGGAAAGGGCCGCCGCGGTGATGCGTCCGGCGGCGACGATCGCATCGGCGGTCAGCAGGCCGGAGACTCTCGCCAGGGGTTCGTGGATGGTCGCCAGGGCGCAGCGCAGATCACGGGCGACGAGCATCATCACCGGACGGGCGGCGCCCGGGCCGGGAGCGAGGGCGCCCAGGAACTCGGTGTGGCCGGGAAAGGCGAACCCGGCCTCATAGAGCGGGGCCTTGGCGATGGGCGCGGTGACGAGCGCCGCGGCTTCGCCGGCCATGGCCAAGCGAGCGCCGGCCTCGATCCAGCCGATGATCGCGGCCGCGACGGCCGACGACGGCTCGCCCGGGACCACGCTGGCGGCGAGCGGCATGTCAATGACCGGCAGGGCGTGGGGAAAGATCCGGGCGACCTCGGCCACGGAGGACACCGCCGCGATTTCCGCGTCCGCGCCCGCCGCCCGCGCGAGCGTCGCGAAGTCGCCCACCGCGACGAAAACCGGGCCGGACCCCTTGAGGGTCCGCCAGGCCTTGAGAATGATTTCGGGTCCGATTCCGGCCGGATCGCCCAGGGAGAGGGCGATGGGCTGGGCGAGACTCACCGGACTTCGATGGTCGCCGAGTTGCGCAGGTCGCGAAGCTGGCGCTTGGAGATCATGGCCAACTCCTGGCCGAACAGGCGGTTTTCGATCTGATCGCGGGTCAGCTGCTGGGCGCCGCCCATGTGCTTGGCGCAGAGGGCCACGAGATGCAGGCCGACCTCGGTGCGGATTGGATCGGAGACCTGCCCGACATCGAGCCGTTCGGCCGCCTCGCGGAAGGCGGGCGATAGATCCTTGGTCTCGGCTTCGCCGAGGTCGCCGGCAACCACGCCTTTGACTTTGGCCGCCTCGGGGCCAAGGTTGTCGCAGCCGTTCAGTTTTGCCTTGAGGGCGACGAGTTTGGCCTGGGCTTCGGCGATCTCGGCGTCGGTGGCGCTCTTGGGCAGAGCGATGGCGGCCTGCTTGAGATCCACCACCGGGGTGGATCCGCCGGCCCGCTTGTCGCGCAGGTAGATAACGTAGACCCCGTCCTTGACCGGGATCGGGCTCGATAGTTGACCGGGCCTCAGTTCCTCGAGGGCCTGATCCACTTCGACGGGCATTTCGCCGGTCGAGATCCAGCCGACGTCGCCGCCGGCCGCCGCCGAGGGTGAGTTGGAGAACTGGCGGGCCACGGCGCCGAAGGGCGCGCCCTTGTGTATCTGGTCGATAAGCTGCTGGGCGCCTGAGGTGGCGGCATTGATGTCGCCGGCCCGGGCGGCGTCGATGAAGATCTCGTTGACCTGATACTGCGGCTTACCAGCCTCGGCCTCGACGCGCTTCTGATAGGCCTTGATCTGGTCATCGCCGATGACGACCCGCGAGCCGTAACGGCCGCGAATCCACCCCCGCCAGCTGATCTCGGCTCTCAGTTGATCCTTGAGGGTGTCGGCGCCGACGCCCTGCGCGGCGAGTTGGGCCAGCAGCTGGTCAGCGCTGGTGTTGTTGGAGCGGGCGATGTCGGCCAGTTCGTCATTCACCTCGGCGTCGGAGGCGACCAGATCGAATTTCTGAGTCTTTCCCTCGGCGCGCAGGTTCTGCATCTCCAGCCGCTCATCGACGAGGGATCGGGCCGCTTCCTGCTGCAGAGCCGGCATGTTCTTCTCGTTGGGCTGGATTCCAGAGGTGACGATCAGCAGTCGCATCCGCTGGACGATGTCATAGGTGGAAATCATGTCGTCGTTGACAGTCACCACCACGCCTTCGCTCAGCCCCTCGGGGCCGGCCGGCGGCGGGGCTGGCGGCGGGGCGTTGGCGGTGGTCGCCGGTTCTGGTGGGCCAGCCGTCTGGGCCAAGGCGCCGGCCCCGATCATCAGGGTCAGGGCGCAAAACACGACGCCGCCGACACGCGCGGCGAGCGTGGGTTCGATAGATCTCAGCATGGAAACAGCACCGTCCTCGTCACTTTTTGCCGGCCCGGGTGAGGAGCACGGCGAGCGGTTAGTGGGTGTACCCTGTATTTGCCAATGTGGCGAGGGAAAGGCGCAGGACCACCGAGCTCGACGGACCCAGGGTTCCATTGAAGGTTTCGTTGCGCCGATACAGCACTTCGACCCGGATGCAGTCGTCGCGATAGACGATCCCGAGATCGTTTTGCCGCCAGGTGCCGCCGTCGACGATGGAGTAGATTGTCGCACCCCAATGCCTGGTAGCCCAGACTTCGCCGTGAATATCGAGGCTGCTCACCCTCTGGCCGGTCGGCGAGATCGATTCCTGCAGATAGCTGATGTAGCCCGACGCCCGGCTGGTGGTGAAGCCGACTCCGGTCTCCATGCGATCGATGCCGAAATTTGTGCTGTTGAGCTGCCAGCGGGAGAACAGATTCACCCCGTGAATCGGCTCGGCGCTGAACCCGACCACCCAGTCCGAAAGCGCCGTGCGCAGGCCAGAGCTGAGCGGCAGGACGGGCTGATCCTGGGACTGGAAGATTCTCCCTACCAGCAAGCTGCCGCCGCGCCCGTCCGGCAGCATCAGGGTGGCGCGGCCGGCCAGGGTGGCGCTCTGACCGCCCTGGTAGAGGTCGTAGCCCGGCGAATGGTTGACCTCGAAAAGGTTGGTCTCGTCCAAGCTCCAGACCTGACTGTCCTCGTTGGGAATGCGCGGATCGAGATGGGTGTTCGGTCCGACGGCGATTTGGGCGAGGGGTTCGACGATCCAGGTCGCGGACGGCGTCTGTTTGATCAGGGGATAGCTGATATCCGCGCCCACATCACCGAAGGCGCGCGTGATGGTGGCGTTGGACGGCGAGGGTGAGGCGAGATTGCTGAGATTATAGACGTCGGCGCGCCCGTCGACGAAGGGGACGATACGCAGGCCGTTGTCGAGGGTGAACGTGCGTGTCCAGTCGAGGCCCAGGGTGGCCCGGCGGCTGTTGACGCCTTCCGCTCCGGTGAGCTCCGGCGACTGGTCGCGGGTGAGCGCCACGGCGCTGCCGTCGATCCGCAGCCGTCCGCCGAGAATATCGCCGTGCGGCTCGTAGTGACCCTCGATGAGCGGCGCGACGGTGGGAATGGTGCTCTGGATGTCGCCAGGCCGCAGGCCCTCGACGCTGATGGCGGCGATCGACAGATAGGAGTTCTGGTCCTGGCGAACCGCGTCGATCTGGGAGATCAGGCGTCCGCCATCGGCGGCGTAGAGGCCGCGGTCGGTGAATACATCGGGGATCGAATACTTCTCGAAGATCAGCTTGTCGCTGGCCCGCTCGGCGGTGAACCCCCACGTCCAATGGTCGCCCAGATCGAACTGGCCGCTGCTCAGGATGTAGCTGCGCGCGGTCAAGGCTCCGAACTTTGCGCCGCCGGATGTGAAGTCCCGCTCGTCGGTGACGCCGGCGCGGATGTCCATGACGCCGGACCAGAAGCGCTTGCGGAAGTCGACGTTGAGGAACGGATTGACCTTGGTGTTGAACTGCGGAGTGATCGTGATGTCGGTCGAGGGCGTGATTACCTGGTAATATGGCTGCTCGTAGGAAAAGCCGCGCGAGCCGGAGATCGTCACCACCGGCAGCAGGAAGCCCGACTTGCGCGCCGCGCTCGGGTCGGCGGTGTAGAAGGCCGGCAGGTAGAGAATGCCGACGCCTTTCACCTGGATCACGGCGTCCTGGAAGTAGAGCGTGTGACGGGCCTTATCCTCAACCACCTTTCGGGCGCGGATAGACCAGGTCGGCTTGCTCTGGCCGTTTTCGGCGCAGACCTGGCAGGGCGTGAAAATCACCCGATCGAGTTCGGTCACGTCGGCGTTGCGCCGTTGCGTGCGCGCCGCGGCGATTTTGACGTCGTTCTGCAAACGAGTTGAAAAGCCGATCGCCACGCCTTCGCTCATGTCCTTGTCCAGCGTCATGGCGGTGGCGAACTGGGTGGTCCCATCGGGATTGATGACGGTGACGTGGCCATGGGCGGTGACGATGCCGGTCTCGGTCTGGTAGTCGAGCTCGTCGGCGCGCAGCACCCGGCCCTGATATCGGGCGACCACCGACCCCTCGGCGGTCACCGTGTGGTTAGTCTCGTCGCGAATAAGAGTGTTGGCCTCGAGGTAGAACCCGCCGCCTGCGAGGGCATCGTCGGGGACCGATGTGACGGGCTTGGGCGGTGGTGTGAGCATCTTCGAGAGCGGCTCGGCGGTCGCGCCCGTCGTCATCAGGACGGCGCTCGCCATCAGGCCCGCCAAGCTCACAGCCCTACCCGACATCGCCACTCGCGGACCTTTCTCGCGCCACGTCTCGCCCACCACGAGTCAGCCGTCCTCGGTATAGCAAAGGAGAGTGACGCTCGCCAAAAGAGCCAGGATCGGCGGCGCCCATGCGGCGAGGATCGGCGGGATCACTTCGGCCGTCCCCAGGGCTCCGCAGAATTCATCAAGGAAAAACAGAATGAAGCCCAAGGTCACACCGGCCCCGGCGAGGGCGGCCAGATCACCGAGACGCATGAAGCGCAGGGAAAATCCCGCTCCCAATACGCTCATGGCGGCGAATAGCACCGGAGTCGCCAGCAGCTGCTGAAGGCGCAGGCGGTAGCCGGTCGCCGAATAGCCGGCCAATTCGGCGGCGCGGATCGTGGCGGGCAAGCGCCAGAACGCAACCGCGCCTGGGGAAACGAACTTCTCCATGGCGGTGCGATGGTCGAGCATGGAGGGGATCAGGATTTGTTCGGAATGCACCGAACTGGCGCCGGGTAGCGCCTCGCGGACGTCGCTGAGGCGCCAATAGCCCGGCAGGAGCCTGGCCTCCGACGCCTCCAGTCGGCGGGCGAATCCCAGGCCGCCGGAGGGATCGACGTTCTGAATGAAGACCGAGACATCGCGCAAGCGGACCACGTCGTCGACCGTGTCATGTGAGCGGGCGTGAATGACAACCTGCTGGCGGTCGTCGCCTTGGCGCAGCCAGATTTCCGCCGGGCCGTCGCGCGATCCCTGGGTAATCACGGCCTGGGCGTCCTCGAAACGGGCGTTGAGGGCCGAGGCGATCGGGTTGAACAAGGCCGTGGTGGCGATCCCGATCAGGACCGCGGCGGCGGCGGCGGGCAGGATGAATCGCCACGCCGAAACGCCGGCCGCGCGCATGGCCACCAGCTCGCTGTGCCGATTCATCGCCACAAACGATCCCATAGCCCCGAAAAGGAAGACGAAAGGCAGAAGCTGCAGGATGATCGCCGGGCTTTTCAGAAGGGTGAAGCCGAGGAGCTGGATGAAGGTCAGGTCCTGGCGCCCTCCCAAGGTTCTCGACAACTCGACGAAGTCGATAAGCACGATCACCGAGGCGATCACCGCCAAGGCCGTCCCGATCCCGGTCAGGAATCGGATCAGCACGTAGGCCTGCAGGCGCAGGGGGGACGCGCTCACGCGCTTGCGCCGGCGGCGATGGATGGCCGGCGGATCCGCCCCGCGAACAGGAGGCCAAGCGCCGCGGCGGCCGCGCCGAGCGGGACCAGGTACTGCATGAGATTCCAGATCGGTCCCGAGCCGGCGGCCGCCTGGACGCTGAATCCAGCCACCCGCACGACGAGCGCGGCGCAGGCCACGACGGCAATGCGCACGCCATACCCCATGCGGCTGAACGACCCGCCGATCACCGCGGTAACGGCCATGGCCATAAAGGCGAGGCTGTAGAGGGCTGCGGCGATCCGCGAATGGCCCTCGGCGAGCATCTTGTGGAGGTTGGCCCGCTCCCAGGTCCCGCTCAAGTCGGGGTAGAACAGCTCGTGCGGATAGCGGTCGGAGAGCTTGTAGATCACCGGCCGGTCGGGACCCATCAGCGGCTTGAGTTCGAGTACGTACTGGTCGAAGGACAGGAAATTGAGCGCTCCAGCCTTGGAAAATTCCTGGTTGGCGCCGTGGCTCATGTTGAGCATGGGCTTGCCGCCGCGGTTGAGCAGTCGTCCCTCGCGGGCCATCACCATGTTGTCGCGTCCGTTGCCGCCATCGCGGTCGATGAACAGGTTATGGATGGTGCCGTCGTCATCCATGGCCTGGGCGAACACGGTGACCCCAGGGGCCGGATGAGAGAATTTGCCCGGCTGAATCATGCTCGCGGCGAGATCCGTCCTGATCCCGGCGAGGGTCTGGCGTAGGGCGCGATATGAAAGGGGCTGGATCCAAAGGGTCAGCACCAGGCAGACGAGGCTCGCCGCCGCCGCCAGCTGCAACGCCGGAGAGATCACTCGCCAGCGGCTCATGCCGCCGCTGAAACAGATGATGATCTCCTGTTCGGTGTGCAGACGATTGAGCGCCACGAGGGTTCCCACGAGGACCGCCACGGGCACGATCATGGCAATCAATTGGGGCATGGCCAGAAAGATGATCTTCAGGAAAACGAGCACGCTCTGACGCTGGTCGACCATGACATCGAGGGCCGACAGGCTCTCGCTCAGGAGAGCGACCCCGGTCAGGGCTGCCGTAGCCAGCAGAGTCGGGCCGAGCAGCTCGCGAAACAGATAGCGGTCGATCAGCTGCATGGCCGGGTCCTTGTAGCCACCCCTGAGAAGGCGCGGCAACCCTGGCCGATTTCAAGGCGCCGGGACGCGACCCTTCCGGGTTGGCCCGAAGACCGTGGCGAAGGCGGCAGCCAAGGCCTCGTCGGCCTCTTCCATGGAGACATCGAGCCCCAGATCGGCAAGGCTGGTCACACCATAGTCGGAAATCCCGCACGGCACGATGCCCTCAAAATGGGCAAGATCGGGCGCCACGTTGAGGCTGATGCCATGGAAGCTCACCCATCGGCGCAGCTTCACGCCGATGGCCGCGATCTTGTCCTCGCCCGGCGGCGACGACCCGGGCCGGTCAACCCACACCCCGATCCGCCCGCAACGGACCTGGCCGATAACGCCCAGGCGGGCGAGGGCGTCGATGATCCAGGCCTCGAGGGCGCCGACGAAGGCCCTCGCGTCGCGCCGGCGCGCCGCCAGGTCGAGCATCACATAGGCCACTCGCTGGCCGGGTCCGTGGTAGGTGTACTGGCCGCCGCGCCCGCTGGCGAAGACCGGAAGCCGGTCTGGGGCAATGAGGTCGGCAAGTCTCGCCGATACGCCGGCGGTGTAGAGTGGCGGGTGCTCGAGCAGCCAGACCAGTTCCGCCGCCTCGCCGGCCCGGATCGCCGCCGCTCGCGCTTCCATGGCGGTCACCGCGACGGGATAAGGGACCGGCGTTCGCGAGATCGCCCATTCGACGGCCTTCCCGTCCTGGCGTGGCAAGGTTGTCGCGGGCGCATCGGCGGCGAGGCTCATGGCCGGCAATGTGGGGCGCCGCGGGCGGTGGCGCAAAGCCTTCCCAAGGCGGCGGCCATTTGCTACGCCCCGCGCCTCGCGACGGGCGGTCGTGGCGGAATTGGTAGACGCGCAGCGTTGAGGTCGCTGTGGGGCAACCCGTGGAAGTTCGAGTCTTCTCGACCGCACCATCGATTGGCGTGAGCTACCGGGCCGGGGCGCCGGGCGCTCCTCGATGCGTGCGGTTTGGTCTAGGGTGCCTTCGAACCGCATGCGAGAGAGGTCGCCGTGAGCGCAGGCGAAATTCAGTTCGAGACCATGGGGCGCGTGGCGCTGATCCGGCTGAACCGGCCGCAGGTGCTGAACGCCCTGACCATGCCGATGCTCGCCGAGATCCGCGAGCTGGTGCGGGGCGCCGAGGCCGATCCCGACGTCACCGCCATCGCCTTCACCGGCGAAGGCCGCGGTTTCTGTTCGGGCCTGGACTCGGCGGCGTTGGTGGAGGCGACGGCGGCCGGCTCGGCCGGCCAGGGTAGCGCTGGCCCCGATCTGCCGGGCATGTTCAGCTATCTGATGGAAGTGACAAAGCCGGTAATCGCCGCAGTCAACGGGGTCGCCGCGGGAGGCGGGTTCATCCTGGCAATGATGAGCGATCTGCGCTTCGGATCGCCGGAGGCCAGTTTCACCACGGTGTTTTCCAAGCGGGGCCTGGTGGCCGAGCATGGGATCAGCTGGCTTCTGCCGCGGCTCGTCGGGGCCAGCCGCGCCCTCGATCTTTTATGGAGTTCGCGCCGGCTGGGCGCGGAGGAGGCCCTGCGCATCGGCCTGCTGGACCGGATGGCCCCGGCCGACGAACTGCTGGCCAGCGTCGTCGACTATGTCGATGAGCTGGCCCGAACCGTTTCGCCCACCTCCATGGCGATCATGAAGTCGCAGGTCTATCGGCACCTCGGCGCGGGCGCCCGGGAGGCCTTGGAGGATAGTGATCGGCTGACACGAGCCTCGCTGGATCATCCCGACGCCAAGGAGGGCGCCCTGGCCCTAGTCGAGCGACGCGCGCCGAATTTTCAGCCGACTTCCGCGGGCGGCTGAGGGTCCTTCGAATGATTTCCGATCACGGCCCAATGATGGATTTCGGCCTGGGCGAAACCGCCGACGCTATCCGCGAGACCACCGCCCGCTTTTCTGCCGACCGCATCGCTCCCGTGGCGGCCGAGATCGATTTGACCAACGAGTTCCCCCGTCACTTGTGGCCACAGATGGGCGAACTCGGCTTGCACGGCATCACCGTCGAGGAGGAGTTCGGCGGCCTGGGTCTCGGCTACCTCGAGCACGTGGTGGCCATGGAGGAGGTGTCGCGCGCCTCCGCCTCGGTGGGCCTTTCCTATGGGGCCCACTCCAATCTGTGCGTCAACCAGATCCGCCGCTGGGGTTCCGAGGAGCAGAAGCGCCGCTACCTGCCGGCCCTGATCAGGGGCGAGCATGTCGGAGCCCTGGCGATGAGCGAAGCCGGAGCCGGCTCCGACGTCCTCTCCATGCAGCTCAAGGCCGAGCGCCGCGGCGATGTCTACAGATTGAACGGGACCAAGTTCTGGATCACCAACGCACCCCACGCCGACACCCTGGTGGTCTACGCCAAGACCGAGCCGGCGGCCGAGAGCCGCGGGGTGACCGCCTTCCTGATCGAGAAGGGATTCAAAGGCTTCTCCTGCTCGCGCAAGCTCGACAAGACCGGCATGCGCGGCTCCGACACCGGCGAACTCGTGTTCGAGGACTGCGACGTGCCGGCCGAGAATGTCATTGGGCCGGAAAATGGCGGGGCCGGCGTGCTGATGAGTGGCCTGG
This sequence comes from Caulobacteraceae bacterium, assembly GCA_035605655.1. Taxonomy (GTDB): domain Bacteria; phylum Pseudomonadota; class Alphaproteobacteria; order Caulobacterales; family Caulobacteraceae; genus Acaudatibacter. The sequence goes on along the minus strand of DASZKO010000092.1, from coordinate 36,908 downwards.
ACTTCGAGCGGACGGTGCTGGCGGGGGGCCCTCTGGGCATCATGCAGGCCTGCCTCGACACGGTGCTCCCCTATGTGCGCGAGCGGCGTCAGTTCGGTCGCCCGATCGGGACGTTCCAGCTCATGCAGGGCAAGATCGCCGACATGTACGTCGCCCTCAATTCCGCCCGCGCCTACGTCTATGCGGTGGCCAAGGCGTGCGACGCCGGGCGGACCACCCGCTTCGACGCCGCGGGGGCCATTCTGCTGGCCTCGGAAAATGCCGTGCGCTCTTCTCTGGAAGCCATTCAGGCCCTGGGCGGGGCCGGGTATCTAAAGGAGTTTCCCGTCGAGCGTTACCTGCGCGACGCCAAGCTCTACGACATCGGGGCGGGGACCAACGAGATCCGTCGCTTCCTGATCGGTCGCGAGCTGATCGGGGCGTGAGGGCCGCCGTCCTCGCCGTAGCGACCTTGCTCGCCGGCGGCGCGCAGGCCAAGGCCGCATGTCCGGCCGGTATGCGAGCGGTGACGAGCGCAGAACTGTTTTTCGGCCTCGACGAAGGCGGCGCGACAATCAGCGAGGGCGACTGGCGATCCTTCCTGGACCGCGAGGTCACGCCACGTTTTCCAGCCGGCCTGACGGCGTGGGATGCTCACGGCCAGTGGCGGAGCGATGCCGGCGTCCTTACCCGCGAATCTTCCAAGGTGATGTTGATCGTCTTGGCCGGCCGCCCCGGCGAACGCGCGCGCCTGAAGGCGGTGATCGAGGCCTACAAGGGCCGCTTCCATCAGCGCTCGGTGCTGCTTGCCGAGCATAGGGACTGCGCCAGCTTCTAGAAATGCGAGGGGCCGGCTCGATAACTCGAACCGGCCCCTCCATCGTCGTGACCGCGGCGGGACCGGCGCTGGGCCGGTTCTCCGCGACCTTGATCCTTCAGTGCGTCAACGACGCCGTCAGGAAAGAGCCTCCGTCTTAAGGCTCCAGGTCGCTTGCGACCGCGGTTGGAGACAATGAGACACTGGACCACCTCCTTTCAGCTGTTGAGACAGGGACTCGGGAGAATAGGGACAGGGGCGGCGTTTGAGAAGTGGGTCGGATTGCCGTACGCGCGGTGTCCGCCTTGACAATGCGGGGGGCGCATGCGCCCTTCCGCGCCTTTTTGAAAACCCACCCGGCCGGATCTTTCCCCATGCACGCCTATCGCACCCACACCTGCGGCGCCCTGCGGCTCGCGGACAAGGGGCGGAATGTGCGCCTGTCCGGTTGGATCCACCGCAAGCGCGACCACGGCGGGTTGCTGTTCGTCGACCTGCGCGACCACTACGGCCTCACCCAACTGGTTCTACATCCCGGCGCCGCCGGCTTCGCGGACCTCGACCGCTTGCGACCCGAGAGCGTGGTGCGCATCGACGGCGAGGTCGTGGCGCGTGAGGCGGAGACCATCAACCCCGCCTTGGCCACCGGCGAGATCGAAGTCGCGGTGCGCGAAGTCGCCGTGTTGTCGGAGGCGGCGGAACTGCCTCTGCCGGTGTTCGGCGAGCCGGATTATCCCGAGGACATCCGCCTCAAGCATCGCTATCTCGACCTGCGCCGGGAGACCCTTCACCGCGCCATCGTGCTGCGTTCGAAAGTGATCGATTCCATCCGTCGACGGATGACCGAGGCGAACTTTCTTGAGTTCCAGACCCCGATCCTCACCGCCTCCAGCCCGGAAGGCGCGCGCGACTTCCTGGTCCCCTCGCGCAATCATCCGGGCACGTTCTACGCCCTGCCGCAGGCGCCCCAGCAGTTCAAGCAGCTGCTGATGGTCGCCGGCTTCGACCGGTATTTTCAGATCGCCCCGTGCTTCCGGGACGAGGACGCCCGCGCCGACCGCTCACCAGGCGAGTTCTACCAACTCGATCTCGAGATGAGCTTCGCAACCCAGGAAGACGTGTTCGAGACGATGGAGCCCGTCCTGCACGGCCTCTTCGAGGAGTTCGCGCAGGGCAAGCCGGTGACGCCCTATCCCTTTCCGCGGATTCCCTATCGCGAGGCGATCGCCAAGTACGGCACCGACAAACCGGACCTGCGAAATCCGCTGGTCATGGCCGATGTCTCAGACGCCTTCAGGGGCGGCGGCTTTGGCCTCTTCGCGCGGATGCTGGAGGCGCCCGGCGGCGCGATCTGGGCGATTCCCGCGCCTGAAGGCGGCTCGCGCGCCTTCTGCGATCGGATGAACGCCTGGGCCCAGGGCGAGGGTCAGCCGGGGCTCGGCTACATATTCTGGCGCGAGGAAAACGGCGCCGAGGAGGCCGCAGGTCCGATCGCCCGCAATCTCGGTCCTGAACGCACCGCGGCGATCCGCGCTCAACTGAGCCTTGGGGTAGGCGACGCCGCCTTCTTCGTCGGCGGCGACCCGGCCATCTTTTCCAGATTCGCCGGCCAGGCCAGGATGAAGGTCGGCACGGAGCTGAAGCTCGTCGACGAGCACCGTTTCGACTTCTGCTGGATCGTCGACTTCCCGATGTTCGAGTTCAACGAGGAGGCCAATCACGTGGACTTCTCGCACAATCCCTTCTCCATGCCACAGGGCGAACTGGAAGCGCTGGAGGCCAAGGACCCGCTCGAGGTGCTCGCCTATCAATACGATATCGTCGTCAACGGCGTGGAGCTGTGCTCGGGGGCGGTGCGGAATCACCGGCCCGACATCATGGTGCGGGCTTTCGAGATCGCTGGCTATTCGGCCGGCGAGGTCGAACGGCAGTTCGGCGGCATGCTGAACGCCTTCCGCTATGGCGCGCCGCCGCACGCGGGCATGGCGCCCGGCATCGACCGGATCGTCATGCTGCTGGCCGGGGCCGAGAATATCCGCGAGGTGATCGCGTTCCCGCTCAATCAGCAGGCGGAGGATCTGATGATGGGCGCCCCCAGCCCGGCGCGCGAGCAGCAGCTACAGGAACTCCACATACGCCTGGCGCCCACGGGGCCGCGCCTTCAATGATGATGTCGGCCTTTGGCGGGGCACGGCCGCAAGGTGAGGCCGGCCGGAAGCTTCGGGTGGCCATCGCCGCAGGCGCCGTCGAGTTGACGCTGCGAGAGATTGTGGGCGTTCGTCAGATTCGCCCCCGATAGGGTCGCGCCGCTCAGAGTGGCGCCAGCGAAATCGGCGCCGCGGAAGTCGGCCCCGGCGAAATCGCCGCCCTCCAGATTGGCCAAGACGAGGCGGGCGCCGCGGAATGAAGCCTTCTCGAATTCGCCGCTGCTCAGGTTCGAGTGGACAAGATTTGCGTTCTCGAAGTCGGCCCCGCGCCCCTCGGCGCGGGTCAAGTCAGAGACAGTCAGGTCGGCCCCGGTAGCCTTGGCGCCGGTGAACCTGGCGCTGTTGAATTCCACACCATGAGCTTCGAGTCCGGCCAGGCTGGCGTCGGAGAAATTGGCCAGCAGGAAATGGCCGCCAATCATGGTCGCGCCACGCACATCGGCTCGGGTGAAATCGGCTCCGTTGAAGTTCGGGCTGATGAAGGTCGCCCCGCGCATGTCCGCGCCGACCAGGGACGCGCCGGCGAAATTGCCGCCGATGAATTTCGCGCCCACCAGATGCCGTCCCGCCAGGCTGCAGTTCTGGCAGACGCCGCCGAAAGAGACCAGGCGGGCCACGTCCGGGGGGTCGTCGAAGGCCAGGGCCTGGCCCGCCGCCGCCAGAAGGATCGCCCCAGCCAGCACGAACACAGCGGCCGGCCGCCAGCTGCGCTGCGGCGGACGCAATGACGCAAATGGCGGGCGATCCTGCCTCATGAAGCCCTTACTGCGGGCGCGCGAGGGCCGACGCCAGTGAAAACCGCTTAATGTAGCCAGGTCCCGCTAGACCTCGCTTTCGGCCTCGCGACCCTGGCGCGCCCCGCAGGTCTGGCAGATCAGGGCCTGGCCCTTGCGCACCAGGGCGATGTCGCCGCAGGCCGGGCAGACCTCCGCCGCCCGAGGGCCAGGCCGGGACGCCGTGGGAAGAAAGACGAGATTGTCCGGCGTCGCCCCGCGCGAAAAGCCGCGCGAGATATAACGCGCCAGGGCCTGCGGCTCGGCCTCACCGGCTCCCACCCCGAGATTGTCGGAGTTGAGTTCGCCGGCCCCCGTCTCGGCGAGATCGCCGCGGCCCAGATACGAGACGCCCAACTCGCGAAATACATAGTCCAGGATCGAGGTGGCCGAACGCACCTGGTCATTGCCCGTCACCGGTCCGGCCGGATCGAAGCGGGTGAATACAAAGGCGTCGACAAACTCGTCCAGGGGCACGCCGTATTGCAGGCCGATTGAAATGGCGATGGCGAAATTGTTCATCAGGGAGCGGAAGGCCGCGCCTTCCTTGTGCATGTCGATGAAGATCTCGCCGAGCTCGCCGTTGTCGTATTCGCCGGTGTGCAGATAGACCTTGTGGCCGCCGACGGTGGATTTCTGGATATAGCCCTTGCGGCGATGGGGCAGACGCCGGCGGCTGCGGTCGACCTCCACCACCCGTTCGACGATCCGGTCCCGCGGCGCCGCGTCGGCCCGCGCCTCGCAAGGCCTAGGTATCTCGAGGGTGAAGCCGGCTCCCGGCCCAGCCCGCTCGATCCGCAAAGCCATCACTCCCGCCGCGGCCGCCTGGACCTGCACGCGCGCCGCCTCGTCCGGCCCAGCGGCGAAGGGGAGGGGCAGAACCGCCACCGTCGGGGCGTCGATGAAAGGCTGGACGGCGGCGATCATCGCCAGGCGTGCGTCCAAGCCGATTTCGCCGGCGGCACGGAAAGGCGCGTCGTCGTCCAGGAACGGCGCCCCTGTCAGGCTGCCAGTTCCGAGCGCGAAAGCTTCCGCGATCGAGATCTGATCGGATGAGAAGCCGGCGAAGGCCAGGGTGTCGAAGGCCGGCTCGGCCATCGCTTCGAGCCCGGCTCCCAAAACGTCGCCGACGAATCCGGTCCCGATCACCGCCGGAGCGAAGGCATCGCTGAGGCGAAGGACGCTCGGGAGGGCGGCCTCGGCGGCGGCGATTTCATGGTCAGTGAAGCCTTTGGCCAGGAGGGCGGCGTGGTCGATCCCAGGGGCGCGATCGAGCCCCTTGGCGCCCAGGACATGGCATCGCGCCTCGTCGAGGTCGACGCCGGCGTGAGTGAGACCGGCTAGCGCCGCCTCGTCGACCACGGCCAGAATCTGGCCGTCGAAGGACTCGGCCAGCCGCCTGGGTCCTGGCCAGGGCGAGAGGCCCAGGCCGCGACCCCCGAGCTTCAGATCGAGATCGGGATCGTCGAGCGCGCAGGTGATCTGGCGGTTGCGCCGGCCCTCCGGTCCGCCCGCCGGACACGGGCCAAGAGCCTCGGCCAACTCCCGCGAGGCCTCCCGGGCCGCCGTCTGGACCAGGCGGTGAAGGCCAGCGGCGCGGTCTATCCCAGCCGGCCCGCCGAAAGCCAAACCTTCACGCACCAGTGTTTCGCCGATTCCGGCCACGCAAAGAGCCAACGGGCGATGGTCGCGCCGCCGGCACGCATCGGCGGGATCGACGACGAACCCCGCCGAAACTTCGATGTCGAGGGCGACAGTGACGAGGCGGACGGCGGCGGCCAGGTCGTCCGGATCGGAAAGCGCCAGGACCGCGGCGCGCGGCGCGATGTGAGCCAGATCCAGCGCCATCGGGCCTTCATTCGACAGGGCGAGGGTGAGCATTCCGCTCTTCCATCCCGCCCGGGCCGCGAGGATCGCCGCCGGATCTCCCGCCATTAGAGCATCTCGATCGGCCCGGGCGGTCATCGGAGCGGCCAGCCCGAGATCGGCCCGGGCAAGCGCGATGACATCGGCGATCTCGGCTTCGGCGGCTCCGGCGGCGCGGGCCTCGAGGGCGGCGCGGGCCAGGACCTGGTTGGCGGCCGGGTCGGCGCAGGCGGTGGGCTCGCCGTCGCAGCGGGCGATAGCGTCAGCCACGGCCGTCAGCTTCGGGTCGGATCGCCGGCGGATCGCTGCGGCGAAGTCCGGCTCATCGATGGCCATCGCCGCCAGCTCGGAGGCGCGGATGGGATCGTCAGCCAGGGCGTGGGCGCGGATCCCGAAAGAGAGGGTCGGGCCGGGGGCGGCGTAGCCAAGGACGAAGAGGCCAAAGAGCATCTGCCGGAAATTGGCCCCGTCCAACTCATCGAACAGGCCAAGCCTCACGCCCCAGGCGGCGAGGCGGCGGGCGTGACGGTCGGGCCCGCCATGCAGCACGGCGGCGAGCGGCGCCTTCGGGCCGCAAGTCGGCTCGTCGTCAGGCAGGGCGTCGGCCCAGTCGAGCCAGGCCTCTACCCGCGGACTCGTCCAGCCGCGCGGGGCGATAACCTCGGCGACATCACCGGCGCGTTCCACTCGGCGCGTTTCGAACTCCAGGCCGTGAGCGAGGAATGCGGAGCGGGAGACGATGCGCATGGCCTCGACGCTAGCCGTTCCCGTTCTCAATCGCAACAAGACCTGGGGGGGTGGCGGCGATAGTCCACAAGATATGGAATTGAGCGGGGCGCCTGGACTTCGGCGACGGGGTCACCCTATAAGCGGGCCGCGCAGGGATCGGACATTGATGGGTTTTCTCAAGGCGATTTTCACTTGGTGGACTGGGGCCACCATCGGCGCGACCTGGCAGATCAAGAAAGGCGGCGTCTACGTCGGCGAGGACGAGGGCGGCAACCGCTACTACGAGACGGTCGATCCGCGCTGGAACTATGACGGCCGCAATCGCCGGTTCGTGATCTACAACGGCTATGCCGAGGCTTCCAAGGTCAGCGCCGACTGGCACGGGTGGCTGCATCACACCTTCGCCGACCCACCGACCCGGGTTCCGCTTGCTCGCCGCCCGTGGGAGAGGGACCACCTGCCCAACCTCACAGGCACGCTATTCGCCTGGCGGCCCAAAGGCTCGATTGCCCGCGGCGGCGATCGGGCGCGAGCCACCGGAGATTACCAGCCGTGGATCCCCGACTAGGCCGGGCCGGCCTTGGCCTAGCGCTCGCCGCCGCCGCCGCGGTCCTGACCCACGCCCAACCCGCCCCGCAAAACGCCGCCCCGATCGCCTCGCCCGCGCCGCCGCCGGTCATAGAGGCTCCTCAGTCGCCCCAGACCGCTCCCTCCGCTGCTCCGGCGCCGGCCAATATCGCTGAGCCCGCCGCGCCACCCGAGGAGAAAACACCGCCGCCGCCTCCAAAGCCTGAGGTTCCGGTCGCGCCCACGCCGCCGCCCGGGCCGCCGCCGCCGGTGCGCAGTCCCACCGCGGTGCTCCGTGTTCTCGACAAGGTGACAGCCGAGACTATGCGTTTCGAGGCTCCGGTTGGCCGCCGAGTCCGCTACAAAACCCTGATTTTCAACGTGAAAGTGTGCGAGACGCGGGGCCTTTCCGATCCCTTGCCGCGGCCGAGCGCCTATGTGGTGATCGATTCCCAACCGCCGGCCCCGCCCGGAATGGCCGCGCCGTCGGCGAAGGAGATCTATCGGGGCTGGATGTTCGCCGCCTCGCCGGGTCTGCACCCCTTCGAGCACCCGGTCTATGACGCCTGGCTCGAGGCGTGCACCTCGGCGACGCCGCCGGCGTAGCCGCCGACCGCGAACTCCGCTGGCGCCTGCAGGGCGCGGGACAGGCGCCGGCGATATTCCGCCCGCGAAATCTCCACCGCCCCGAAGCTCAACAGATGGTCGGTCATGAATTGAGCGTCGAGCAAGGCGAAACCGCCGTGGCGCAGCTGTTCGACCAGATTGACCAGGGCGACCTTGCTGGCGTCGCGCGCCGAGGAAAACATGCTTTCTCCGAAGAAGGCTCCGCCGATCGCCACGCCATAGAGTCCACCCACCATGACACCATCCCGCCACGCCTCCACGCTGTGAGCCGCGCCCCGCCTGAAGAGTTCGCCGCAAAGATCTTGAATATTTTGGTTTATCCAGGTCTCTGGCCGACCCGGCCGGGGTGCGGCGCAGGCCTCGACCACGGCCTCGAAGGCGCTGTCGATGCGGATTTCGAACCGCGGCGAGCGCACCGTGCGGGCGAGGCGCCGCGAGATGTGGAAGCTGCCGAGGGGGATGATTCCGCGGCGAGCCGGATCGACCAGGAAGAGTCGCTCGTCGTGGCGAGCGTCGGCCATGGGGAAGACGCCGCGCCGATAGCAGTCGATCAGGTCATCGGCCGTGAAACCGTGCACGCCACGCCTCTTTTCAAGTCTGGGCCGCAATCCACCTTTCCAGCCAGTGGATATGATAGTCGCCCTCGAGGATATCGGGCTCCAGGAGCAGATCCTGAAAAAGGGGAATCGAGGTCTCCACCCCAGCCACCACCATCTCCCCCAGGCACCGTCGCAGCCTCGCGATGCACTCGGTACGGTCGCGGCCATGGACGATCAGCTTGGCGGCCAGGCTGTCGTAATAGGGCGGGATCGAGTAGCCGGCGTAGAGCGCCGAATCCAGGCGCACGCCAAGTCCTCCGGGCGGATGGAAATCGGTCACCAGCCCCGGCGAAGGCATGAAGGTCCGCGGGTTCTCGGCGTTGATCCGGCATTCGATGGCGTGGCCCTCGAATTCGATCTGGTCCTGGGTAAACGACAGCGGCAGTCCGGCGGCGATGCGAATCTGTTCGCGGACGAGATCGATGTCGGTGATCGCCTCGGTGACCGGGTGCTCCACCTGCAGGCGAGTGTTCATCTCGATGAAATAGAATTCGCCGTCCTCGTAGAGAAACTCGATGGTGCCCACGCCGAGATAGCCGATGGCCTTGATCGCCTCGACAACGACACCGCCGATCCGCGCGCGCGTCGACGGATCGATGGCCGGGGATGGGGCTTCCTCCATCAGCTTCTGATGGCGTCGCTGCAAGGAGCAGTCCCGTTCGCCAAGATGACAGACTGCCCCGAAGGCGTCGGCGATCACCTGCACCTCTATGTGGCGCGGAGTCGCCAGATAGCGCTCCATGTAGACCTGGTCGTCGCCAAATGCCGCGCGGGCCTCGCCACGAGCGGTGGCGAAGGCCTCGGGGACTTCCTCGCGGGTGCGCGCCACCTTCATGCCGCGACCGCCCCCGCCGGCCGCCGCCTTGATCAGCACAGGATAGCCGATGGCGTCCGCCGCGGCGACGGCCTCCCCCTCGGTGTCCAGCGCCCCCTCGGAGCCCGGCACGACCGGAATGCCGGCCGCCCTGACCGCCCGCTTGGCGGCGATCTTGTCGCCCATCACCCGAATGTGCTCGGGCTTGGGGCCGATGAAAGTGATGCCATGGGCCGCGACGATCTCGGCGAAGCGGGCGTTCTCGGAGAGGAAGCCGTAGCCCGGATGAATCGCATTGGCGCCGGTGATTTCGCAGGCGGCGATGATCGATGGAATGTTGAGGTAGCTCTTCGCCGCCGGTGGCGGCCCGATGCACACGCTCTCGTCGGCCAGGCGAACGTGCATGGCGGTGGTGTCGGCGGTCGAATGCACGGCTACCGTCGCTATACCCATCTCCTTGCAGGCGCGATGGATGCGCAGAGCGATCTCGCCGCGGTTGGCAATGAGGATCTTCTCGAACACGGGCTCTAGCCGATGACCGCCAGGGGTTCGCCGAATTCCACTGGCTGGGCGTCGGTCACCAGCAGTTCGACCAGGACTCCCGCCCGTGGAGCGACGATCGGATTCATGGTCTTCATCGCCTCGACCAGAAGCAGGGTCTGGCCGGCGGCGACCCTGTCGCCAACCTTCACGAATGGCGGGGCGCCGGGCTGAGGCTGGAGATAGACGGCGCCGACCATCGGCGAGGTGACCGTCTCGCCGATCCTGGCGGGCTCCGGTTCGGGAGCCGGCGCGGCCGGCGAGGCGACTGGGGCAGAAGTGGCGGTTGGCGGCGCGAAGGTCTGCAAGACGCCGGGGCTGAGATTTCTGGCGACTCGAACCCTTTGGCCGTCGCGCTCGACCTCGATTTCGGAAAGGCCGGTCTCGTTGAGGATTTCGGCCAGTTCTCGGACGACGTCGGACGCGGACGACGGGGCGGGGGCCTTGGGGCTGGGCATGGCGACGATCGGCCTTGTTGCTCTTTTCAGGTCGGTGCTTCAGCGCGGGGGGCCGCAGTCAGATCGCACGCCGCTTCCACCGCCAGTTCGTAGCTCGCCGCGCCAAATCCGCTGACCACGCCGGTGGCGGCCAGCGCGACGTAGCTGCGCCGGCGGAACCCCTCCCGGGCCGCGGGATTGGACAGGTGACACTCGACGATCGGGATGTCCAAAGTCTTCAGGGCGTCGAGGAGGGCGATGGAGGTGTGGCCATAGCCGGCCGGATTGATGATCAGGGCTCGAGCCCCCTCGCGGGCCTCCTGCACCCAGTCGATCAACTCGCCCTCATGGTTGGTCTGGCGGAAAACGATAGCGGCGCCGCGAGCGCGCGCCCGGGCCTCGACGAGGGCGCGCACGTCCTCGAGAGTCTCCTCGCCATAAATGTCCGGTTCGCGGACGCCCAGAAGGTTGAGATTGGGCCCGCTCAGCACATAGATCGGTTTCGACATTCCGCTCCGAGCCCGCTTGCGGCGTCTTGTATCGTCAGCCGCCTGGGGTCACAAGCTTGCCGCGTGCGGCTGATCGTGAACGGCGAAGAGAAGGTTTTCGAGGCGACGGGCAACCTTGCCGGCCTCATCGCCCACCTCGGCGTGGACGAGCGCAAGGTGGCTGTGGAGCACAACCTGGCTATCGTACCTCGTTCCTTTTGGCCGGCGACCTCGCTGGCCGAGGGCGATCGCATCGAGATTGTCCATTTCGTGGGAGGCGGATGAAGTGAACGCGCCGGTCAAGACGGCGGCCGGCGATACCTGGACCGTGGCCGGGCGAACGCTCACCTCGCGCCTGATCGTCGGCACCGGGCGACTTGAAGACTATGCCCTGAACGCCCGGGCGGCGGAGGCTTCCGGAGCCGAGATCGTGACCGTGGCGGTGCGGCGGGTCAACTTGTCCGATCCGACCAAGCCGATGCTGGCCGACTACTTCAAGCCGGACCGGTTCATCTACATGGCCAACACCGCCGGCTGCTTCACCGGCGAAGAAGCCGTGCGCACTTTACGCCTGGCGCGGGAGGCCAGCGGCGAGGCTCTGGTCAAGCTGGAGGTGCTCAGCGACGCCACCACCCTTTTCCCAGACATGGAAGAGACGCTTCGGGCGCTGAAGATGCTTGTCGCCGAAGCATTCGATGTGATGGTCTATTGCACCGACGATCCGGTGTTCGCACGCAAGCTCGAGGCGGCGGGGGCGGCGGCCATCATGCCCCTGGGAGCGCCGATCGGCTCCGGCCTTGGAGTGCAGAACAAGGTCAACCTGCGTCTTATCGTCGAGCAGGCCAAGGTGCCGGTGCTCGTCGACGCCGGAGTCGGCACGGCCTCGGATGCGGCGGTGGCCATGGAACTCGGTTGTGATGGGGTGCTCATGAACACCGCCATCGCGCTGGCGCGCGATCCGGTGCGCATGGCCGGGGCGATGAAGCATGCGGTGATCGCCGGCCGCGAGGCCTACCTCGCCGGGCGAATGGCCAGGAAGCTCTATGCCGATCCGTCATCACCTCTGGCCGGACTGATCTGAAGGGACGTTGCGCGGCGACGCAGGGCGGTGCATCAGTGTGCATCTTGGCGCACGCTCGCGGGCCGCGCCCCGGGGGATCGACGTGGCCGAGGGACTTTCGGAAAAGCTCGCTTTTGTTCTGAAGGCCCTCAGCCTCTCCCGAATCCAGCTCGCCGCCGAGCTGGGTGTCGATAAGTCGGTCGTGGGCCGCTGGGTGACCGGGGCGGTGGCCCCCTCCGCCCACAACCTCACCAAGCTCACCGCCCTGGTGGCCCAGCGGGCCAGCGGGTTCAGCCTGCTCGACTGGGACCGCGACCTCACTGGGGTGGCGGCGGCGCTGGGCGTGGAGGCCTTCGAGCCGGGCGTCAATCCCGCCCCGACCTTTGGCGACGGCCTGCCGCTGAACCTGCTCGAGCAGAGCGTTTCCACCACTCGTCTTCGCGGCCCGTCCTATGAGGGGATCTTCAAATCCACCCGCCCCTATGCGCAGCAGCCGGGCAAGTTCATCCACGATCACATTCTCCTGCGCCGCCGTCCCAACGGCTTGATGGGCTACGACATGATGACCGGCGGGGTCTCGGTTGAGGGCTGGGTCATGCTTTTGCAGAACCAGCTGTTTTGCATCGGCTGCGAACTGACCAGCGGCTCGATGGCGTTCGCCATCTTCAACGGAGTGAACACCATAAATTCCGGCCGCCTGGACGGCATCATCCTTTCGTGCGCCCTGGATCCGTCGCGAACCCCCACCGCCACGCCCGTGGTTGTCGATCGGGTTGCCAACGTCACCGACGACGAGGAGGCCGATCTGGCCCTCCTGGCGAAACTGGCCGCGCCCGATCCGGTCGCCCTGGCGAGTTCCATAGATCCCACCATCGTGGCCCATCTCCTGCCCGACTCCGGGCCCGCCGCTCAGGCGCTCGGCGGCGATCTCCTGCTGCGCATGCCGATCATTCGCTCCCTCTCCCGGGGCCTGACCCCCGACTAGGCACTATACGACCGCATCGTCGGCCAGGTGGCAGGGGTGGTCGTGAGCCCCAAGTTCGACCTGCAAAGTCGCGTGGTGGACGTGGAAGCGGTTCTTCAACTCGAGGCACGCGTCATGGATCATGGCGTCATCGACCGCCGCGCCGGGCCGCACCAGGTGGGCCGTCAGAGCCGTCTCGGTGGTGCTCATGCCCCAGATGTGCAGGTCGTGAACTTCGACCACGTCGGGCAGGCCGGCGAGGTAAGCCCGCACGGCCGCTCGGTCGATTCCGGCCGGCACGGCCTGGAGCGCGAGGTCGAGGGATTCGCGCAGCAGCGACCAGGTGCCGGCGACGATCACCGCCCCGATCACCAGGCTGACCGCCGGGTCGAGCCAGCGCCAGCCGGTGGCCAGGATCACCGCGCCGGCGGCGACCACGCCGGCCGCCACCAAGGCATCTGAGGCCATGTGGGCGAAGGCGGCGCGAATGTTGACATCGCTCTTGCGTCCAGCCGCGAACATCGCCGCGGTGGCCCCGTTGATTGCCACCCCGACGGCCGCCACCACCATCACCGTCACGCCCGCGGAGGGCTCGGGATGGATCAGGCGCAGGATCGCGGCCCAGGCGATGCCGCCGGTGACGATGAGCAGCAGCATCGCGTTGCTGAGCGCCGCCAGAATAGAGAAACCGCGCAGGCCATAGGTATAGCGGGCGCTTGGAGCGCGGCGGCCCATCAACGCGGCTGCCCAGGCCACGGCCAGGCTGAGGACATCGCCGAGGTTGTGGCCGGCGTCCGAGAGCAGGGCCAGGGAATTGGCCATCACTCCGTAGACGGCTTCGGCCGCCACGTACGCGATGTTGAGTGTGATGCCGATCGCGAAGGCGCGGCCGAACGAGACGGGAGTATGGTCGTGGCTGTGGGCGCCGCCGCTCGTCATGGCGATCCCAGGATAACAACGTCGGCTGGATTCGGCGAGCGGGTCAGGTTCGCGGTGATCTGCTAGTAGACGGCCAGCACGCCTCGCCCTGGAGCGGAACGACATGGCCAAACACGACTTCCGCCGCTCGTCCGTAGGGGCCCGCAAGCTCGAGCCGGAGACCTTGATGCTCGGGTTCGGGTTTGACCCAACCCTCTCGGAGGGGGCGGTGAAGACGCCGATCTTCCTCACCTCGACCTTCGCCTACGCCACCTGCGAGGAGGGTAAGCTGCTCTTCGACTACATGAGCGGCCGGGCCCCGACCCCGGTAGGCGAGGACGCTGGCCTGATCTACACCCGCTTCAACAATCCCAATCTGCAGATCGTCGAGGAGCGCCTGGCGGTGCTCGAGCAGGCCGACGCATGCGCGGTTTTCTCCAGCGGCATGGCGGCCATTTTCACCGCCCTGCTGGCGACGTGCGAGCCCGGCCACGTGGTGATGCGCAGCAGGCCGCTTTATGGCGGCACGGAGACCCTGTTCGACACTCTGCTGGCGAGGCTGGGGGTGCGCGCCGTGAGCTTCTTCGACGGAGTGGATCCGGCCGTCGTCGCAGCGGCGGCCAAGGAGGCCCAGGGCCTGGGCCATGTGGCGGCCATCTATGCCGAGACTCCCGCCAACCCGACCAATTCGGTCGTCGATCTCGACTTGCTGGCGAGAGTCGCCGACGAGATCAGCGAGGTTCAGGGCGCTCGCCCGGCGATCATCATCGACAACACGCTCCTGGGCCCGCTCTATTCATCGCCGCTCGCCCACGGCGCCGACCTGGTCGTCTATTCACTGACCAAGTACGTCGGGGGCCACAGCGACCTCATTGCCGGCTCGGCGGCTGGCAAGGGGCCGCTGATGAAGAAGGTTCGCGCGCTGCGCAATCTGATCGGCAACCAACTCGACGTCCACAGCGCCTGGATGCTGACCCGCTCGCTTGAGACCTTGCGTCTGCGGATGGACAAGGCCTTCGACAACGCCCGCGAAGTGGCCGTCTGGCTACGCGGGCAGCCGCAGGTCGAGCGAGTCGACTATCTCGGTTTCGCCCCGGAGGGGTCACGCCAGGCGGATGTCATCGCCCGCCAGTGCGGGGCCTCGGGCGCCACCTTTTCATTCACTCTGAAAGGCGGCCAGGCAGCGGCATTCAAGGTCCTCGACGCTCTCGAGGTGTTCAAACTGGCTGTGAGCCTCGGCGGCACAGAGTCCCTGGCTTGCCACCCCGGCAGCACTACCCACTCCGGCGTTTCAGCGAACGAACGCGCGATCCTTGGCATCGACGAGGGACTGGTCCGCCTCTCGGTGGGGATCGAATCGCCCACCGATCTCATCGCCGATCTCGCCCGAGGGCTGGACAGACTTTAGGCGAGCGGCGCGTCGCCGGGACGACCGTCGCGCGAGAGCAGGATGGCCACCCATCGGGTCGACTCGAACTCGGCGGCGAGAGCCATCACCGTGACGGTGAGGGGCGTGGAGAGCAGGACCCCAGGCGCCCCCAGGATCGCCGCCCAGAAGCCCAGCGAAATCAAGATGAAAAGGGGATCGAGGTTGAGCTCGTCGCCCTGCAGCTTGGGCATCACGACATTGTCGATCACGAACACCGCCGAGGCCAGGACGACGACGATGAGCAAAGGCCGGCCGAGATCGTCGAACTGCGACAGGGCCAGAATGCCCGGGAAGACCGAGCCGACTACCGCCCCAACGATCGGCACATAGGCGGTCAGGAAGACGAGAAAGGCGACGAACAGGGCGTCGTGCAGCCCCATCACCGCCATGATCGACCAAGCCGCCGCCGCGACGATCAGGGCCTTGAAGGTTTGCAACCAGGCGTAGCGTTCGACCGCGTGGCTGACGCTGGCGAGGACTCGCAGCGCCGAGGCGCGGTGGGCGGCTGCGGTGTATAGGCGGTCGAACTTCCTCGAAAAAGTGGCCCGCGAGACGGCGAGGAAGCCAAAATAAATCACCACCAGGGCGGCATAGGAGGTGAAATGGCGGGCGGTGGCGAAGACTTCGCCGACCAGGCGGCCGGGATCCACGCCGCTGAACATCTGCTCCAAAGTGATCGGTGGGGCGCCCAGCATGGTCAGGGCGCGGAACAGAAGGTCGTCGAGCTTGGGAGCCAATGAGCGCACCTGCACCGCGAACGGCGGCGCCTCGACCACGAAGAGACCGGCGACGAAGCCGAAGCTGGCCAGAATCAGCACGCCGCCCAGTCCGCCGCGCAGCCACGCCGGCGCGCCGGGCAGGCGTCTTTGCATGGCCCGCGCCAGGCCGTCGACAAGCACGATCATGAAGGCCGCCACCACCAGGGGCGAGAGGATGTCCTGAAAGAAACGGATCAACGAGAGGGCCAACACCACGGCCATGAACACCGCGGCGTTGCGCAGGGCGCCCAATCCCGCCAGCGCGGTGGGGCGTGCAGGTCGCTCGGGGAAGGTCAGGCCGCTTCCATGGCTTGGGGCCGGCGCAGGTCGGCCGCGAGGCCCTCGCCCATCAGGTCGATGAAGTTGTCGGCAAAGAGCCGTCCGGTCGCCGACGGCCTCGTCCCGGCCAGGCAGTCGTCGAACCTTTTCAGCGGGTTTCGGCCCCCTTCAACATGCGGATAGTCGGACGAGAAGAGGCAGATCTCCTCGCCGCTGTTCTCGATAATCCAGGCCGCGTCCTCGTGGGGGTAGGGCGTGACGCGAACCTGACGGCGGACGATTTCGCTGGGCGGCGCCGAGAGTCGATGCAGGCGCTCCTCGTTCTTGTAGAAGGCCTGGTGGGCGCTATCGAGGAAGCGCATCCAGCCGGGAAGCCATGAGGCGCCCAGTTCGATCGCCCCGAACTTAAGGCGCGGGAAACGGTCGAGCACCCCGTCGAGGATCAGGCAGGCCAGGGACTGCATCACCGAGCCGGGGATGGCCATGAAACTCACCGAGGTGAAGTTCTCCTCGCCGCCATGGAAGTCCTTCACCCGCGCCACGCCGTTTTCGAAGTAGTCGGGATGCAGCTTCACTTCGCCGCCGACATGGAAGAGAATCGGCAGGCCGGCTTCCTGGGCGGCCGCCCACACAGGATCGAAACCGATGTGGCTGGGCGAACGGCCGGGCGGGCAACGCGAGGGGATCAAGAGGGCCTTGGCGCCAAGGCCGATCGCTTCGCGGGCGGTGGCCAGGGCCCGATCGAAGTCCACCAACGGCACATAGGCCGTGGCCAGCAGACGCCGGTCGACCGCGCAAAAGTCTGTCATCATCCGGTTGTGGGCGGTGGCGGCGGCGTAGCAAAGCTCGAGATCGCCGCTCTCGTCGAGACCGAAATTGCCGAGGCAGAAAGTGGTGAAGACCAGCTGGCTGGCAAAGCCGAAGAGAGCGACCGCGCGCGGCCTGTCGTCGCGACGGAAGCTGCCTAACGCCTGGTAGTTCTTTCGCAACAGCAGGTTCTCGGGCGCGCCAGCACGGAATTCCTGGTCCTCATGCATGCGCCGGAAGGGCTCGGCCCAGCCGAACGGCGTGATCTTCTTGCGGTAGATGGGCAGATCGTGGAAGGCGGTCAGCAGCTTGGGATCGAACCAGGGATCTAGGCAGCCGTCCAACTCCATGAGATGGGAATCCGCGTCGTGAACAAGACGGCCCTGGACATAGGTCATGGGAAAACCCTCCGGGGCGGATTTTGGGCGCGAAGGGGGTGGAAACACAAGGCCCTGGTGCTCTTGGCCTTGCTGGCCGCCCCGGCCAGGGCCCAGGATCTCGCCGCGATCGCCCGCGGCCAAAGCGCCAGCGCCGTGCTTGGCGCCTGGTGCTCGGCGCATGGGCTGGGTCCACTCCTCGCCCATCGTGAGCGCGGGCCGCCGTCGGCGTCGAAGCAGGTGCGCCGGCTTCTTCGCGCCCAGCCGAACGAGAGGATAGCCCATCGACGGGTGAGCCTTGGTTGCGGCGGCAAGGTGCTGTCGCGGGCCGAGAACTGGTACCTGCCGTCTCGTCTGACCCCGGAAATGAATCGCGTCCTGGTCCGAGGCGAGACGCCGTTCGGCGAGGTGGTGCGACCGCTCGGCTTCCACCGGACCACGATCAGCCTCGCCCATCGCCGCATTCGCGCGATCCTGACGGGAACGGACGGAAGACCGTTCAGCTATGTGGTCGAGGACTATGCGCCCGGGGCAAGTGACGTCAGTCCGCGAACCGCGGTTCGCGTTTTTCCAGATTGGCGCGGACGGCCTCCACCTGATTGGGTGCGCCGATGAGGGCGACCTGCTCCTCGGTCTCCTGGATCAGGCCGGCCGCCGGAGCGATGATCGGGGCGGCGTTCAGAAGGCGCTTGGCGGCCCGCACCGCGGTGGGGCTGCGGCCGGCGATTTCGCGCGCGACCGCCAGGGCCTCGGTCCGGGGGTCGGCGCATACTCGGGTGGCGAAGCCGTAGGTCAGGGCTTCCTCGCCGGAGAAGATCCGCCCGGTGTAGGTCAACTCGCGGACCACGTCCTCGCGGGCCAGATGGCGCATGAGCTGAGTGCCGGCCATGTCGGGGACGAGGCCCCATTTGATCTCCAGCACCGCCAGGCGGGCGTCGGGTGTGACGAAGCGCATGTCCGCCCCCAGGGCCAGCTGGAAACCGCCCCCGAATGCGACACCATGCACCGCCGCGATGACCGGCATGGGCAGCTCCCGCCATACCCACACCGCATATTGCGCGCGGTTGGCTATGCCGTGCTCGCGGGCGACGAGGCCACCCTGGCGGGACTCCGCAGGTCGGCGCGGCCCCTCGGCCATCCGCCCGAAATTACCCATGTCGAGCCCGGCGCAGAAGGCGCGCCCCTCGCCGGAAAGCACCACGCAGCGCACAGCCGCCTCGCGCTTGAGGCGGTCGCCGGTGGCGACGAGGGCGGAAAACATCGCGTCGTCCAGGGCGTTCATCTTGTCGGCCCTGACCAGGCGGACATCGGCCACGCCGTCTTCGATATTCACTTGAACTCGATCGTCCATCTATCCGATCCTTTTGCGAATTTCCTTGACCATGGCCAAGTTGATCGCCGTCACCAGCACGCCCAGAATAACCGCGGCGAGGACGAACGGCGCCTGGCGCGCCGGCAGGATGGCGAAGTGCAACAGCAGGCCGAGACCGGCGACGGTCGCCAGCGCGCCCAGAGTCAGGAAAAGGTCGGCGGCGAACATCTTCCACAAGGTCGCGCCGAGCGCGGTGATTACCGCCATGCCGGGGTCCTCGCCAGGACATAGCGGACGAACGCGGCCATCCCCATCCCATAAAGCAGGAAGACGGCGACCAGGGCCAGGATCGCCCAGTCGCCGAGGGGGAAGGGGACGCCAAGCCCCTCGGCGCACCAGAACACGCCAAAGCCGCTGAGCAGAGCGCCCACCGCGAACTTCAGGCTGTTCTCGGGGATCCGCGCCAGGGGCCGGCGCAGAGCCATGCCGACGGCCAGCACCAGGGCGCAGGCGGCGGCGGCGCCGATTGCCGAGGGCAGCAGAAGGCCAGGCCGGGCCCCCACCGCCAGAACGATGAACACTACTTCCGTCCCCTCCAAGAGGACGGCCTTGAAAGCGGCCATGCCGGCGATCCACTCGGCGGCCTTCCGCGAGGCTGTGGCCGCCAGGGCCGCGGACTCCTCGGCGAAGGCGGTGGTTTCGTCATGGAGCGGCAAGGCCCCTCCCGCCCGCAGGACCGCCTTGCGCAGCCAGCCCAGGCCGAAGACCAGCAGCAGCACCCCGACCACGATCTGGAGGCCGTGGACCGGGATGGCGGCGATCAGGGGCCCGAAGATCGCCACCGCCAGGGCGAGAACCGCCAGGGCCGCCGCCGTCCCCAACGTCGCCGGCCGCACCCCGCTCACCACGCTGACCGCCAGGACGATGGTGAAAGCCTCGACGACCTCCACCGCCGAGGCGAGGAAAGAGGCGGTGACGATCGGCGCGGCGGCGGCGAGGTTGACCATCGGCCACAAGTCTATGCCGGTCCGCCGCCCTCAAGCCAAGGCCGTCGCGAAATCTTCTCGCGGCGCCTGTAAGAGCGCCGGGCGCCGTGGCAAGAAGCGCCCCGTCGCCCGCTCGTAAGGAACGCCCGAAGATGAAACTTCCGCTAATCCTCGCCGCCCTCGGCGTCCTGGCCGCCGCGCCGGTCGCCGCCGGACCCTCGGGGCTCAAGGTGGTGACGTCCATTCCGGGTCCAGACGGAGGCTGGGATCTGGCCAGTTTCGATACGGGCCACCGTCGGGTTCTGATCGCCCACGGCGACAGGGTCATGGCGATCGATGTCGACAGCGGACGGGTGCGCGGCGATTTCGCGAAGGGTTCCCGCCTCCATTCGGTGGTCCCCGTCCCCGGCCTGAACCGCCTGGTCACCACCAACAGCGGCGACAACACCGCCAAGGTCCTCGATGCCTCGACCGGGGCGCTCCTGGCCTCGATCCCGGCCCCGGCGGACGCCGACTCGGCGAGCTATGATCCAGGATCGGGCCTGGTTGTGGTGATTGGCGGCGACAGCGGTCAGGTGGCGCTCGTCGATCCAAGGGCCATGAAGGCGGTGGCCACTATCCCGGTGGGGGGGTCGCTCGAGTTTCCCCAGGCCGACGGCCGCGGCCGGCTCTACGTCAACGCCGAGGACACCCACGAAATCGTGGTCGTCGACCTCGTGGCGCGTAAGGTGACCGCGCGCTATCCCATGCCCGGTTGCGAGCGACCCACTGGCCTGGCCCTGGTCAAGGGCGGCCGACTCGTCTCGGCCTGCGCCAACGGGGTGGTCAAGATCCTCGAGGCAGCCAATGGTCGCGAGATCGCCTCGCTGCCCATCGGCGTGGGCCCCGACGCGGTGATCTACGACGCCGCCCGCGGCCTCGCCCTGGTGCCGTCGGGCCGCAGTGGAACCCTGGCGGTGATCGCGCTTCAGGGTACCATGGCCAACAAGGTCATCGACACGGTTCCGACGCAGCTTGGCGCCCGCACCGGAACTCTCGATCCCAGGACCGGCCGTGTCTACTTGCCCACGGCCCAGTACGTGCTCCCTGCCCCCGCCGGTCAGCGCCCCTCGACCAAGCCTGGGACCTTCACCGTCCTCGTCCTCGGCCGCTAGAAGCGCGGGCGCTTTTCCCAGCGGCGAATCCGAGCCTATTGGCTCCTCATGCGTGCGTACTTTGTCTTCGCCCTCGCGCTGCTCCTCGGGCTGGTGGTGGATGCGGCCCCGATTCCAGCGAGGCGTTCAAACGCCCTGTGGCACGTCGTCCATGGCCTCTGCGTCATGGACGCCCGACTGACCGGCCTGCCGGCGCCTTGCCTGGCGGTCAGCCGGCGCGGTGGCTACGCTGTCTTGAAAGACATTCGCGGCCGCACCCAGATCCTGTTGATTCCGACGGCGCGAATCACCGGCATCGAGAGTCCGGCGCTATTGGCCAAGGGCGCCCCCAACTATTGGCAAATGGCGTGGCGCTCGCGAGCGTTCTTCGAGCACGCGGCTGGCGAGGCGGCGCCGCGCCAGGACATTGGCATGGCGATCAACTCGGATTTCGGCCGAACTCAGGACCAGCTTCATATTCACATCGACTGCGTGCGGATGGGGGTCATGTCGGCGTTGGCTGACCACGAGGCCGAAATCGGGCCGAGCTGGGCGCCTTTCCCGGTCAAGCTGGCGGGCGAGCGCTACAAGGCGCGGCGTATCTCTGGGGAAGACCTGCGCGGCGCTGATCCGTTCAAGCTTCTGGCCGAAATACCGGCGGCGCGAGCCGATATGGGCGCGTGGACGCTGGCGGTGATCGGGGCGAGGTTCGCCGACGGAAGTCCCGGCTTCTGGCTGTTGGCCGCCCAAGCCGGCGTTCCGGCCAATCCCCGCGGGGCGAGCGAAAGCCTGCTCGATCACGACTGCGCGGTGTTGCACGATCCGGTCGGCTAGGCGGCCAGGCCCTGCATCCGGGCGGCCAGGCTACGGACGTGCTCGGGGCCGCCGAAAAGCTGTCGGTCGACGCCGACGCGCTTGAACCAATAGTGCAGGCCCAGGAGGTCGGTGAAGCCGATGCCGCCGTGAACCTCGGTGGCTGTGCGGGCGACAAAGCGGCCGACCTCGGAGAGATGGGCCTTGGCATGGGCGGCGGTGAGGGAGGCTTCGGCAGGGACGGCGTCGGCGGCGTAGGCGGCGTACCAGACCAGGGACCGGGCCGGCTCGAGCTCGGCGGCCATCTCGGCGCAAAGATGCTTGACCGCCTGGAAGCCGCCGATCGGGCGGCCGAACTGGCGCCGCTCCTTGGCGAAGGCCACGGCCTTGTCGAGCATGGCCTGGGCGGCCCCCAGCATGTCGGCGGCGAGCATGACCCAGGCGGCGTCGCGCAGGCGCGGAAGGGTTTCCAATTGGGCCAGGGGCTCGGCGGCCACCCGCTCCAGCCGGATCTCGCTGAACCGACGGGTGGCGTCGATGGTGGCCAGCGGCACGATCTCCACGCCCGGGGCGTCAGCGGCCATGAGATGCAGGGCCCCGGTCCGATCGGCGATGACAAGGATGTCGGCCCCGGCGGCGTCGATGGCGAACAGGCTCGAGCCGGTGAGGCGACCGTCCTTGGCCACGACGCCCGCCCCATCGCGAGAGCCGGCCAAGGCTTCGTTGATCGCCACGCCGGCGAGGACGGCGCCGGCGGCCAGCTTGGGCAGCCACTCGCTTTGCTGAATCGCGGAGCCGGCGCTGATGGCCAGGGGAGCGAGAACGGCGCTCCCCACAAATGGGGCCGGGGCGGCGCGCGCGCCCAGGGCTTCGGCGACGACGGCGGCGTCCAGCAGGCCAAGACCCAGCCCGCCGTGTTCCTCGTCGATCAACAGACCGGGGACACCCAGGTCGATCAGCCCGCTCCACACCCCGCCGGCCACCGCCTCGCCGCCCTCGGCGAATGCGCGCACCACCGCCAGCGGGGCGACGCGGTCCAGCACGCCGGCGATCGAATCGGCCATCAGGCGCTGATCGGGGCTGAGGGCGAAATCCATCACGCCGCCTTGGGTTCGCGGGGCAGGCCAAGGCCGCGCTCGGCAATAATGTTCTTCTGGATCTGGGCGGTGCCGCCGCCGATGATCAGGCCGAGGTCGAACATATACCGCTGCTGCCAGACGCCGTGGTCGCGCAGGTGGGGGGCGCCATCGTAGAGCACCCCCAGCTCGCCCAGCGCATCGATGGCCAGGGCGGCGATCTGGTGATTGAGCTCGCAGCCTTGGAGCTTGACGACGAGACCGGCGAGGCCAGGACTTTCGCCGGCAATCTGGCTCGTCAACACCCTCAAGCCATTGAACTTCATGGCCAGAACCCTGGCCTGCAGCCGCATCAGCCGATCAGCGAGGATCGGATCGTCGATAAGGCGCGCGACATCGCGCCGCTCGGCCGTCATCAGCCCGATCAGCGCCGCCAGCCGGCTTTCGGCTTCGTTGGGATCGCCCAGCATGCCGCGCTCGTGCTTCAGGGTCGCGTTGGCCACCGCCCAGCCTTGGCCCCGTTCGCCGACCATCTGGCTCTTGGGAACGCGGACCTCGGTAAAGAACACTTCGTTGAACTCGGCCCGGCCCGTCATGGTTTTCAGAGGGCGGACCTCGATCCCCCGGGTCTTCATCGAGAAGATCAGGTAGCTGATCCCGGCGTGTTTCGGCGCCTCCGGCTCGGTGCGCACCAGACAGAAGATCATATCGGCCTGGGCGGCCGTCGAGGTCCAGATCTTCTGGCCGTTGATGAGGAAATCCTCGCCGTCCTCGACAGCCCGGGTGGTCAGAGAAGCGAGGTCGGAACCGGCCCCCGGCTCGGAATAGCCCTGGCACCAGATCACCTCGCCGCGCAGGGTCGGACCGATCCATTGTCGCTTTTGGGACTCGGTTCCCAGTTCGAGCAGAGTCGGGACGAGCATGGAGATCCCTTGGCCGGCCAAGCCACGCGGGGCGGAGGCGGCGGAGAATTCCTCGGCGATGATCCGCGAGATGAGGATGTCGGGCGCGGCGCCGTAACCGCCATAGGTCTTGGGGATGGTCCGCGCCGCATAGCCATTTTCAATGAGCAGGGCCTGCCAGGCCAATGACTTGGCCCGGTCAGTCCCGGACGGCATGTCGCCGCGGTGGGCGGCCAGGAAGGCGCGCAGCTCGGCGCGGAAGGCTTCGTAGGTGGGACCTAGGGCGAGATCCATGGCGTGCTCCGGCCGATCCTTTAGACCTTAGTCGACAAGGTCAGCTAGACTCACCTGGGGGAAAGGCCGCCAGGGTGGCGGTCCGACTTTGCGGGGAGTGCGCGCCTTATGAGTCCGCCGATCCGGGTTCCCGACGAGATCGCCGCCACGATCATCAATCCCAAGGCCTACGCCGAAGACACCCCCGTGCATGAGGCCTTCGCCTGGCTGCGCGCCAACAACCCGCTGGGCCGGGCCGAGCTGGAAGGCTTTCATCCCTTCTGGATCGTCAGCAAGCACGCCGACATCCTCGAGGTCAGCCGCCAGAACGCCCTCTTCCACTCCGGCGACTTGGCCACCACCTTCACCAGCCTGGAAGGCGACGCCACGGTGCGTCAGATGACCGGCGGGAGCCCACATCTGCTGCGCACTCTTGTCCAGATGGACGCCCCGGATCATTCCAAATACCGGGTGCTGACCCAGTCGTGGTTCCTGCCCCATAACATCCGCCGCCTGGAGGAGCGCATCCGCGAAATCGCTCGCGGCGCGGTCGACCACATGGCCGGCCTCGGCGGTGAATGCGACTTCGTGAGGGACGTTGCCCTGCATTATCCGCTGAGGGTGATCATGGAGATCCTCGGTGTTCCCGAGGCCGACATGCCGCGCATGTTGCGCCTCACCCAGGAACTGTTCGGAGCCGCCGACCCCGACCTCAACCGTTCCCAAGGTAAAGCCACGCCCGGCGAGACCAGCCTTGCCGACTTGCAGGCGACCATCGCCGACTTCTTCATGTACTTCAAAGCCATCACCGATCAGCGCAAGGCGGCGCCCGGCGAGGACCTCGCCAGCGCCATCGCCAACGGCCACATCGACGGGGCGCCCCTGAACGATTTCGAGACGATGAGCTACTACGTCATCGTCGCCACCGCCGGCCACGACACGACCTCCTCCTCGACGGCCGGGGCGGTGTGGGGGATGTGCCAGTTCCCCGAGGCGTTCGCCAACGTCAAAGTCGATCCGGCCCTGATCCCGGGTCTGGTCGACGAGGCGGTTCGGTGGATCACTCCGGTCAAGCATTTCATGCGCTCCGCCACCGAGGACGCTTCATTGCGCGGTCGCGATCTCGCCAAGGGCGAGTGGCTGATGTTGTGCTATCCCTCGGGCAATCGCGATGAGGAGGTCTTCGACAACCCGGACGTTTTCGACCCCGCCCGCAGGCCTAACCGCCAGCTGGCGTTCGGCTACGGCGCTCACCTGTGCCTAGGCCAGCATCTGGCCCGAATGGAGATGCGCATCCTCTTCGAGGAGCTCATGCCGCGCCTGAAGTCGCTGGAATTCGCCGGAACTCCGACCCGCGCCGAAGCCGCCTTCGTCGGCGGCCCCAAGCGCTTGCCGATCCGCTACCAGATGACCTAGCCGGCGATGGCGAAACGGATCGGGATGCGGACGCTCGCCCCATTCAGGGGCGTCCCGTCTTCGGTGGCCGGTTTCATGCGGAAATAGCGGCTGAGGCTCAGGGCCGCGCCACTGAAACCGTAGCCCTGCGGCGACTCGCTGACCACGTCGCAGTGGGCGACTGACCCGGCGGCGGTGACTTCGCAACCCAGCATCACGAGACCACCGATCCCATTGCGCGAAGCCCGCTCCGGATAGGCCCGCGCCACCTGATCGGCATTGGACCGGGCCAGCCATTCAGGGTTGGTGATCGTGTGGGGCAGTGCGGGGGGGAGGTCGAGCGTCGCCGTGCCGGCGCCGGAGGTGTCGAGCCGGGGAATCACCGGCGTCGCCAACAATGGGGTCTGTTGGAGGACCGCCGGGAGGTGAGCGACTGTGGTCGGCGGGACTGTCGCGGGGGTATGGACCGGGCTTGCGGGCGCGTGCGGCAGGTCGGTCGGCGCCGGCTTGGGCGGTTCGAGGGTGATGGTCTGGACGTCGATCGGCGGCGAGGGCTGCTCGGTCGGCGTCAGGTTCATCGGCAGGAAGGTCTGGCTGACCACCCAGGCGATGAGCGCGATGTGTCCGGCGGCCGCGCCCCCCAGAGCGAGAAACAAGGCGGGGGAATGTCTCCGGGTAGGCGGATCGAAGGGGGAATGGACTTGCTGAATGACCATGGCGAACCTCCTGTGGCGGGTTCGAAGCGTTGGATTTGGACTCCAAGCTGGGCCGCAGTGTGGTCACTAAGTTGACCCCACGTCAAGGCATGACAAGTCAGGCCAGGAGGAAGCTCATCTTTTCCACCGGCGCCAGCCCGGCGGCGCGGCCGGCGAGAACGGCGAAAGCGCCCTCCGACGCCTCCAGCGCCTGATCGATATCCGCCTCGGTCATCGCCGCGTTGAGAAACATGTTGTGCCAGGGGTGCACGTAGATCCCGCGCTCAAGCATCTCGCCGCACCAGCAGAAGCCTTTGCGCAGGTCCGGATCGTCGTCGAACAGGAAAAGGGGCATGGTCACCGGCCCGGTCTGGCGCAGGCCAAGCCCATGGGCGGCGGCGCGCTGGGCCAGCCCGGCGCGCAGCCTCTCGCCAAGCGCGTCGATGCGTTCGAGATAATCGCTCTCGCGGATCAGCTTCAGCGTCGCCAGGGCGGCGGCCATCGGCGCGGCCTGAAACCAGAACGAGCCGGTGACCGGGATGCGCGAGGCCGCTTTGCGGGCCTTTTCCGAGCCTAGCAGGGCTGAGATCGCGTGGCCGTTGGCGATGCATTTTCCCCAGCTCGACAGGTCCGGCTGGACGCCCACCGCCGCCCAGCTGCAATCGCGGGCGATGCGGAAGCCGGCCCGCACGTCATCGACCACCAGCAGCGCGCCGGTCTCATCGCAAATCTCGCGCGCCCGGCGGGCGTAGGCTGCATCGGGCTGGGCCTGATCGATGAAGGCGTCGTGCTTGAGGGGCGCGGCGAAGATCGCCGCCAAGTCGTCGCCCGCCGCCTCGGCCGCCGCCTCCAGGCTCGCGACATCGTTGTAGTCGCAATAGATCTGTCCGGCCTTGTCCTCGGGGATCACCCCGATGGGCCGCAGGGCGCACCACGGCAGGGCCCCATGATAGGCCCCCTTGGCGAGGATCACGTTCTTGCGGCGGGTATGGGCCCTGGCGGTCATCAGGGCCATCAGGGTGGCGTCGCCGCCGTTCTTGCAGAAGATCGCCCAGTCGGCGTGGGTGACCTGGGCCGTCATCGCCTCGGCCAGTTCGACCATCACGGCGCTGGGCCCCGTCATCGTGTCGCCAAGATCGAGCTGGCGCAGGAAGGCGGCGTCGATCGCCTGATCGCCATAGCCCATCAGGTTGGGCCCGTAGGCGCACATGAAGTCGATGAGCTCGTGGCCGTCGACGTCCCACAGGCGCGTTCCGCGCGCCCGGGCGAAAAACTGCGGATAGCCCTCCGGCATCAGGCGGGTGGACTGGTGGCCGTAGATGCCGCCGGGAATGACCGCCGTGGCCCGGTCCTGCAGCGCTTTGTCGATCGGCCGTGAGCTCATGGCAGCGTTCCTTCACTTAAGCGGGTCGCCACACTGGAGCGGCGGGCGCGCCCGTCAAGGACTTTGCGGCGTGGCGGCGTAGATCATCACCCCGGCGGCGACGGCCAGATTGAGGCTGTCGGCCCGGCCGAGCATGGGAATCTTCACCGTCATGTCGCAGGCGGCGGCCAGTCTGGGCGTGAGGCCCGCCTGCTCATTGCCGAGCATGATCAGGCACGGCCGGGCGTAGGAACCCTCCCGGAAATCGGTCGTCGCAGTCAGCAAGGTCCCGATCACCCGGCCGGGCCATGTAGCCCGCCAGGCTAGGAAGGCGTCGGCGGAGGCCCGCACGATCGGCACGGCGAAGATCGAGCCCATGGTGGCCCTCACCGCCTCCACCGAATAGGGATCGCAGGTCTCACCGATCAGGATCAACCCGGCGCAGCCGGCCCCGTCGGCGGTGCGAATGATCGTGCCCAGGTTGCCCGGATCGCGCACCTCCTCGAGGCCGATCAGAAGACCGGACCGGTCGAGGTCGTCGAGTTGGGCGAAGCTCTGCTCGAACACCCCGAGAACGGTCTGTGGATTGTCTCGCCGCGAGATCTTGCCGAGGATCGCCTCGCTAACCTCGATGCTCTCGCCGGCCCGGGAGGCGGCGCGGCGAAGCAGGGGATGGTCGCCGGCCTTGGCGCTGTGCAGCAGAATGCGCGGCGCATGGCCCAGGTCGATGGCCTCGGTGACGATTTTCAGGCCCTCGGCCAGGAAAAGGCCGCTCTCCTCACGGGCTTTGCGCAGGTGCAGGGCACGGGCGGCCTTGACCGTCTCGTTGGCTAACGAAGTGATCGCCCGGCTCACCTCGCGCTCCAGCGGGCGAAGAACGACAGACCGACGGAGCGCCCATCGCCCTCTTCCTGCAAGGCCAGTTCGCCCCAGTCGATCGTGCCGCCGCGCCCGGTCAGCGCCTCCGCGGCGAGGCCGGCCAGCGCAAGGCCGGTCAGGCGCTCGGAGTAGGCGTTGAGCAGCAGGAAGGAGGCGTTCTCGCTCAGCAGGGAGGCGCAGCCCGCCATCAGCCCCGGCAGGTCCTCGTAGAGCCGCCAGGTCTCGCCGGCCGGGCCGCGGCCATGCTTGGGCGGATCGAGGATGATACCGTCATAGAGCGCGCCACGCCGCCCCTCGCGCGCCACCCACTTGCAGGCGTCCTCGCAGATCCATCGGATCGGGGCTTCGGCGAGGCCGCTCAGGACGGCGTTCTCCTTGCCCCAGCCGACCGCCGGCTTGGAAGCGTCGACGTGCGTCACGCTGGCCCCGGCCGCGGCGGCCACCAGGCTGGCGATGCCCGTATAGCCGAACAGGTTAAGCACTTTCATCGGTCGGCTGGCGCTGCGCACTCGCTCGTCCAGCCAGGTCCAGTTGGCGGCATGCTCGGGAAACACGCCCAAGTGCCGGAAGGCGGTGAAGCGGGCCTGGAAGCGCACGGCGCCCCACGACATGGTCCACGACGGCGGCCGGTCCGCCGCGAACCGCCAGGCCCCGGCCTCGTCCTCCTCCACGCCCTCGAAGACCGCGTCGGACCCGGTCCACGCCGCGGCGACCAGGCGCGGGGTCCACAGGCACTGCGGCTCGGGCCTGACCACGGTGAACGCCCCGTAACGCTCGAGCTTGCGCCCGCCCCCGCTATCGAGCAGGGCATGGTCCGGCCATGGCGACGAGATCATCACCGAGGGAGCAGGGGAGAGGCGAGGCGCGGAGTTCATCTTACCTTTGGCTTAGGCTCGCCGCCCGCGCCCCGTCCAGTGAGGTTCAAGCGCGAACCGTTTCGTGTCATGACTTCCCCCGCCAGCCCTTGCGAGGAGGAACGCCATGGCCAGTCTGAGCGAGATCTACACCATCGAGCCTGAAGGCTCGAACTGGTCCGTGCCGCAGGATTTCGATGCGGTCTTCAACTGGGACTACGACGACGGCCGCGCCGCCATGGCCGGGCTGTACCGCAAGGGCGTCGAGATGCAGTGGGACGCGGCCACGCGCATCGACTGGAGCCAGGAACTCGACGAGGACAACCCCGAGCAACTGCCCGAGGAAATGCTGCCGATTTCCGGCATGGCTCAGTACGAGGCCATGTCCCGACAGGAGAAGGCCACTGTTCGCCGGCATTTCCAGGGCTGGCAGATCTCCCAGTTCATGCAGGGCGAGCAGGGGGCCCTGATTTGCGCCGCCAAGATCGTCACCCAGGTGCCCGATGTCGATTCCAAGTTCTACGCCGCCACCCAGACCATCGACGAGGCTCGCCACGTCGAGAGCTACAAGCGGCTCCTGGAGAAGTTCCGCGTCGCCTATCCGATGACGGCGCCGCTGCAGGAACTGATCGACCAGGTCCTGCGCGATTCTCGCTGGGACATGACCTATCTCGGCATGCAGGTGGTGATCGAGGGCCTGGCGCTCGCCGCGTTCCAGCAGATCCGCGACAACGCCCAGAACCCCCTGGCCGCGGCGGTGAACGCCTATGTCATGCAGGATGAATCCCGCCACGTCGCCTTCGGCCGCCTCGCCCTGCGCGATTACTATCCAAACCTCACCCAGAAGGAGCGTGACGAACGCGAGGAATTCCTCCTCGATGCCTGCTACCTCATGCGTGACCGCTTCGACGCCGTGGAGGTGTGGAAGCGTCTCGGCCTCGATCCCGCCGCCTGCGCCGCCCACATGTACGATTCCGGCTTCATGGCGGCTTTCCGCTCGTCCCTGTTCACCCGCATCGTGCCGATCGTGAAAGACATCGGCCTGTGGGGCGAGACCATCCGCAAGGGCTACGAGACCATGGGCATCATCGGCTACGCCGACACCGACGTTCAGGCCCTCCAAGAAGCCGACGAGGACATCGCCAAGGAGTTCGACGCCCGCCGCGCTTACGTCGACAGCGTCATCTCCCGGGCCGCGGCGATGGAGCCGGCTTGAGCGCCAGCGAGGAGTGGCCTGGCCTTGCGGTCAGGCCGCGATTCTCGTTTAGTGGACGATTGAATTTTTCCGAAGAGGGCCCTTCGTGAACGCCATTTTGAACGAGCCGCGCCGCTCGGCGCGGAAGGCCAAGGGCGATGGCCACTTGCGTCGCGCCGAAATCCTCGAGGCCGCCGAGCGCATCTTCGTCGCTCACGGCTATGAGGCGGCCACCATCCGCAAGATTGCCGACGAGGTCGGCGTCTCCTCCACCGCGCTTTACATGCACTTCGCCGACAAAGATCAGATTCTGCTGGAAATCTGCAGCGCCGCCATCGAGGAATTGCTGGCCTCCAATCGTCAGATCTCGGCCATGCCGATCGACGCCGTCACCCGGGTGCGGATGATGCTCGAGGCCTATGTCGACTTCGCCTTCCGTCATCCCAACGCCTACCGCCTGGTCTTCTGCGGTTCGGCGCCGGTGGATTCCCTTCGCAGCGAGCACGCGACGATGCAATTGGGGTCCGAATGCCTGGACCGCTTCGCCTCGGTGGTCCGCGAGGTCGCCGCCCAGGGCCGGCTCCGCGGCGATCCAGCCACCGTGCATCAGGTCCTGTGGACCGCCTGCCACGGCATGGTCGT
The DNA here is from genome assembly GCA_035605655.1 of Caulobacteraceae bacterium. Lineage (GTDB taxonomy): Bacteria > Pseudomonadota > Alphaproteobacteria > Caulobacterales > Caulobacteraceae > Acaudatibacter. The sequence continues at coordinate 6,355 of DASZKO010000092.1, read as the reverse complement.
CCTCATGCTGACCAAGCCGCATATCGACTGGGCCCCTCCGGAGACGATGACCAAGGTCATGCTCGAGGGCCTGCTTCACGGCCTCGTTGCCGACTGACGACGTGCGTCTTCTGGCCGCCTGGGGCGCGGCGATGCTCCTGGCCGGTCCGGCGCCCGCCGCGCAACGGGTCCTCTCTTTCGATCAGTGTGCGGATCAATATGTCCTGGCCCTCGCGCCGCGGGCCTCGATCGTCGGCCTTTCCCGCCGTGCGCTCAACGCGGACTCCTATCTGCGCGACAAGGCCGCCGGCCTCCCGAGGCTGAGAGCGACGGCGGAGTCGGCCCTTGGGGCGACGCCGACCATGGTTGTCCGCTATTGGGGCGGCGAGCCCCGTCTGGTCGAGGCGCTGGAGCGGCGCGGGGTCGAGGTGGTGACCCTCGACGACGCGACCGACTTTCCGGGGGTGCGGGTCAATATCCGCCGGGTGGCCGCGGCGTTCGGTCGGGCGGCTGCCGGCGAGGCTCTCATCGCGCGCATGGACAGGGAACTCGCCGCCGCCGCCGGGGCCGGAGGGGGGAGGGGCGTGCTCTATGTCACCTCGGGCGGAGACACCATGGGCCGGGGGACGCTGGTCGACGCCATGCTGCGCGCCGCCGGCTTCGCCAACCTCGCCGCCCGGGCGGGGTTTGGGGTCATCTCCCTGGAGCGGCTGGCGCTGGCTCCGCCGGCCCTGTTGGTGCTCGGCTTCTTTGATCAGAACATGGCGGCCTACGAACGGTGGAGTATCGGCCGGCAACCGGTCCTGAGAAGCCTCATCGCCCGCCGCGCCGCCGTCTCCCTGCCAGCGGCCATCCTCGGCTGCCCGGCCTGGTTCGCCGCGGATGGCTCCCGCGATCTGGCCGCCTGGGGTCGACGCCATTGACTGTCGAGGGGTGGGCTTGAAGGTCTATCTTCTCCTCGCCGCCTTGCTCGCCGTGAGCTTCGCCCTCGCGATCGGGCTTGGCGAAACGTCCCTCAGTTGGAGCCAGTTCGCTCAGGCGTTTGCTCACCCGGACTCGGCGCCGGGGGTGATCCTCTGGCAGTTGCGGGCCCCGCGGGTCGCGGCGGCCGGACTGGTGGGCGCGCAGTTGGGCTTGGCCGGAGCCGTGATGCAGGGCCTGTTGCGCAATCCTTTGGCCGATCCGGGCGTGCTCGGCGTCTCGGCCTTCGCCGCCCTCGGCGCGGCGGCGATTATCGCCCTGAGCCTGGCCGGACCGCCGGGCGTCGTCGAGGCGGCGGCCATGGCCGGCGCGCTCTTCGCCGGGGTGATGGTCGCTGTCCTGGCCGGCTACCTGCGCGAGCCGGAGATCCTCATCCTCTTCGGCGTCGCCCTTTCGGGCATGGGAGGCGCGCTCACGGCCCTGGTGTTCAATCTTTCGCCCTCGCCGGTGACCACCAACGAGATGATGAACTGGCTCCTGGGCTCGGCGGCCGGACGCGGCTGGGGCGACATCGGCCTCGCCCTTTTTCCCACCCTTCTCGGCGCCGCCCTGAACGCTTACGCCGCCCGCGGCCTCACCCAGCTCACCCTCGGCGAAGAGACGGCGGCACTTTCCGGTCTGCCGATGGCGAGGCTGCGCGCCGCCGCGGTGGCCGGGGCGGCGCTTCTGACCGGGGCGGCGGTGGCGATGGCCGGGGTGATCGGGTTCGTCGGCCTGGCCGCTCCGCACCTCACCCGGGGCGCGGTGGACGACGACCCGGCCCGCGCCCTCGCGCCCTCGGCGCTGGCTGGCGCCATCCTGCTGATTCTCGCCGACCTCGTCGCCCGGATCATTCCCAGCGACGAGGAACTCAAGCTCGGCGTGGTTACGGCCCTGATCGGCGCGCCGCTCTTCGCCCTGCTGGCGTGGCGGGCGGCGCGGAGCTGGCGGGCGTGACCCCCGCTCTCGAGCTCGTCGGGGCCAGCGTCGAAATGGCTGGACGTCCAGTCCTCATCGAAGCGAGCGTCGCCGCCGCGCCTGGCGAGGTGTTGGGGGTGATCGGCGCGAACGGCTCGGGCAAGACCACGCTCCTGCGGGCCGCCCTGGGTGTTGCGAGATTGAGCGCCGGCGAGGCGCGCCTGGCCGGCCGCCCGGCGGGGGCCTTGAGCGAAATCGAGCGCGCCGGCCTCGCCGGCTACCTGCCCCAGGAGCGGCGGGTGGCCTGGAACATGCCCGCCTGGCGGATCGCCGCCCTCGGCGCCGCCCACCGAGGGCCGGGCGAGGCGCGGGTGCTGGCCAATGAAGCCCTCGCCGAGGTGGGCCTGGCCCGCCTCGCCGGCCGCGGCGTGCGCGACATGTCCGGTGGGGAGCGCGCGAGGGTGCTGCTGGCCCGCCTGCTCGTCACCCGCGCGCCCCTGCTGGTGGCCGACGAGCCGGCCGCCGGCCTCGACCCGGATGCCGCCCTGCGGATCATGGAAATCCTCGCCCGCCGGGCCGACGCCGGGGCGGCGGTGGTCGTCACCCTGCACGACCTGACGCTGGCGGCCCGCAACTGCCACCGTCTGGCGGTGATGAGCGGGGGGAGGGTGATCGCCCTAGCCGCGCCGCGGGAGGCCCTCGACCCGACGATCCTCGAGGCCGCTTTCGCCCTCCAAGGCGAAATCATGGACACCTCGGCCGGTCCGGTGGTCGCGGTCAGGCGGGCCGCTCAGGGGTTGGAGGCGCGATAGCTGTAGGAACCGCGGCGCAGGTCGCCGGCCAGCGTCAGGGGCGCCGAGCCGCCGCGCAGGCGGGCGCGATAGACCTCGGTGGCCTCCAGGGTGCGCATCACGTAATCGCGGGTCTCCGAGAAGGGGATGCATTCGATGTAGTTGAGGGGATCGGTGCCGGCGCTGCGCGGATCGCCGCATTGGGTCGTCCACTGCGTCGGTCGCCCGGGCCCGGCGTTGTAGCCCGCCGCGGCCATGATGTACGAGCCGCTGAACTGACTCACCAGCTGGCCCAGATACGCCGCGCCCAGGCGCATGTTGTAGACCGGATCCTCGAGCTCGTAGGACGAATATTCCATCCCCAGCCTGCGGGCCAGGGTCGAGGCGGTCGCCGGCATAAGCTGCATCATGCCGCGCGCCCCGACCCCCGAATGGGCATGGGGATCGAAGCTGCTCTCCTGGCGGACGATGCCCAGTACGAAGGCCGGCTCGGGCGCGTCATAGCCCACCGGCGCGGCCGCCAGGGGATAGCCGCGTTCGGGCAGGACGAGGTTACGCTTGGCGGCGTTGCGCACCACCCGCATGGCCGCCTGTTGGTCGCCGAGGCCCCGAACCACATCGACCAGCATCGCTTCGTCGGCGGCGGTGGGCAGGCTATCGGCGAGATCGGCGGTGAAGATCTTGAATTCATCCTTGGCCCCGATCGCGGCCAGGTAGCGGACGGCGCGGATCACATCGCGGGCCTCGAACGTCGTGCGGTCGGCCGCCGTGATCGGCGGATCCTTGCCGAGCGTGAGGGTGGTTTCGCCGATCTTCGCCGCCGCCAGCTGGCCATAGAAGGTGGTGAGATAGCGCGCCGCTTGGCCGTAGAAGAGCTGGGCGTTGACCGCATCGCCTTCCGCGTCGGCGGCCCGGCCACGCCAGAAATAGGCTCGGCTCTGGGTGAGCGGCGACTGGCCGGCCAGGGCGACCTTGGCGAAATGTTCGTCGGCCCGCCTGGGATCGTTCAGCCGGGTCAAGGCGATCCAGCCGGCGTAGAACTGCGCCTCGGCCCCGGCCGGGCCCGTGGTGAGCCCGGAATTCGCCGCCGCGGCGTAGGCCCCGGCGGCATCGCCCGCCCGCAGGGCGTCTCCGACCTGGCTTCCATGTTTCCAGGATCTTTCGGCGGCGGCGCTGTAGAGCAGGGCTTGGCGGGCGGCGTAGTCGTCGGAACTGAGCACGCCGGAGAAGCTGGCCAGGATCGCCGCCTGTGTCGTTGGGTCGAAATTAAGGGTGCGCCAGGCCCGGCGGATGACCTCGGCGGCGGCCGGCTGCTGGCCCGACGCGTTGAGAGCCTGGGCGAGCGCAAAGGCCCCCAGACCCGACCGCGGGGCCTCCCCGCCGAACCAGGCGATGACCTGGGCCGGGGACAGCCCCGAGCGGCCGAGCCCAGCCTCGGCGGCCTCCTGGCGGCGCATTTCCCGCGGCCAGCCGGCCAGGTCCCGACGGGCGCTTTCGGCCTCGGCGAAGCTCACCTCGGTTGGGGCGCCGTCGATCATGGCCCACAAGGCGATCTTGCGGGCCAGGGGGTCGTAGATGGCGTTCATCGCCGAGCGCGCCCTGAGGCCATCACCGCTCTTGCCGGCGGCCAGGGCGGCCAGGACATTGGCGCTGTCGTTGCCCGGCGAGGACGCCGGGTAGGTTGGCGCTACGGTCTGGAAGGGCGGGGCGCTCACATAGGGCGGGCTGCTGGCGCCCTGAGCGACGGCCAGGCCCGCGCAAGCGGCCGCCGCAACGCTCAGCATCATTCGCCGCCTGGCCTGAGCCAAAGCCGTCCTCCGTCCCCCTGCCTGCCGATATCTGTGGTTTGATTCGCCCCCGGCGGACGAATAAGGGTTCGCAACTGATGTTCAACTCGCGCCACGTCAAGCGGCGCAATTCGACTTTTTGCACCCCATGGCGACTTTTCCGTTCAAGGGCGTTTTCACGGCCCTCGTGACACCGTTCCGCGACGGGGCGGTGGACGAGGCGGCCCTGGCCGCGCTTGTCGACCGGCAGGTCGCGGCCGGCGTGCATGGGCTGGTCGCCGTGGGAACGACCGGCGAAAGCGCCACGCTCAGCCACGAGGAACAGGGCGCCGTCATCGCCCTCACAGTCGAGGCGGCCGCAGGGCGGGTCCCGGTGATCGCCGGCGCCGGTTCCTACGCCACCGCCGAGGCCATCGCGCTCACCGGCCAGGCCAAAGCCGCCGGGGCCGCCGCCGCCCTGGTGGTCACCCCCTATTACAACCGCCCAAGCCAGGAGGGGCTCTACCTTCACTTCGCCGCGATCGCGGCGGCGTGCGACCTGCCGATCATCGTCTACAATGTTCCCTCGCGGACCAGCATCGACATCGCCAACGAGACCCTGGCGCGCCTGGCGAAGCTGTCGACGGTGATCGGGATCAAGGACGCCACTGGCGACATGTCCCGGCCGAGCCTGCAACGCCTGGCCTGCGGCCCGGACTGGGGCCTGTTTTCCGGCGATGATCCCAGCGCGCTCGGCTACATGGCCCACGGCGGCCACGGCTGCATCTCGGTGACCGCCAATGTCGCCCCCAAGCCTTGCGCGCAATTCTTCGACTTCTGCCTCTCCGGCCGATGGAGCGAGGCACTGGCTCTGCAGGAACGCCTGATCCGCCTGCATAAGGCGCTCTTCCTCGATGCCTCGCCGGCCCCGACCAAGTTCGCCCTGGCCCACCTGGGCCTGATCGCCGGGGAGGCACGCCTGCCCATCGCTCCATGCGCGGAGGCGGTGAAGGACGAGATCCTCGCCGCCATGGCCGAGGCGGGGGCGACATGACGGCCCTGAAGGGCGCCGGCAAGCTCATCGCCGAGAACCGCCGGGCCCGCTTCGACTACGTCCTCGAGGAGACTTTCGAGGCGGGGCTTTCGCTCACCGGCTCGGAGGTCAAGTCGCTGCGCCTGGGCAAGGCCAACATCGCCGAGTCCTACGCCGCCGCCGATGGCCGCCAGATCACCTGGGTCAACGCCTACATTCCCGAGTATGGCGGCGCCAATCGCTTCAACCACGAGCCTCGCCGCCCGCGCCGGGTGCTGCTGCATCGCCGCCAGATCGACAGGCTGCTCGGGGCGGTGCGCCGCGAGGGCCGCACGATCATCCCCACCCGCCTCTATTTCAACGACAAGGGCCTGGCCAAGCTCGAGCTGGCCCTGGCCCGCGGCAAGAGCGCCCCCGACAAACGCGCCGCCGAGGCCGAGCGCGACTGGAAACGCGAGCAGGGTCGATTGATGCGTGAGAAGGGGTAGGGGACCGCCTCACCCGCCCGGTCTGGCAAGCGGGTTGGTCGGCGCGGCGGCTTGCGTCGCGGTCGCCGTCGAGGTCCCGCCGACGGCCCCGAACACTGCCATGGCCGAGGCGAGGGTGGTCACCCTCGGCGGGTCGGTGATCACCGTGCCGCCCGAGCCGTCGTCGGAAAGGATGAAGGTCGAGTGGGTGTAGTCGCCCCTGAACTTGATCGTGGCGACGACGGTGCTGGAGCCGTCGAGGATGCTCAGCGTGCCCCCCTTCGCCGAGCCGGCGTAGCTGGCCGTGTCGCCGCCGAAGGCCAGGTTCGTCAGGTCGATCTGGTTTTTCCCGCCGGTGGAGAAGCCATGGACCTTGCCGGTGAAGGCGCCGCCCAGCACCGCCTCGCCGGTCGATCCGGCGGTGAAGATCAGGCTCTGGCT